>JAIXPK010000415.1 GCA_027486335.1 Verrucomicrobiaceae bacterium | reverse complement strand
GTGGAGGAGATTGTGTGTACGGGCGGGCTGGCGGTGAAGAATGCGACGCTGATGCAGATTTATGCGGACGTGCTGGGGCGGCCGATGAAGGTGAGCCAGAGCGAGCAGACGTGTGCGCTAGGCGCGGCGATTTTCGGGGCGATGGCAGCGGGAGCGGTGGAGAGTGGGTTTGATTCGGTGCAGGGGGCGCAGGAGCAATTGTGCCGGGTGCGGGACGGGGTTTATATGCCGGACCGGGGCCGACACGAGACGTACAGGAAGCTTTACGGGATTTACCGGCGGCTGCATGATGCTTTCGGGACGTCCGAGTGGGCGGGTGGGTTGCACGGGGTGATGAAGGAACTGATTGCGATTCGGGAAGGGGCGCGGGCGGAACAGGGGTAGGAATTTGTTTGTGCGGGGCGGGTGAATCCGCTGTCATGGGGATACCCCGATGAAAGGTTCAGCCCTTTGCGCGGCGCAGGTGCCGGGTGCGGCGGGTGGAGTGAGGGTTGTTCAGGATAGTGGACAGAGCGGGCGGGATCTGGTATGGGGAGGGCAGATTTTCTCCCCCCTGTTTCCCCAATGAAGAAGAAATGGCTTTTTGTTTCCGGCGTGCTGCTGCTGACCGGGCTGTGCAGTCGTGGACCGATGGTGTCGCTGATGAAGCGTGCAGCGGTTGGTGATGGTGGGAAAGTGGTGGTGGCTGAGGAGACGGGACGGGATGGGCGAGTAGAGATGGTGGCGGCGAAGGAGGCGGGAGAGGCAGCTGATTTCGGGGTGCGGGTGAAGCAGGGGCGAGGTGAGGTGGATTTCGGGGCGCTGCATGCGTTTCGGGAGTGGGAGGGTCGGTATGTGGGTGCTGGGGTTGAGGAGCGAGCGGGGATGGTGGGTGAGGGCGTGCGATTGGCGGCGGCTCGGCGGCCGGCGATGGAGCGGTTGATTGTGACGAATCCGAGGTTGGCGCTGGAGGTGGCGGTGCGGGCGGTGGTGCGGCAGGATTTGCCGGAGGAAGTGAGGGAATTGCTGGAGAAGCCGGTGAGCGGGCGAGGGGATTACAAGGCGTACTTTGGGAGGCCGGTGGAGGGTGCGGTGGTTCCTGCTGGGACGGAATTGACGCTGCGGTATTTTGAGACGCCGGAGGGGGACAGTTACCGGGCGCATGTGTTCGGGGAGATGGAGGAGGCGGTGAGCCGGCGCGGGGTGGCGATGAGGGGTGTGGCGATTGGGCGTGAGATGGCGGTGGCGGAGAGCCCGGTGAGGCAGATGGAGGCTGGGGAGCGGATCGCGGCGGGGACGCCGGTGGACGAGACGTGTCCGGTTTCGGGGACGGTGACGCCGACGACGACTGAGGAGACGTTAGTGGTGGAGCCGGAGGTGCCGCTGGTGGAGGTGGGTGGGCGGGTGATCCGGTTGTGCAACGGGACGCACGTGACGGTGTTTGAGGAAGCGCAGCGGTGGGCGAGCGGCGGGCCGGGCGGGGCTGGGTATTTTTATGACAATTATCCCGGGACGTCGTCGGAGGCGATCGGGAACTTCCGGTGTCTGTACATCCGGGTGACGTATCCTGACCAGATGCGGGCACCTAACACGGAAGCGCGGGCGTGGAGCGACATGCAGAATGTGTCGCGGTTTTATCTGGAATCGTCCTACGGGAAGCTGACGACGACGTCGGTGGTGACGCCATTGATTGTGATGCCGCACAGCAAGGCGTGGTACATTGCGAAGGACAGCGAGGTGGACGGGCTGGGGTTGGTGCACAGTGACGCGCGGGCGATGGCGAGGCGGATGGGTTATGACAGCAGCCAGTTCAACTGCACGATTGTGCGGGTGAACGAGGGGCCGCGGCTGAGCGGGATTTCGTGGGGTGGCGGGGACAGCGTGTGGGTTTCGTGGGACGGGATGGATGTGCTGAATCACGAGTGCGGGCATTCGCTAGGGAGGAATCATGCGAATTTCTGGAGGACGAGTGACGGGTCGGCGATCGGGGTGGGCGAGAACCAGGAGTACGGGAACAGTTATGATGTGATGGGTGGCGGTGGCGGGTTCGGGGCGCATTACAACAGTTACAGCAAGCGGTCGCTGGGATGGCTGCAGGATCCGTATGTGCACCGGCCGGGGACGAGTGCGGCGTACAATGGTGTGTATCGGATTCATGCGTATGACCAGCCGAGGATTGAGGAAGGGAAGCGTTATTCGCTGCGGTTGGACAAGGATGCGCAGCGGCGGTTTTATCTGGAGTATCATCCGGCGATCGGGGGGAACTGGCCGGATCAGTTGCTGCTGATGATGAGCGGGCTGGGGAGCAATGCGGGGCACCTTGTGGACACGACGCCTGGGAGTGCGGGAGGGAAGGGTGACGGGGGGATCCAGGTGGGACGGACGTTCAGTGATTTTGAGAGTGACCTGCATTTCACGGTGCTGGGGAAGGCTGGGACGGTGCCTGAGGCGCTGGATGTGGCGGTGATGCGGGGGCCGTTTCCGGGGAATCGTGCGCCGGTGGTGACGCTGAGTGCGACGGCGACGCAGGTGGCGGTGAACGGGAGTGCGACGTTCACGGCGAGTGCGAGTGATCCTGACGGCGATGTGCTGGCGTATCACTGGGATTTCAATGACGGGTATGCGGCACCGAACAGTGCTAGTGTGACGCGGGTATTTCCGACGGCGGATCAGCAGACGGTGTCGCTGACGGTTTCGGATTTGAAGGGCGGGACGGTGCGGGCGCACACGGTGATTACGATCGGGAATCCGGGTCGTGCGGTGGCGCGGGGGACGATAACGATTGGGGGGCGGCCGCTGGCAGGGGTGCGGGTGACGAGTGATACGGACAAGTATTGTTTTACGGACAGCAATGGGGGTTATGCGCTGGCGGATCTGCAGAGCGGGACGCGGACGTTGAGTGCGACGCTGACGGGGTATGTGTTCACGGCTGGGTTTACGAATCCTGGGACGGTGCCGAGTGGCGGATTGACGGGATTGAACTGGACGGCGACGAGTGTTCCGGAGGTGGTGATGACGGCGGTGGATGCGGCGGAGGGTGGGGCGAACGGGTCGTTTGTGCTGACGCGGAGCGGGGATGTGACGGCGGCGATGGATGTGACGGTGGCACCGGCGGGCGGGTCGGCGGTGAAGACGACGGATTACAGTTTTGCGCCGGATTATGCGGCGAGCGGAACGATGAACACGTTTACGATTCCTGCGGGACAGGCGAGTCTGACGGTGACGGTGGCGGCGGTGAATGACACGGCGCAGGAGGGGCCTGAGACGGTGACCCTGCAGTTGGCAGCGGGGGTCGGTTATCAGGTGCGGAGCAGCGGGGTGGCGATGCTGACGATTGCTGACAATGACACGACGCGGCCGGTGGTGAGCCTTGAGGCGACGGATGTGTATGCAGGCGAGGGATCGGGGGATGGCGGGGCGTTTACGGTGAGCCGGACGGGGGCGACGGGATCGCCGCTGACGGTTTCGGTGGCGTTCAGCGGGACGGCGACGAACGGCGTGGATTGCGAGTTGGTGCCTGGGACGGTGACGATTCCTGCGGGGCAGAGTTCGGTGGTGGTGCCATTGGTGGTGACGGATGACAGTGCGGTGGAAGCGCCGGAGGATACGGTTCTGACGGTTAGTACAAATGCGGCGTATGTGGTGAGTCCGGTGGCGGCGAGCGGGACGGTGACGATCACGGACAATGATCTGCCGGTGGTGTCTGTGACGGCGGTCGATGATGTTCTGAATGAAGCGGGGCGGGGGACCGGGGTGGTGCTCTTGACGCGGCGGGGGAATCTGAGCGGGACGCTGAAGGTGTATTACGGTGTGGGGGGGCGGGCGCTTCATGGGACGGATTATGTGGCGCTGCCTGGGGAAGTGACGTTTCCTGCGGGGGTGGACACGGTGCCGGTGGTGCTGACGCCTTATGACGACGGGCATGGGGAGGGAGACGAAGGGATCACGTTTGCGCTGACAGTGTTTGACAATGCGTACACGCTGGGGGCGAATTTTTCGGCGGCGCTGACGATCAAGGACAATGCGGATGCGCCATTGGTGGGGGTGACGGCGAATTCGGCAGGTGAGCCGAGCACGAACGGGACATTTACGATTACGGCGGTGGGGACGGCACCGGGGAACGTGACGGTGCGGTACACGATTAGCGGTACGGCGACGGCTGGGCAGGATTTCACGATGCCTTCGGGCACGGTGACGGTGGCTGGGACGAGTACGGATGTGAAGGGGAATGCGGTGACGGTGACGATTCCGGTTCTGAACGATGCGCTGCCGGAGGGTACGGAGACGGTGATCCTGACGATCACGCCGGATCCTGCGTACCGGGTGTACCTTGATGGGCAGGCGGTGATGCGGTTGAAGGATGACGAAGCGGAGCCGGTGGCGGTGAGCACGCACAGCAGCGGGCTGGCGGAGCCGGCGGATGGGAGTTCGTTTTACATTTCGAGGGCTGGGACGACGGGTGCGCTGGCGGTGGGGTACACGATGAGCGGGACGGCGGTGAACGGGACGGACTATCAATTATTGAATGGCAGTGCGGTGATCCCTGACGGAGCGAGCGGGGTGGATGTGCCGGTGACGCCGCTGGATGATGCGTTGCGTGAGGGTACGGAGACCGTGGTGATGCGGCTGGCGGGCGGGGCGGGATACGGCGTGGAAGTTGTGGAGGCGACCCTGCTGCTGGAGGACAATGATCTGGCGAGCACCCTGCCGTCGATGGGATTTGTGTCGGCGACGGGGACGACCGGGGAGTTGCCGGATGCGGTGACCGGGGAGTATCGGGATATTGAAGTGACCCTTCCGTCGGCGATGAGCGGGACGGTGACGGTGGATTATGTGATGCGCGGCGGGACGGCGACGGGGGACGATGTGGATTGGCGGTTTGCGGATGCGGCGGCGGGGAATGCGATGATCCCGGGTGGGACCCTGACATTTCCACCGGGGGTGACCTCGCGGAAGCTTCGGGTGCGGATTGTGAATGATGGTGTGGTGGAGGGGAACGAGACGGCAATCATTGATCTGGTGAATCTGAGCACGGGCGGGAGTGGCGTGCGGCTGAGCGGGACGCGGTACCGGCATACCCTGACGATCAACGACAACAAGGCGGCGAATCCTGTGCCGAGGGTGAGTTTTCTGGTGGCGGCGACGACGAGACAGGAAGCTGATGGAGGGGATCCGCTGCTGATGGCGGCGCTGGATGCGCCGGCGGGCGGGACGGTGACGGTGGCCTTCACGGTGGGCGGGACGGCGACGCGCGGGAGTGATTTCAATCTGAATCCGGGGACCCTGACATTTGCGCCCGGGGAGATGTTCAAGAAGCTGCCGCTGGTGATTCGGACGGATGGGGTGTCGGAGCTGGCGGAGACGGCTGTGGTGACCCTTGTGAATCCGACTGGGGCGCAACTGGGGGCGATTCCGACGCATACGGTGACGATTACGGATGCGTCGGCGGCGGTGGTGACGGTGGCGGCGGTGGTGGGGACGGTCGAGGAGGATAGCAGCGGGAGCGGCGTGTTTGAGGTGACGCGGAGTGGAGGTGCGGTGAATCTGCCACTGACGGTTAGTGTGGCGATGAGCGGGAGTGCGGTGGCTGGTGAAGATTATACGGGATTGCCGGCGAGTGTGACGATTCCGGCGGGGCAGACGACGGCGACGCTAAGTGTGGCTCCGGTGCGGGACACGGTGGAGGAAGCGGATGAGACCGTGGTGGTGACTGTGGTGGATGCGGTGGATTATGATCTGGGGTCGGTGACTGAGGCGGTGGTGACGATTCTGGATGACGATGCGCCGCCGGTGGTGACGCTAGTGTGGCCGAGTACGGCGACGGCGGCGATACCGGCCGGGGTGGGGATGATTGCGGAGGTGGAGGCGACGCGGGAGTTGCCGAGCGGGACGGTGCATCCGGCGGTGGTGTGGAGTCAGGTTTCGGGGCCTGGGGCGGCGGTGATTGAGACGCCTGGGTTGCGGCGGACGGCGGTGAGTTTTCCGGTGAATGGGGTGTATGTGCTGCGAGCGAGTGCGACGCATGGGACGACGGCGACGGCGGACGTGACGGTGCAGGTGGCACCGGCTCCGGTGGTGCCGAGTTTCAGTGTGGCGCGGTTCGGTAATGCGCCGGCGACGACTGGGTTTACGGCTGGGGGTGTGGCGGGGACGTACAATGTGACGGCGGGAGGGGCGGCGATTGCGAGCACGGGGACGGCGGATCAGTTTGTGTTTGTGCAGCAGGCAATGAGCGGTGATGCGACGTTAGTGGCGCGGGTGGTGAGCATAGGAACGGGCGGGAGTTCGACATCGGACAACCGTGCGGGGCTGATGATCCGGGAGAGCCTGAGTGACGGAGGGTCGCGGCATGCGTTTATCGGGATCACGAAGACACCGGCGACGAGGTTCATCAGTCGGGCGACGACTGGGGCGGCGAGCACGAATACGACGGGGACGGGGACGTTTCCGCGATGGGTGCGGCTGGTCAGGAGCGGGAATGTGTTTACGGGGGAGACGGCTCCTGACAATGGGGGTGTGCCGGGGGTGTGGACGACGGTGGGGACGCAGACGGTGGCGATGAATGCGGCGGCGTTTGCGGGGATTGCGGCGGCGAGCGGGAGCACCGGCGGGGGGACGCTGGCGGCGGTGGTGGTAGACAATGTGAGGATACTGAATCACGGGCCGGTGGTGAATCTGGGGCCTGCGGTGGACGCGGGGGTGGCGCTGAGTGGTGGCGGGCCGTGGATGCTGGATGCGACGGTGGCGGACGATGGGATGCCGGCTCCGGCGGTGCTGACGATGCAGTGGCAGGCGGTGGGCGGGCCGGGGATTCCGGTGTTTGCGAACGGGACGTCGACGGATACGGCGGTGACGTTTCCGGTGAGTGGTCGTTATGGATTGCGGCTGACGGCGAGTGACGGGCAGGTGGTGACGTTTGACGATGCGGTGGCGGACGTGGCGCTGCCGACGCCGTATGACAGCTGGCGGTCGGCGCAGTTTGGAGCGGAGGCTGGGAATCCGGTGGTGGCGGGCGAACTGGCGGACCCGGATCGGGATGGGGTGGCGAACCTGCTGGAGTATGCGTTTGCGACCGATCCGCGGCGTGCAGGGAGTGACGCTGTGACGGCTGGAGATGTGGACGAAGGATTGCTGGCGGTGGATTACCGGATCAATCTGGATGCGACTGACGTGGTGACGGCGGTGCAGTGGAGTGAGGACCTTGGGACGTGGAGTAATGCGCCGGCGACGGTGACGGTGCTAGGGGAGTCGGGCCGCGTGCGGACGGTACGGGCGACGGTGCCGGCGGATGGAGTGCGGCGGTTTCTGAGGGTGAAGGTGACCCGCTGATGGGAGCGGGCGGGTGGGCGGTCAGCGGGCGGGAGGGGGACGGCGTGGTTGCGGGCGGAGGTCGGAAACCCGGGCGCGGGTGGCGCTGATGGCTGCGGGATTCCGGTTCAGGCTGATCGTCGTTCGCGGTTGGTGTTTCGGGTGATGGCGGAACAGGGGGTTGCGAAATGCGCCCGGTTGCGATAGCAATCAGCAACTTGATGTTCTCAATTCGCCCCCCCACGCGCGGCTTCTGGGCCTTTCTGGTGGCTGCTTTGATGGCGGCTATATCGGTGATTGCTGAGGAGCCTGTTCCTCCGAAAGCTCCGGTTCGCTTCGCTGCCAAGGTGATCAAAGAAGGTGACCGGTATCTGATTGAGGTTCCGGCGCGTCCCGGTGAAATCTACTGCCTTGAAGTCCCGGATGGGGCGAGCGGGATGACGTTTGCGACGGTTCCGGGGTCTGCTATTTATGCACGGAGTACGGCGGTGAGCTGGCCACTGGGTCTGACTGGGACGGTGGTGGGGGCTGAAGTCCGTGTGGTGCCGGCTGGGTCGTCGGTTGGGGCTTCGCCTCCGGCTGCGGGAGGAACGGTGTTGCTGCCGCTGACAATTGAGGTGTCGGAGTCACCGGGGACGCACGTGCGGTTGCTGGTGGGCGGCGCGAGTCCGTGGGTGGCGGTCGCGGAGGTGGCATTTCCGCGGGTGACGTTCGAGGGGTTTGCGGATTTTCCGACGGCAACGGGGTTGCGCTGCGCGGCACTTTCGACGCGGGTGGTGACGGCACCGATCGGGGCGACGGAGCCGGGCAAGGCCGCGCTGACTTTGGAGCAGCAGCGGGAGTTTGACGCGATTCTCGGGGGCCTGCCGCAACTGATTGCCGCGGCAACGCTGCCCTTGGGATTGCCGCCTGCGCTCGGGAATGGCAGCCCTTCTCCGCTCTCGTCGTCCCGCTATTTCCGGGTGGCGATGTACCGAGTGGACACTAACGGAAACGGGTACCTCGATGCCGATGAACTGGCGAGCGGGATGAATCCGTTCGCGAGGCCGGGCGAGTCCGGTTACGTGGACGCTTCCAATGCCGG
>JAIXPK010000233.1 GCA_027486335.1 Verrucomicrobiaceae bacterium | reverse complement strand
GCCCGCGAAATCGCCGAAGACTACGTCGAAGCCATCGCCGACCTCATCACCCTCACCGGCGAAGCCCGCGTCGTCGACCTCGCCCGAACCCTCGGCGTCACCCACGTCACCGTCAGCCGCACCATCACCAGACTCCAGCGCCAAGGCTTCGTCCGCTCCGAACCCTACCGCTCCATCTTCCTCACCGAAACCGGAGCCGCCCTCGCACGCGACTGCAAATCCCGCCACGAAACCGTCACCGCCTTCCTCCGCGCCCTCGGGGTCCGCCGCGAAACCGCTGAACGCGACGCCGAAGGCATCGAACACCACGTCAGCGACGAAACCCTCGCCGCCTTCCTCAAGTTCCTCCACGCCAACGGCTGACGCCCTCAGCCCCAGCGGCCTCCCACCGCCATCTCCCGCGCTCCCCGCGGCCCCGTTCCTGCTCCCCACTGGCATGGACTTACCCCCCATTCCGCCATACCGTTGCCCCATGAGGTCGCTGCCCATCATCATCTCCACGCTCCTCACCGCTCTGGCCCTCATCGCCCCAGCCGCCGACTTCTACACCCCAGTCAGCATCACCAGCCCCAACTCGGAAGCCTTCTACCCCCTCGAGCGACTCCACCAGGGCCCCGGCATCGGGTTCTCCGCCACCCCGCCCCACGACGGCTTCCCCGGCCAGACGTGGGTCACCACCGACCCCGGCGGCTACCCCTCCGACTACCTCGCCGTCCGCCCCCCACCCATCCTCCTCATCGATCTCGGCACCGACCGCTACCTCACCGAAATCAGCACATGGGGCTACACCACCGGCAACGACAACGGTCTCAAAACGTTCTCGCTCCGCTTCGCCACCAACGCCGAAGGCCCCTCCGGCTTCAGCCGCTCCATCCCCCCTCAAGGCCCATTCTCCGCCCTCAAATCCGACATCACCCGCGACAGCCGCCCGCTCACCCCGCTCACCGCCCGCTACGTCGAATTCACCTGCACCGACAACTACTTCACTGGCACCGGCACCGCCGGAGGCGACCGCGTCGGCCTCGGCGAAATCGCCTTCGCCTACACCCCGCCTCCCATCACCGTCAGACTCGAAGCCTCGCCTTCCCTCGTCGATTTCGGCAACTTCCCCACCCAACCCGGCATCGTCACCCGGTCAGTCACCATCCGCAACACCGGCACTTCCATCCCGCTCACCCTATCCAATCCCGTCATCACCGGCTCCGGAGCCGCCCGCTTCTCCCTAACCTCATTCCCGCCCTCCGTCGCTCCCGGCGCCTCCGGCACCATCAATCTCTCCTTCAATCCCGCTAACCTCGAAGGCTGCTGGTCCGCCCAACTCCTCCTCAACTCCAACGACCCCGCTCGCCCAGTCCTCAACATCGGCCTCCTCGCCTCGGTCAACTGCACGCCCGCCCCGCCCGAACCTGTCACCTTCTCCCAACCCGCAGGCACGTTCACCGGCTCGCTATCCCTAACGCTCACCTCACCCACCCCCGGAGCCGTCATCCTCTTCACCACCAACGGCACCCTCCCCTCGCCCGCCTCCGCGCAACTCTACACCGCCCCACTCCAACTATCCGCCTCCACCATGGTCCGCGCCGTCGCCTCCCTCTCCGGCACGCTCAGCCCACCCGCCTCCTCAGGCTACCTCCGGCTCTCCTCAGCCCTCGCCTCCCGCACGTCCCCGCTCCCCATCCTCCTCATCGACAACTTCAACGCCGGCACCATCCCCGACAAGGGCTGGACCACCAATAACCAAACCGGCGCAGGACTCCGTCAGCGCGCCCTCCAACCCGCCCTCTTCCTCCTCTACGACCGCAACCCCGCTTCCAACCGCGCCTTCCTCCTCGGCCCAGCCTCCACCGCCACCCGCGCCGGCCTGCGCGTCCGCGGAGCCTTCTCCTCCACATGGTTCCCCAAACCCTACGCCCTCGAAACATGGGACGATCTCAATAACGACCGACACCTCCCGCTCCTCGGCATGCCTAGCGAATCCGACTGGATTCTCTACCACCCGCACCCGTCCTACGACACCACGATGATCTTCAATACGTTCATCTGGGACCTCAGCCGCCTCACCGGACGCTACGCCCCGCGCTACCGCTTCATCGAGGTCTTCGTCAACGAAAACGGCGGCGACCTCGATGTCTCCGACCGCCGCGGTCTCTACGCACTCGTCGAAGAGGTCAAACGCGACCCCGCCCGAGTCGACTTCGAACCGCTCTCAGCCGACGGCACCTCCGGCGGCTGGCTCCATTCCTTCAACCGCATGGACGCCGAACCCATCAACGGCTTCCCCGCCGCCAACGGAGCCACTTCCCCTCAGTTCTTCCGCACCGCCGGCCCTAACCGCATCCTCCAGACCACCCCCAACAACCCCACCCAGTCCGGCGACGACATCCCCCGCCAATCCAACTGCTTCATCAATTTCGAAGACCCCGGCGGCTACGAAATCACCACCACCCAGCGCGCCGCCATCGAAGCATGGTACCTCCAGTTCGAAAACGCACTCTACGACAACACGCGCTGGCGCGACCCCACCACCGGCTACCGCCGCTTCCTCGATACCCGCGACTTCATCGACTACTTCCAGCTCCTCAATCTCGCCCGCCAGGGCGACGGGCTCCTCCTCAGCATGTACCCATGGGTCTCGTCCTCCGACCGACGCATCCGCATGGGCCCCATGTGGGACTTCAATAACGGAGCCTATCACCTCTCCGGAACACCCGCGACCACTCTCTACTTCCGCCAGTCCGAACTCTGGTACCCACGGCTCTTCGCCGACCCGGACTTTCTCAATGAGTACATCGACCGCTGGTTCGACCTCCGCCGCGGCCCGCTCTCCAACGCCTCCATGCAGGCCATCGTCGATTCCCAGGCCGCCGCCATCACCACCGAAATCGCCAACGCTCAAGGTGTCTCCTCCGCCTCATGGACCTCCGGCCTTACCTCCATGAAATCCTTCCTCGTCCAGCGCGCCAACTGGATCGATTCCCAATACGTCCTCCCTCCCGTCTTCTCCGCCTCCCCTGGCCCCCAACCCACCCCCTTCAATCTCTCCCTTACTAACACCTCCGGCCTCGCCGGAACCATCTACTTCACCACCGATGGATCCGACCCCAGATCCCCCACCAACACCGCCATCGGCACCCGCTACCTCTCCCCCATCCCCATCGCGTCCTCCACCCGCGTCAAAGCACGCACGCTCACCACCACCAACCGCTGGTCCGGTCTCAACGACGCCGTCTTCAACCTCGGCACCCCAGCCTCCAGCACCAATCTCGTCATCTCCGAAATCCACTACAACCCTCCAGGCCCCGACGACCCCGGCGAATTCCTCGAACTCCTCAACATCTCCTCCCAACCCATCGACCTCTCCGGAGCCACCTTCGACTCCGGCATCCAGTTCACCTTCCCCATCGGCACTTCCCTCGCCCCAGGCGAACGCGCCATCCTCGCCGCCCGCGCCGCCGACTTCCCCTCCCCACCACGCATCCTCGGCGAATTCTCCAACGCCTCGCGTCTCGACAACGGCGGCGAATCCCTCCGTCTCCGCGCCGCCAACAACGCCGTCATCTCCGAATTCTCATGGGACGACATCACCCCATGGCCCCAATCCCCAGACGGCAACGGCCCTTCCCTCACGCTCATCCGCCCGCTCACCAGACCCGACCCCGCCAACCCAGCCAACTGGCGCCCATCCACCAACCCCGGCGGTTCCCCCGGCACCTCCGACGCCATCACCTTCTCCGGCAACCCACTCGCCGACGACAACCACGACGGCTTCCCTAACCTCGCCGCCCACGCCCTCGGCCTCAACCTCCCCGCCTCCGGCCCCTCCCTCCCCTCCCTCTCCCTCGCCAACAACCAGCTCTCATGGTCCTTCCCCGCTAACCCCGCCGCCGAAGACGTCACCATCACCCCAGAGGTCTCCTCCAACCTCACCTCATGGTCCCCAGCCTCCTCCTTCTTCCCCGACTCCTCCTCCTCCGAACCCTCCGACGGCCGCTCATGGACCACCCTCCTCTCCCCCTCCCCTCCCCCGCCCGGCACCCACTACTTCCGCCTCCGCATCTCCCCGCGCTAACACCCATCCCCGCCTCCTCTCGCATCTCAACACCTCCCAGCCGCACCCCCAAGCCGAAGGCTTGACAGAGATTAGCCGGTGGCGTCAGCCACCGGTCTAACATTATAACAACCCTCCGCCCCGGCAGGGGCGCCAGCCCTTCTCCCAACACGCCCCCTCCGAACAAGCTAGCCGCAGGCTCTGGACTGCTGTCAGAATTACAGCTCTCTCTCGCGCACGGAGTGCGCGAGGCACGCCCTTTCAACACGCCCACTCCCCAACAAGCATCCCCACCTGCCCATCCGTGCCAATTCGTGAAATCAGTGGTTCCCACCCCCTCTCCCAACACGCCCCCTTTTACTATTCACTATTTTCAATTTTCATCCCCCCCGCGTCCTACGCGCCAACGGCGCAAATCCATACCAGCCTGGGGCATCGCCCCATATGCGTTAACCTAGTAATTATAGTCAGGGGCCGCAATCGCCCTGTGGCATGATGGCTCGCAGGCGCTTGATCTGCCGCCCGCGGACGCGCTTTGAGCTTCGGCTGCTTTGC
>JAIXPK010000403.1 GCA_027486335.1 Verrucomicrobiaceae bacterium | reverse complement strand
GAACTCCGCCACCACGCCGCCCGCGAAGCCCTCCAGCTCGCTTCCTCCGGCTTCCTCTCCCTCACCCGCGGCCGCCACCAGCTCTCCATCACTCGCATCCGTCTCCCTATCAGCTCGGAGTCATGGCTCCTCAGTCTCTTCAACTCCCAGGCTCCCGCCAATTCCCTAGCTGCCTCTCTCGCCGTCGTCGCCTCCTTCCAATCCACTCCACACCCGCTATTCCCGGACGAATGGCCCCGCTGGTGCGCCGCCCTCACCACCGCATTCTCCGCCGGCCGCCCGCTCCGCCCCTGTCACTGGAAGAACCCCGACGCCCTCCGCTCTTTCCTCTCCCTCGTCTTCGACCTCACCTCCACTCCGTGGCCCCCAGCCACGCTCGTCCGCGACGCCGACATCGCCCTCGGCCGCCCTACCAAAACCATCGAACGCCACCACCGCGCCCTCGCCGCCGCACTCTCCTCCCTCACCGGAAAACCCACGCCCCTCGAAAGCCTCGGCCTCATCTCCTCCAACAGCCGTCTCCTCTTCGACGGCCCTCTCTCCCTGACATTTCCCGACGGCGCCCGCCTCCACTCCGACGCCCTCCGCCACGGGCTCTCCATAACCGCCGCTGACCTCGCCCGCGCCTCCTCCATCTCCACCTCAGCCTCTCGCATCATCTCCGTCGAAAACCACAAAACTTCCTTCCTCCACCTCGCCGCACGCAACGTCTCCCGCGACTCCCTCATCATCGCCTCGTCCTTCCCCACCAAAGCCGTCCGTCTCCTCCTAACCGCTCTCCCGCCCTCGCTCCCGCACTGGCACTTCGGCGACACCGACCCCGCCGGCTTCCTCATCCTCCGCCACCTCCGCGCCCTCTCGCCGCGCCACGTCGCCCCATGGCTCATGGACTGGATCGACCACCCCGACAGCCCTCCTCTCTCCGCATGGGACCGCCGCACCCTCGACGATCTCCTCGCCTCCCCTCTCATGCACGACTGCCACCCGGACCTCCTCCGCATCCGCTCCGCCAATCGCAAAGGTGCCTTCGAACAGGAAGCCCGCTCCCCGCTCACTCCCTTCCCCTCCGTCTCTTCCTTCTCTCCTGACTTTCCTCAAACCTAACCTAACCACCCCATGGCCTGGACCTACCTCATCATCGCCGGCATCCTCGAAATCGGCTGGGCCATCGGCCTCAAATTCTCCGACGGCTTCTCCAAACCTCTCATCAGCGCCGCCACCCTCGCCGCCATGGCCGCCAGCTTCGCCCTCCTCTCCCTCGCCCTCCGCACCATCCCCCTCGGCACCGCCTACGCCGTCTGGACTGGCATCGGCGCTGCCGGCACCGCCCTCGTCGGCATGCTCTGCTTCCAAGAACCACGCTCCGCCCTCCGCCTCGCCTGCCTCGTCCTCATCGTCGCAGGCGTCGTCGGCCTCAAATTCGCCTCGCCTCACCCCCCGGGAGAATAACCCCCCCGAATCCCCCTGACCCTCACCCCTTCCCCCGCAGCACAAACCGCCGGTCGCCAATCCCCGGATGCAGCTCCTCCCGCGGCCACCTCACCGTCTCTCCCCGCACCCACGGATCCGGCCCCACCCATTCACTGCTCCGCCCCGTCACCACTAACTCACTCCCCCCCTCCGTCACCGTCACCACCGCCCACAACGGATCCCGATACGCCGCCACCGACTTTAGATTCGGATGCCGCCGGTGCACCTCCGCAGGAAAGGTCTCCCGCGCCGCCGCCTTCGCATTCAGCCACCAGTACGACGCACTGTTGATCTCAAGATACCGCACTCCCCCGATCTCCTTCGCATAATCCAGATGCCGGTGCCCCGAAATCACCGCCGCCACCACCCCCGGTCGCTCCCGCTGCGCCTTCTCCAGCACCGCCCTAACCGCCGCCCCGTTCTCCACACAACCGTCGTTCTCCCCGTCCACCGGCTGATGAATGAACACAAACGCCGGCCTCCCATCCGCCGCCAGCTGCTCCTCCAGCCACTTCAGCTGCCCCTCACTCACATACCGCGCATACCCGCGAGCCTTCCCCCCAGGCTCATTCCCATCCAGCACAATCCCCCGCCACTTCCCCGCCTCAAACCCATACCGCCGCTCCGGCATCCCGAAGAATGCCGCCGCCTGCTCCCGCGTGTACCCGCCATCCATGTCATGATTCCCTAGCACGCCATACCGCCGCCCTTTGTAGCCGTTCCACACCTCCATGAACCCGCGGTTCCGCTCGTGCGGCACACAGAAATCCCCCAACTGCACCACAAAATCCACCCCCGCTTCCTCCATCGCCCTCACAAACGCCCCGACCCTCTCCACCCCGTCCGGCATCACATCCTGATGCACATCCGCAATCACCCCGAACCTCAACTCCGCCTTCCCCTTCCCCTCCACCACACCCTCCTTCCCCATCACCCCCGCACCCACCCACGGCACCGCCACCACTCTCCTCAGCATCTCGCGGCGCGTCCCTCTCTTCATATCACTCCCTTCGTCACTTCCCCTCAGCTCGAAAACCTCCGCCGCCAGTCCCGCGGCGGCACCCGCTTCAATCTCAGAAACTGCCGGTTGAAATTAGCTAGGTTCGTAAACCCGCAGCTCAGCGCAATCGACGTCACCGGCAGATCCGTCTCCGCCAGCAGCCGGCACGCCCGCCCGATCCTCAGCTCATTGATGAACCCGGGCACCGTCTTCCCCGTCCTCGTCTTGAAAAATCGGCTGAACGCCCCCGGACTCAAATGCACCAGCTCCGCTAGGCTCTCCAGATAAATCGTCTCATCCAGATGCTTCTGAATGTACTGCACCACCCGGTTCACCCGGTCCTCATCCCGCGGATCCAGCTCCGGCGCAAACCCCCGCGACGCTATCGCCTGCAGTTCCTTCGAAACCGCCAGCCGCTGCAGGATCTGCAGCACCGTGATCACCCGCGGCAACCCGCTCTGCTCCGGACACTGCAGCAGCAGCTTCTCCACATCATCCCGCGTCCGCCCCGTGATGTGCAATCCTAACGCCGCCCGCTCCAGCAGCCGCTTCACCTGCTGCATCGCCGGCATGTCCAGCCACCCGTGCCCCAGCCAGTTAGGATGAAAATGAATGCACAGGCTCTCCACCGGCTGCGGCCCTCCCGGCCCATGCG
>JAIXPK010000061.1 GCA_027486335.1 Verrucomicrobiaceae bacterium | reverse complement strand
TCCGGTGGGGAGCCGGTGGTGCGGACGGGGCAGGGACGGCGACGACTCCGGAGGCGAGGTGAGCGGAGAGGCGTGGGCGGCGAAGTCGTCGAGGGGATCGACAGTGAGATCGAAGATGGGGTCGAAGATGAGATCGTCGAAGGAGCCGGAGTTCCGGTCTGAGGGCGGAGACGACGTGGTCGTCGAGGAGAGCGACGTGGTGAGCCTGTGGAGCCGGTGGGAGCCGGGCAGGGGGTGCCGGATGGGTTTTTATTGCACGGCTTTATTGCACGGCTAAACGGAATCCCTTATGGGAATGGTGCGCGATACAGGGTTCGAACCTGTGACCCCCACCGTGTCAAGGTGATGCTCTACCACTGAGCTAACCGCGCAGACCGGGTCTCGGAAACTTCCGTGGGGGGAGCCATATCGCGTGAAACGGGGGGTGCAACTGGTTTTTGCGATGGTGCGGTGATCCGCGGCTGCGGGGGCGTTCCATGAATGCGGGATAAAAATCGGCGGGGCGATCGAAAGAGGGATGATTCGGGAACCTTAAGGGAACGGCGCGCCACAGTGGCCAGCCGGTGCTTCTGCCGACTGGGTGCGGCGTTTGCGAAATTCCGCCGAACTCAACTTTCTTTCCCCCCTTTGCTGCCATGTTGAGCATTACCGGATCCAAAACTTCCCGTTTCTGTGACGGGATGAGTCGTCGTGGGTTTCTGCGGATGGGGGCGCTTGGGCTTGGGGGGATGACGATGCCGGAGATGCTGCGAGCGGAGGCTGGGCAGAAGGGAGGGAGCGGGAAGTCGATCATCATGATTTTTCTGCCGGGTGGTCCGCCGCATCAGGACATGTGGGATTTGAAGATGGATGCGCCTGCGGAGATTCGGGGTGAGTTCCGGCCGATCCGGACGAAGGTGCCTGGGGTGGAGGTGTGCGAGTTGTTTCCGAAGATGGCGGCGATGATGGATAAGTTCAGTATCATCCGGAGCATGGTGGGGGCGAAGGGGGATCATGCGGCGGAGCAGTGTCTGACGGGGCGCGGGGCGCAGGTGGCTCCGCCTGGGGGTTGGCCGAGTATTGGGTCGGTGATGTCGCGGCTGCAGGGATCGGGGGGGAACGGGGTGCCGGCGTTTGTGGGATTGTCGCCGAAGATGGGGCATGGTCCGTGGGCGAATCCGGGGCAGCCTGGGTTTCTGGGGCCGGCGCACGCGCCGTTTCAGCCGAATGGCGGGGGGTCTGGGGATCTGGTGCTGAACAATATTTCGCTGGATCGGCTAGCGGACCGGCGGACGCTGCTGACGAGTTTTGATGCGATGCGGCGGGATGTGGACAACAGCGGGATGATGGGGGCGATGGATGCGTTTCAGCAGCAGGCGATGGGGGTGCTGACGAGCAGCCGGTTGTCGGAGGCATTGAACCTGGACAAGGAGGATCCGAGGGTTCGGGCGAGGTATGGTGGGGGGACGATGAAGTGTCGGGATGACGGCGGGCCGGAGTGTCCGGAGCAGTTTCTGATGGCGCGGCGGTTGGTGGAGGCCGGGGTGCGGTGTGTGACGCTAGGGTTCAACCGGTGGGACTGGCACAGTGCGAATTTCCGTCAGGCTCGGGAAGTGTTTCCGCAGCTGGACAACGGGTTGAGTGCGTTGGTGGAGGACCTGCATGCGAGCGGGCTGGATAAGGATGTGAGTGTGGTGGTGTGGGGTGAGTTCGGGCGGACGCCGCAGGTGAACAAGGACGGGGGCCGGGATCACTGGCCGCGGGTGTCGTGTGCGGCGCTGGCGTGCGGGGGGATGCAGCATGGTCAGGTGATCGGGGCGACGGATCGGTTAGGCGGTGAGGCGGTGGCGCGGCCGGTGGAGTTCCAGGAGGTGTTTGCGACGTTGTATCATGCGGCGGGGATTGATACGCGGACGGTGACGATCAACGATCTGACCGGGCGGCCGCGGTATCTGGTGGACGAGCAGTACAAGCCCCTGCCGGAACTGGTGGGATGAAAGCTGGACGGCGGAGCGGGATGGTGGCGGTGTGATGAATTCCTGACAACTGACAAAGAGATGCTGACATTATTTTCCAACACAGCGGCCCGAGGGTTCTGCGACGGGCATTCGCGTCGGTCGTTTCTGAGGATCGGGGGGATGGGCGCGTTGTCGCTGCCGGCCTTGCTGCGGGCGGAGGCGGAGCAGGGTCGGGGGAAGTCGCAGAAGGCGCTGATATTGATTTATCTGCCGGGCGGGCCGCCGCATCAGGACATGTTTGATCTGAAGATGGATGCGCCGTCGGAGATCCGCGGGGAGTTTGCGCCGATCGGGACGAATGTACCGGGGATTCAGATCTGCGAGCACCTGCCGCGGATGGCGAAGATGGCGGACAAGTTCAATTTTGTGAGGAGTGTGGTGGGGGCGAAGGACCGGCATGAGTCGTTTCAGTGTGTGACGGGGCGGTTGAATGACAACGTGCCGCCGGGCGGGTGGCCGGAGATCGGGAGTGTGGTTTCGAAGCTGGAGGGCGGGAGTGCGGCGGTGCCTGGTTATGTGAATCTGTCGCCGAGGATGCAGCACACGCCGTACAATCAGGGGCGGACGAGTTTTCTGGGGGTGGCGCATGCGCCGTTCATGCCGATGGGGAGTGTGAAGGATGACATG
This sequence comes from Verrucomicrobiaceae bacterium, assembly GCA_027486335.1. GTDB lineage: Bacteria > Verrucomicrobiota > Verrucomicrobiia > Verrucomicrobiales > V1-33 > V1-33. The sequence goes on along the minus strand of JAIXPK010000061.1, from coordinate 1,648 downwards.
ACGCTGAACGGCGTGACGATCGAGCGGTTAGCGGACCGGCGGGGTTTGCTGACGTCGTTTGATGCGTTCCGGCGCGAGGCGGATGCGAGCGGGGCGATGAGCGGGGTTGATGCGTTTACGGAGCAGGCGTTTGATATTCTAACATCGTCGCGGCTGCTGAAGGCGCTGGATGTGAGTGGTGAGGATCCGAAGCTGAGGGCGCGGTACGGGAAGGGGACTGATAAGACTCAGGGCGATGCGGCGCCGCGGTTGAACGAGCAGTTTCTGCTGGCGCGGCGGCTGGTGGAGGCTGGGGTGAGGGTGGTGACGGTGAGTTACAGTTTCTGGGACTGGCACGGGCAGAATTTCCGGAATGCGAAGCAGAACCTGCCTGATTTTGATGAAGCGGTGACGGCGCTGGTGGAGGATCTGCATGCGCGGGGGATGGCGGATGATGTGTCGGTGCTGGCGTGGGGTGAGTTCGGGAGGACACCGCGGATCAACAAGGATGGCGGGAGGGATCACTGGCCTAACGTTTCGTGTGCGCTGATGGCGGGGGGCGGGATGAAGACCGGGCAGGTGATCGGGGCGACGGACCGGTTGGGAGGGGAAGCGGTGGAGCGGCCGGTGCATTTCCAGGAGATCTTTGCGACGATGTATCAGAATCTCGGGATTAATCCCAACACCACGACGGTGCCTGATCTGACAGGGCGGCCGCATTATCTGGTGGATGGACAGTTTCAGCCCATGAAGGAAGTTGTATGAAAGACGCCGGACAATCACTAGCAAGGCCTCGGCGGGTGGATCTGCCGGGGGGATCGGGAAGCGTGCGGCGGATGGCGGGGGCGTGCGGCGTGCTGAGTTTTCTGTGGGTTGGGGCGTCGGCGGAGGCTGGCTTGCAGGTGCATACGGGAGCGCCTGAGGGGAAGTTGCCGATTCTGCATTCGCAGGATGCGACGCTGCAGGTGCTGGCGACGGCGACGGATGCGACTGGGAAGGTGACGGATGCGACGCGGGCGGTGAAGTGGCGGGTGGAACCGGCGGAGGCGCTGGCGGTGTCGCCTAACGGGACGGTGTCGCCGCTGCGCGATGGGAAGGCGACCCTGACGGCGGTGGGTGCGGATGGAGCGGAGGCGTCGGTGGTGATTGACGTGGCGAATGCTGCGGTGCCTCGGCCGTTGCATTTCACGAATGACATTGTGCCGGTGCTGACGAGGTACGGGTGCAATGGGGGCGGGTGTCACGGGAAGAGCGAGGGGCAGAATGGTTTCAAGCTGTCGCTGCTGGGATTCGAGCCTGGGGACGACTATGGTTATCTGGTGCATGAGTCGCGCGGGCGGCGGTTGTTTCCGGCGGCTCCGGAGAGCAGCCTGCTGCTGCTGAAGGGGACTGGGGAGATGCCGCATGGTGGTGGGGCGCGGATGACGCGGGGGACGCCGGATTATCAGACCGTGGTTAGGTGGATGGAGCAGGGAATGCCGAAGGGTGATCCTGCGGCGGCGGCTCCGGTTAAGCTGACGGTGTTTCCGGCGGAGCGGTTGCTGACACCGGATGACCGGCAGCAACTGCAGGTGACGGCGCATTACGGGGATGGATCGTGGCGGGATGTGACGGCGCTGGTGACTTACGAGAGCGGGGCGAAGGACATGGCGACGGTGAATGAGAATGG
>JAIXPK010000335.1 GCA_027486335.1 Verrucomicrobiaceae bacterium | reverse complement strand
CCCTCATCATCCTCTCCGCTGCCGGCGGCGACCCTCTCGCTCCACCTCCCAACTTCCCTCCCAGCAATCTCTGGAACCTCTGCCTCTCCACCGCCCAGCGCGAACACCCAGCCACCATCTTCCTCTCCTGCCACTGGATCTACAAACTCGCCGATCACCCATATCGTCTCTCCCACACCCTCGACGCCCTCTTACCCCTCGCCGACCACCTCGTCGTCCTCTACCAACCCCCCATCCCTCCTCACTCAGCCTCCCGCCCAGCCATTCGCCTCGGCAGCCGCCCCCCTTTCTTCGAGTCCACAGAAGACGCCACCGCACGCCAGCGCATCGCCAATCTCGTCTCCGCCTCCGCCGGCGGTCGTTCCCTCTCCATCATCGACCCCGTCCCCCTCTTCACCACCCCCGACGGAGCCGTCCGCGCATTCTCCCCAGACCTCCACCCCCTCTTCCACGACCGCGCCCACCTCTCCTCCTCCGGAGCCGCCCTCGTCCGCCCACACCTCGAATCCGCCTGCTCCTTCACCCGCCGACCCCACGCTTCAGCAATCCTTCATCCCTCTCTTTTCCCAGCCGCCAAAAAAAGAATGGTTGCCCGCTCCACCCCGTTGTTTCATTCTCCCGCCTACGATTTTCACCTACTCAGCCCATGAACGATTCATCCGATTCCAAGTCCGCCCGCAGCGGTCGCCTCGCCCTCGGCGCCAGCGGTCTTCTCCTCGCAGCCCTCGGTATCTCCGAGTCCGGTCGCCAGAACACCAACTACGCTAACAATAAACTGACCGTCGATAATGGCGCTCTCGTCCGCGACCTCTCCCACGAAAAAGAGGTCACCACGAAGCTCACCAGCGACCTCTCCGCCGCCACCACCGAGGTCTCCAAACTCAATTCCTCCATCACCGACCTCAACACCTCGGTCACCCAGCTCAAAGGCACCGTCTCCGAACGCGACAAAGCCATCGCCGCACTCGACGAAAAACTCACCGCCGCCTCCCAGGCGCTCGCCAAAACCACCGCTGACCTCGACGCCAGCCGCGGCCGCGAAAAGAATCTCGCCGACCAACTCACCCTCGCCACCCGCCGCGAAACCGCTCTCAAATCAGACGTCGCCGCCGGCATGGATCGCGAGAAATCCATGAAGTCGACCATCGACAGTCTCGAGAAAGCCAAGGCCGACCTCAACGTCGCCCTCGACACCCGCGGCAAACAACTCGCCGACGCCGCCACCCGCGAAGCAGACCTCAAAAAGGAACTCTCCGCCGCCGGTGAACGCGAAACCTCCATGAAAGGCAGCATGGCCGCCCTCGAAAAGGAAAAACAGGACCTCACCAACGCCATCGCCACCCGCGCCACCGAACTCAACGAGCTCAAAAAAGGCCTCGAAGACCTCACCAAAGCCTACACCGAACAGCAGGCCCGCAACAATTCCCTCGCCAAAACCAACGAGGCCCTCTCCAAAGAAAAAACCGACCTCATGTCGGCTCGCGATTCCCTCCAGAAGCAAATCGACGAACTCAGCGCACGCCTCAAGGAACTCATGGAACGCAACAAGGCCCAGCAAAGCGCCATGGAACAACTCCAGAAAGAACGCGACGCCCTCGTCGCCGAACAGAAGGCCCTCACCATCCGCGCCGAGCAAGCCGAACAGCAGAACCTCCTCATCAAAACCGAACGCGACCAGTTCCACCAGATCTCCAAAGACCTCGTCGGTCGTCTCGACTCCCTCACCCGCAAAATCCGCACGCTCGAACAGGACTTCTCCTCACTCAGCGGCGCCAGCGGCTCAGCCATCATCACCCAACCCTGACCAAAGGCCCCGGCACACCGCCGGATTCTAACACCGCCTTCAAGGCCATGATCCCCCGCTCGCCCCCACGGCAGCGGCCCGGATCATGGCCTTTTTCCTTTCCACCTCACGGCTTCTCCTTCTTCCGGAACCGCACAAAATGATTTTCCAGCAGATCACTGCCCCACCCTGAATGGCGCTAAGATAAGACGGGCGATTGCTGAATTTGAACGAAGGCTGAACGCCAATCTCACCCGAAGACCTCTCGCATCTTTGCGCCATTCAGCTCCGTCCCGTGTCCCAACGGGACACCGCATCCCAGCCCAGAGCACCGCTCTGGGTACCACCCCACCCGAGCCTGTCGTTCTGTAGGAACGCCGCATACCCTTTCATCCCTAACCGCCTTATCATGGCACCATTCGGCCCCACCCTCACTTCGCCGTGTCCTCCATCTCGAAAATCTTGATCTCCTCCGGCACGTCCTCCCCCTTCTCATCTCTCCCCACCTTGCCCTCCGCCGTCTCCGCCTTCCCACCCTCAGCCTTGCCACCCGCAGGCTTCCCGCCCGCAGGCTTCCCCGCCACCGCCTTCGCCACCTCACGCTTCACCTCCCCCTCTGGCTCCCCCGCCGGTACCCCACCACCCCCAGCCTTGCCCGCAAAACTCGCCACCAGCTCCCGCTGCCGCTCCCGATCCCCCTCCAACCGCGCCTTCTCCCCACTCGACTCCGGCCACTCACACTTCGGCACCGCCCCCGACTTCCATGACCCCACCTCCGTCCCGAACTTGAAAAACCGCACCCACACCCCACGCAACCGATCCCGCTCCGGCTGCCCGCTGAAACCGTTCGACCGCGTCTTGTCCACTTGGTGCCCCCTCGTCACCACCTTCGCAGACTTCCCATACGCCAGCGACGGCAACTCCTCATCCCCAGCCTTGAACATCAGCTTCCTCGCATTGAACCACGACCCGATCGGATCCACCCGGTCATCCAGAAACACACGGTAACACATCCGAATCCCGTCCACCGTGTTCAGACACCGGTTCGCCACCGCCACCTCATAACCGCGCAACCCAGGCCCTTCCTCCCCATCCGTCCGCGGCACTTCCTTCTCCGCTTCCCGACAGTCAAACCGGTAGTCAATCGCCCCCGGATCCGTCGCTATCCACTGCAGAATCACCGTCTGATCCTCCCGGCTGAACTGCTTCAGCGGCACAGGCACTTCCTTCTTCTCCATCCGCACCACAATGTTCGGCCCCCGCGCCTTCACCAGCTCAGCCTCCATCGCCCTCCCCTTCACATCGTGAAACGTGCGGACTTCCGCACCAGCAGGCACTCCAATCATCAGCAGCAGAAAAAGGCACTTCATAGGTCTCAATCATTCAGGATGGACGCTCCATAAAGCGGTCTCCGTTACACCTCCGCTCACCTCAATCACAAAAATCTTCAATTGCTCCGCCGCCACAGCAGCGCCCACAGCGGATCCACCGGCCCCATCGCCATGAATGTCCGCCGCCGGTTCGTCTCCCCGGCCGCCAGCGACTTCCCAACACGCTTGCCCATCACCGCCGCCGCCCGCGCCACCGCTCGCCCAGCCTCCGGCCACTGCGCCGCCACCTTCCCCAGCCGCTCCTCAATCTCAGCCTCCGGCGCTCCACTCCGCAACAGCTCCACCACCCCCAGAAACTGCGGAAACAATCCACCCGCCACCGGCTCGGCCGGCGCCGGCAGCTTCACCACCACCGCCGCCAGATACGGACTGTCAGGTGCCGCCCGCAATGCCGTCTCCAAAACGTCCTGCGCCTCCTTGCTCGCGGGCTCACGAAACGTCCCCGACCGCAGCCAACGCTCCACAATCTCCGCAATCGCCGCCGACCTCACCGGTTCCGTCTCCACCCCCGCTCCCTTCGCCGCCTCAAACGCCTCCTCAAACCGCCCCACCAGCGCCGCCGCCCCAGCCCTCTCCAGCGGCCCAAGCTCAGGCTTCCCCGCCAACGCCACAGCCGCCATCCGGTCCCGCACCTCCGTCTCCTGCACCGCATGCGCCGCCACCGCCGCCAGCAGCGCGTGCCGCGGCGACTCCTCAGCCCTCGGCTCAAGCATCTTCAGCGCTTCCCCTGCCTTCCCGCCCATCACCTGCAGCCACCCGCTCACAAATGCCCCGTCCGCCGTCTCCACCACCGGCACCGCCTCCGCCACCCGCGCCCACTCCCCGGACACCCGCATCCCAAGATATGCCCGCCGCGCCGCATCCGGCAACACCTCCATCCCAGTCTCCGCCAGCGCTCGCTCCAGACAGTGATCCGCATCGCGCCGCCACTTCCCAGCCGCCGGTGCCTCCCCGCGCTCGATCGCCAGCAACCCAACCCCATCCAGCAACTCCGCATCCCTCAACCGGTTCGCAGGCGCATCCGCCGCCACCGCCGTCCGCACCACCACCATCACCCGCCGCGGATCCGGTTCCTCCCCCTCAAGAACCTCCGTCGCCGTCAGCGCCGCCAGCCTCGACCGCTCCTCAGGACTCACCGGCCGCGCCCAGAACGGCAGCACCAGCACCCCTAACGTCACCACCGCCGCAGGCGCCGCCAGCAGCACCCGCAGTCGCAGATCCGATTTCACTAATCGCACGGAATTCATGGCTCTCGTCTCGGTGCAATGATCATCCGCCCACGCAACTGCTCAATCAGCGCCGCATGCGCCTCCTGAAACAACCCCGCAATCCCCTCCTCCGCCACCCCGGGTATCGGCGACGTCGCCGACGCAAACAACTGGATCCGAAACGCCATCGGCACATCCACAGAATCCCCAAACCGCGTCAGCAGCGTCCCCTTCAGATTGTCGTTCTCAATGAACCGCCCATCCGCACTCACCGTGCTCACAAGCAGGAGCGCATGCTCGTCACGCGCCCGCTGCAGATGCTGCACGGATCCAGTCCCCTTCTCCCCCATCAGCACAAGCTCCCGCCGCGACACTGACTCCCACCCGGCGTTCGCATAGCACATCGTCACATCATGCAACCCGTGAAACGGATAGTCAAAGGCCACCGCCACCGCCTCCTGCCCGCGCCGAAACCTCCACACCCTGCTCAAGATCCCGTTCATCTCCACAAAACTCTTCTCATCAGGCCCCGCCTCCATCTGCCGCCATCCTCCAAGCACCGCCGGCAGCCTGAACGTGTCCGGCTGCGGCAGCCCGGACGGCTGCACCGCATACAGGTCCGACGTCCCCCCGATCCGCTTCACACCCAATGGCAGCATCGCCACCCCTAACACCCCCGCAATCCCCGCAAACGGCAGCCACCACCGCGGCGGCAACTCCGCTTCCTCCCCGGCCGCCACTCCACCCACCACCTCATCAGCCGACCGCCGCGTCACCAGCAGCAGCAGCTGATCCAGACTCACCACCAGCAGCAGACACACCGCTATCACCACCAACCCCACAAACTCATGCGGAAACGGCATCTTGAACAGATCAATCCCCGTCCACTGCAGCAGCATGCTCCCACCCGCGATCCGCGCCGTATTGCCAGCAAACACAAACACCAGTGACAACGGCAGCGTCACCGCCAGCCACCACCACGGCCGCCGCATCCAGAGATGATAGAACACCGCCGCCGCCGCCACCGACAGCGTCGAATTGATCCCGCTGCACGCCTCCTCCACCATGATCTCCCGCACCGGCAAATCCAGAATGTTCCCATTCCTCACATGCGCCACCCCAGCCGCATCAAGAATCCGGCTCGACATCTGCACCGCCTGCACCCGCAACCACCGCGTCAGATTCTCCTCCATCCCGAACGGCGGCGGCAGCGTGATCCCGAGCATCACCAGCGAAGGCCCGAACGCCCTCAGCCGCAGCCAACCACCCGTACCCATCGCCAGCGCCGCAGCCAGCAGCCACGCACCCACCATCCCCGTCCACGGCGAATCCAGCCACGCCGCTGCGACCGTCACCAGCACCGCGGGAATCAGCACCGGCCACCGCACCCACCCCTCCAGCCGCGCCGGCCCGGGATCCGTCTCCTGCCACGTCCGCACCGCCAGCAGCAGCGCCGCCGCTATCGCCAGCGGAAAAAATTGATAAGGCTCTCGTGTCCACAGGTTCCGGAAAAACCGGAACCACAACGGCGCCAGCAGCAACACGCCCACCCCCAGCGCCACCCACGGCACCGTCATCGACCGTCCCCTGGCATTCTCTTCGCTGGCTCCTGTACTCATAGGCTGCGTCGGTTGCTCCTCTCACCTCCCAGGCTCAGGAACAGCCCCTCCCCCAGGCGGTTCCACCGGAATCCCCTCCGGTACCACCTCACGCGGCACCTCAGGCACAGGCACCGTCTCGCTGCGCACCTCAGGAACCTTCGGCACCACCTCGCGCCGCACCACCGGCCCCACCGGCACCTGCGTGCTCAGCGGCCGCGCCCCCGGCTCCGCACTGTCCTCAGCCACCGCCAGCGCACCCCGCGGCCCAGGCCGCGTCCACACCGCCCGCAGCACCTTCCCGGTTTTATTGGAAATCGACACCGTCCCCAGCGCCACCCCATCAGCCGTCCGCATCGTCACATCCCAGATCGGATCATCACTGAACTCCCGGCACCTCAGCCGGTAATCAATCAGATCAAACCCAATCCGCGCAATCCCAGCCTCCCGGTCCGCCGCTCGAAACGCCGCCGCACTGTCCACCATCACCTTCCCATAGTCAAAATACCCCTCCGGAACCCGCTTCGGATAATACAGCTGGCACGGCCTCCGGTCCTCCACCCTCGGCCCCCTCACACTGTACTCGCTCAACCGCGTCGGACTCGCAGGATCATGCACCACCACCGTCCAAACCGCCGGCGTCGGTGCCCCTCCCGTCCCCCGGATCTCCACCACATTCGTCAGCCGCGTCACCCCAGTCGCCGCCTTGAACGCCGCCACCGCCTCCATCGCCGTCGCAGGCTGCGGCCCCGCCCCGAATCGCGGCGGCGGTTGCTGGGCCGCTAGCGGAAGCACCGTCAGCAGCGTGAAAAACATCAGTGGGGTCTTCATGAAATTCTATCAGCTCAAAATCTTCACGCCGCAGTCACCCTTCCTCCGCAACAAACGCCTCAGGTAATCCCCAGTGATTCACCTGCACCAGCGGAAACCCCGCCAGAATCTCCCGCCCGCCTTCTCCCTCCTTCAGAAACATCACCGCACCCTCCCGGCACTCCACCGCATCGGCACGCACCCACATCAGCTTCCCATTGTTCAGTTTGACTCCGTAACGTTTCATTCCAAGGAAAAATTCCGGCTGCGCCGATCACCCCCACTCTCAGACCGCACCAGCCTTTGTCAACGCCGCGTGCGCCCCACTCAGCATCGCCAGCATCGCCCCCAATACCGCCGGATCCGCCTGCCGCCGCTCATACTCACAAGGCACCACCGACGCCCCCATCGGAATCTCCGGCCGCCGGTACTCCATCGGACTCGCAAACCCACTCCGCGCAGACATGTGAAACTCCCTCACCCCCAACCCGCGCAGCGCTCCCACCAGCCCCGCACGCATCCCCCCTCCCGCCAGCAACTCCAATCTCCCCGCCGCCCGACGCACCAATTCCCCTATCACCCCCATCCCAGCCTCCACACTCGCCTCACCCCCACTCGTCAGCACCCGCGGGATCCCCAGCCCGATCAGCCTCTCAAGACTCTCCTCCAGATCCCGACTCACATCAAACGCCCGGTGAAACGTCATGTCCATCCCGCCCGCGGCCCCCACCAAAGCACCCACCGCCACCTCATCAATCCGCCCGTCAGGACACAGACACCCGAACACCACCCCGTCCGCTCCCTCCCCCCTCGCCACCCGGATGTCCTCCTCCATCACCCGCAACTCAGCCCCCGATACCACAAAATCCCCAGCCCTCGGCCGGATCATCACCATCAGCCGCCCCCCATACGCCGCCCGCGCTGCCCGGATAAACCCCGCCGACGGCGTCGTCCCTCCCTCCACCAACCCCGCACACAACTCAATCCGATCCACCCCAGCCGCCGCACACGCCTCCACCGACGCCATGCAGTCCACACAGATCTCCAGTACCTCTCTCAGTTCGGCCTTCATATCCCCTTCCCTCAACCCAGTATCCACCACCGCACAATCGCATCCGCACACACCAGCCGCCTACCCGCCCGGCCGCGTCCGCCCCGGCCCGAAATACTTCTCACTCCGGTACCGCAACCACACCCGCAACTCCTGCGGCACCCGCTCCCGCTCACCCTCGCTCAGCCGCTCATACAACCCCATCGCCTTCTCCCGCTCCCCCCGACACGCCCCGTTCCGGTGCGCCTCCCACAAACTCCGCGCCAGCCGAATCCGCCGACACGTCTCCTTAATCAGCGCCACCCCCTCCAGAGGAACCGCATCAGCCTTGCTCTTCTTTCCCATCCCCCACCCTCGCACACCCTACCCCTCCCGCCACCACTCTTCCATCCGCATCCACACCCACCCCTCCCAAGAGGTCTGTGCCCTTGTTCGATCTATGCACTCTCACCCCTCCCAAGAGGTCTGTGCCCTTGTTCGATCTATGCACTCTTGTTCGATCGCACCCCTCACCCTCTGACCACCACTCTTCCATCAGCATCTACCCTTAGCCTCCACCCCGGCCTCCTCCTCCCCAAGAGGTCTGACCATCTGCCTCCCCGCTAATTCGTCTTATCAGACGCCTGTCGCGGCCCACGCCTCTTGCAGACGTCTCCCCTCTCGAAGAGGTCCGGGCATCTGCTTTTCCACGGGCATCTGCTTTTCCACCGGCACGCCCTCCGTTCTGCCCCCCCCTTCAGGCGGTTCCCGGAAGCGGAGGTACATGGACCGGACAAGTCGACAGGCTTCTTGGAAGGGGTGAACTCTGCACGAAGAAATTCTTGACGGCGGTTCAACCGCATGTGTAGTACTACCGCATCACTTATGGCCAAGCCACGCGTCTACACTGAGCCGGAGACTGAAGCTGGCGTTTACCACGTCTGTTCGCGCGTGGTCGACCAGCGGCACATCTTTGGGGAGCCCGAAAAGGAGGAATTTGTCCGCATGATGCGGTCGTTGGCCGCGTTTCACGGGGTCGAGATCCTGACGTT
>JAIXPK010000312.1 GCA_027486335.1 Verrucomicrobiaceae bacterium | reverse complement strand
TGTTCTTTCGGATCCATGGGCTTTTCAATCTTGGCTGTTTCCGCACCGCTTCCCGGCACCGCAGGAACAACGCCCGCCGCCGCCGGCACGGCTGTCTCTCCTTCCGCTTTCTTCTTCGCGTCATTCAACGACCAGACCATGCCGCACCCAAGCAGCGCACTGGTCAGCACAAGCCCGGCAAAGACTTTGAAATTGGTGGAGGTTTCACTGAAGGACATGGCAGGAGGAGGGGGTCGGGGTTCGGCAGTTCACCGTCGGCCGGAACCGACAGCTACCACCCATTCTACGTCTGTGGCTTGCCCGAGGCAAGCTCGAGCGCATGGCGCACAATCTTCTGATCGATCACCACCGGCAGCACAAACGGCCGCAATGCCGGATCCGCGGGATACACCACATACACCGGGAAATTCGCCTTACGCTCAAACCGCTCCAGACTCCGCACAATCGCCACATTCGGCGGCGTCGTGTCCTGCGCATACCGCGCCTTCAGCATCGCCGTGTTCGTCCGCTTGAACTCCGCCATCACCTCATCCGCACCCGGAGCCTTGAACACCCGGTTCTCATTCAAATCACACGTCAGGCAGTTGTGCGTCGTGTAATCCACAAACACAGGCCGCCCGCTCGCCCGCAATTCCGCCACGCGCTTCGGCGACCACACCGTCCAACCCTCATCACTCACCCCCGACGCCACCGCCTTGTGCGCCGCCCCGCTCAACGCCAACCCAGTCGCCAGAGCCAGAAATCCCAGCATCAGCACCCACGCCACCGCCTTCGTCCCCGCCTTCCGCACCGGGGTCGCCCAGTGCCCGTAAATCCACACGCCCACCGCCGCCAGCAGCAGCGCAAACAACAGCTTCACCCCGCCATCCGTCCCCGTCAGATTCATGAACCCGCTCATGAAATAAATCGCAGCCGCAAACATCGGAAACGCCAGCGCCTTCTTGAAGGTCTCCATCCACGGCCCCGGCCGCGGCAACTTCTTCACCACCTTCGGCGACGTCGACAGCAGCACATACGGCAGCGCGATCCCCAGCCCGAACGCCGTCAGCAGCAGAAACTGCACAAACCCGGACTGCCCTAACGTGTACGCCATCGCCACCCCCAGAAACGGCCCGCTGCACGGCGTCGAAATCACCGTCGTCAGGATCCCGGAAAAAAACGACCCCGCATACCCTCCCTTGTCCTGCAAATCACCACCCACCGTCGTCAGCGAGGTCCCGATCTCAAACACGCCCCACAGATTCAACCCCAGCAGAAACAACACCGCCACCACCACCGCAGAACCCGGCGCACTCTGCGCCACAAATCCCCAGGCCACATCCGTCCCGAACGACCGCTTCGCCACAAAAATCACCAGCCCCAGCACCCACACAAACGAGATCAGCCCCGCCGTAAACGCCGCCGCATGCATCACCAGCTTCCGCCGATCCTGCCCCGCCAGCTGCGCAAACCCCATGATCTTATACCCCAGCACCGGAAACACACACGGCATCAGATTCAAAATCATCCCTCCCAGAAACATCAGCCCCATCACCGTCAGAAATCCCGGAGGCGCCGACGACTGCACCGTTCCCGCCTTCAGATCATTCACCGTCAGATCACTCCGGTAATCCACAAAATCAATCCGCCCCTCCCCAGCTTCCCACTCGTCCGCACGATCCGCCACCGCCCCGCCATCGCCAACCTCCGGCTTCTCCACCACCGGCTTCTCCACGGCCGGCACCGCCTTAACCGCCGCCTCCGGAACCTTATATGCTAGCGCCGGCAGTCCACCACCCGCCAGCCATCCCTTCGACGCATGCAGAAACCCATCCGCCCCAGGCTTTTCAGGATCCACCACCGCCTCAAGAATCCACTTCCCTCCCTCCTGCCTCACCTTCTGCTTCTCGTTCGTCACCGTCGCCGTCCGGTCAAAATAATACACCTTCCCCGGATCCGCATTCGCACCATCTCCCGGCGTCAACGTCAGCGTCAGCACCCGCTTCTCCTCCTTCTCCCCATCCACCACCACCTCCTTCGTCGCCACCTCCGCAGCCACCGACCACGCCGCCGATTCCTTCGGCTGCACCGCCCGCACCGCCGCCGCCGCCTTCTCCACCTCCGCCACCACCCCGGGCATCGCCGCCACCGGCAGCGACAGCTTCAACTCCGCATCCTGCGGAATGCACGACCCCCCATCCTCACAAACCTGCCAGTCCGCCCGACCCGACAGCGTCACCGTCTCCCCCACCTTCAAACCTGCAGGCACCTTGATCTCCGTCAGCAGATACACCGTGCCCCCGTACACATGCTGATTCCCCACCTCCGTCTCCAGCGCCTCAGGCAACGGCCACACAATCGGCCCCGCACTGAATCCCTCCGGCAAGGTCCACCGGATCGTCGTCGGCATCCCCAGCCCCGGATTGATCCAGTACGTGTGCCAGTGCGCCGCATGCTCCAGCTTCAATGCCACCGTCACCGTCCCGCCAGGCGCAACCCCGTCCGTCGCCGCCACGAGCGACGCCTTCACCTCCGGGCCCTCCGCCGCCTTCGCCCCGCCCCCCAGCAACCCACCAACTCCAAACGGATCAGGCTCCTGCGCCACCAGCGGCAGCAGCCCGGCACTAAGCAAACTCAGGATCAGCGGAAACTTCATAAACTCAATAAGCGCCGGGCGGCAGGTTCTTCATCTCACGATCCTCCTCACTCCGGAAGTTTCGCGTGCGACCCGTCACAGAACGGTTCCTTCCCGGAATGCTTGCACGCACACATCGCCACCGTCTTCTCCTCCGTCAGCGTGAACTTCACCGGCGCAAGCCCCGTCCCCTTGTGCGACCCATCGCAGAACGGCTGGGTCTTCGAACGCCCGCACGAACACCACCAGTAGTCTCCGGCAGCTAGGGTCATCAACTGTGGCTTCCGATCGCAAATGATTCTGTCTTCCATAATAGACAAACCATACGCAGCAACCTCCACCCGGAAACCGGAATTCTCCTCAGTCGTCCCCGCTCTCAATCCGCGCCACCGCCTTCAACCGCTCCACCAACCCACGCGTCGCCTGCTGCCGCTGCTCGTGCCGCATCCGCTCCACCACCTCCGCCTGCACGTCCGCAAACGGCCGCGGCCTCGGCACCCGGTGCCCCGTGATTTTCGCAAGGTGAAATCCCCAGTGACTCGCAAACACCGGACTCACCTCCCCCTCCGTCAGCGAAAACACAATCAGATCAAACTCCTCCATGTAATCCCCACGCTTGAACCACCCGAGGTCCACTAGCTTGTCCTCCTTGTCCGTGTGCTCCAGCGCCAGCGCCTCAAAATCCTCACCCGCCCGCACCCTCGCCCGAATCCCGCGCAGAAACTCATAAAGCCGCTCCCGGTCCTCCGACTTCTCCACGTGCTTGAACAGATGCGACGCCCGGATCTCCTCCGCCGTCATGAACTCCCCAAGGTGTTCTTCATACCACTGCTGCTGCTCCTCGGACGGCGCGTCCGTCTCCTCACCCCACGCCTCCCTCATCAACCGATCCACCCGCAACCCCGCCCTCACATCCTCCTTCACCAGGTGCTCGGTCTCCGGCGTCAGCCCGGTATTCGCAAAAAACATCTCCCGTCCGCCGTGCTCCGCAACTAACCGCTCCACTCCCTCTAGGATCTCCTCCTCCGGAATCTCCGGATACCGCCGCTCCGCTTCCTGATTCAGCAGCACCCGCGCCGTAATGTTGTCCCGCGCATACTGCCGGAACTCAGGATCCCGCTCGCAGCAGGACACCCGCGCCATCCGCTCGTAGTGCGCCTTGATGCTCTGAAACTCCTCATGGAGAATCTCCGGAGGAATCGTCTCGCCATTGATAGTCAGTGCCATGAATTGTCAGAATCGTCGGTTCATTCCACCAGCGCCGGAGCCCACGGCCACAGCTTCTCCAGCATCGCCGTCCGCACCCACCCGCGCAATGGTTCCTCCGACGCCGACGGAATCGCCGCATACGTCCACAACCCTTCCGTCCGCAACGGCCGCACCTCACTCCCCGGCGGCAGCGAAATCACCGTCGGCGACGCCTCCACTGGCGCAGTAAACGCCGCCGCGTCCTTCGCCACCACCACCATGCACTCACCCACCGGAGCCGTCGCCCGATTCTTCAGCACCAGCGCCGCCACACCCGCCGCCAGCACCGGCACCGCCATACCTAACAACGTCACTAGCGGCCACCGCCGCCCGACCGCAGGCGTGAACCACACCAGCCAAAGCACCGCCAGCCCAGCCACCCATCCAGCCCCCGCCACCGCCAGTTCCACCCACCGCCGCGGCACCCGCTCCGCCCACCCTCGCTCGAAACTTAGAAATCCTAGCTTGTTCCCCAGAAACCTCAGGTTCTGCCGCGTCTCCGGCACCCAGAACGCCAGCGCCAGCCCCCGCCGGTTCCACAACGCCGCCTTCGCCTCGTCACCCGCCCGGAAATGCGCATTCGCCAGGTTGTGACACAACGCGGCCGACACCACCCCGCCAGACGCCGCAGGAATCGCCTCGTACTTCTCAATCGCCTTCGCCCAGTCACCCGCCGCATACGCCACCCCCGCATCAGCAAACAGCTTCGCCGCGTCCCCGGGCGGAGCCGCCTCACCAGCCGCCAGCGGCGGCACGAACATCAGCAGAAACACCAGAAGAACACGCACAGTCACACACATGAGTCGATAACAGAAAAAAGTTTCAGGGAGCCAGCCGGGCACCCAGTACCCTCAACGCCGTCGCTCGTTCATCCGCAGGCAATGGCTCATCCGCAGCCGCTCCCGCATAAAGCCTCACATCACGCCGCCCCAGCACCGCCGCCAGTTCGGCATCCTCCGGAACCTCCCGGCCCTTCCGCCGCGTCCACGCATTCACATACTCACTCACCAGCCGGTAAAACGCCCCCGCATTCCCGCTCTCCGCACGCAGTTCCCCGAGAATCACCGACAACTCCCGCGGCGCTCCCGGCTGCGGCCGTTTCGCCTCGCGCTCCGCCCGGTTCCGCCGCACCAGCCCACCACCAAAAATCAACGCCGCCAGCCCCGCAGGCAACGCATTCCACCATCCACCCGGCGCAGCCACCATCGTCCCCCCAACCGGCAGAAACCCTCCAGCCGGCAGCAGCTGTGGCAGAATATCCTGCAAGTCCTCATCAGGCATCGCCACCCCAGCCGTCGCAAAATCCTTCGCCCCATCCCCACCCGCCCCCACCGCAGGCACTGCCGCCTCGGGCTGCCCAGTCACCACCAGCTCCAATGGCTCCGTCTTCACCGTCTCATACTTTCCCGTCGCCGGATTGAAAAAACTCAGCGCATACACCGCCTTCATCGTCCCCGCCTGCTCCGGAAACACTAGCTGCGAAAACACCTTCTGCCCAGGCTCCAACCCCCAGTCCCGATTCTCCTGCGCCACCTTCGCCGGGTACGTCCGGAACCCAGTCGCATTCTCCAGCACCGGCGCACCCACCGTGTCAAAATTCCCCGTCCCCGTCACCGCCAGCTCAAACGCCACCGGGTCCCCTAACTGCACCGTCCACGGCCCCGCCCCAGGCCCGTCCGCCCTCCCCATCACCCGGAAACTCCCCACCGCTCCCGCAAAACCCTCAGGCTTCCCCGGCGGCAGATCCTTCACCGTAATCTCAATACTGTTGCTCTTCAGCTTCAGGCTCCGCCGCGACGACGGCATCCCGCCAAACGGATCCCGAAACCCGCCAGCCATCGGCATCAGCACATCCGCCTTCACATCCGCAGGCCCCAGCACCAGCTTCCCCGGCTTCATCGCCGTCATCACACTCTGCGCACGATACACCCGCCACGTCTCATTCCCCACATC
>JAIXPK010000319.1 GCA_027486335.1 Verrucomicrobiaceae bacterium | reverse complement strand
GGGTATTTCCAAGGGCCGACGACTGGGTTGGAGCGGATTGACCAGACGATTCTGCCATTGGAGCCGTATGTGGACTGTCTGATGCTGACGCGTGGGATTCAGCGGAGCATTGTGCCTGCGACGACGCAGAAGGCGATTGCGCTGCGTGCGTCGGGCGGGACGAGCATGGTGAGTCCCTTTGATGAGTGGGAAGGGACGGACGGGGACGACGCGATCAAGCTGGGGCGTCCTGGGTATGAGCCGCTGTCGAACGAGAGCATTGCGTGCAGCATTGAGGAAGCGCTGCGGTTGAATGCGAACGTGCTGGCGGTGCAGGTGTTCATCGGCAGCCAGCATGAGCGGCAGACGATCAAGAACATGACGGACATCATTGATCAGGCGAACCGTTACGGGATTGCTGTGATGGGTGTGGTGGCGGTGGGCCGTGCGATGGCGCGGAACGCGCAGTATTTCCGTCTGGCGACGCGGATCATGGCGGAACTGGGCTGTCACCTTGTGAAGTGCTATTACACGGAGACGGAGTTTGAGACGGTGACGAGCTGCTGTCCGGTGCCGATCGTGATTGCGGGTGGCAAGAAGCTGCCTGAGCTTGAGGCGCTGAAGATGTCGTATAACGCGCTGGAGCAGGGAGCGAGCGGGGTGGACATGGGCCGGAACATTTTCCAGGCGGACGATCCGATTGCGATGGTGCAGGCGGTGGCCGGGGTGGTGCACGGCGGGCTGACGCCGCAGAAGGCGTTCAAGCTTTATGAAGAGCTGAAGGCAGGGAAGAAGGCGAAGAAGAAGTGAGAGGCTAGAGAATTGCTGAAAAGGAACGCCGCGTCCGGTGATGAGCCGGGCGCGGCGTTTGTTTTAAGAGGGGGTGGGAGTGGATTGCTGGGGCAGCGATATTGAGACATTGGCATTGAGGTCACAGGCAAGATGCCTGTGCCACTTTGCCTGCCTGGGACGCAATCCCGTTGGGATTGGGGGGAATCAGGCTGGGTATTCCCATGGGCCGCGGTATTTTCTGGAGAGGAGCGCGGAGGCGGCGGGGTCGTCGGGGATGGACTCGGTCTCCGGGTTCCATGTGATGCTGCGGCCGAGTTTCATGGAGGCGTTGGCGAGCATGGGGAGGAGGCTGGAGCGGTGGGCGGCTTCGAGGTTGGCGACTGGGGAGGTTTTGGAGTCGATGGCCTTGAGGAAGTCGTCCCAGAGGAGGCGGAGGTTGTGGCCGTCTGGTTCCTGGAGTTGGTGATTTTCGTGGATGATGGGGTCGCCTTTTTTGGCTGGATAGAACGTCCAGCCGTCGCGCCAGCCGATGTGGAGCGTGCCTGAGGTGCCGTAGAAGCAGACGCCGAGCGGGTGTTTTTCGGATTCGTTTTCACCGAAGCGGCGGTTTTCCCATGTGGCGGTGAAGTTTTCGAACTGGAAGATGGCGGTCTGGACTTCGGGGGCGTCGGTGGTTTGTTTTTCCGGGGTGAGGACAGGGGGGCCGGAGAGCGGGCGGCTGCCGGCGCTGAAGACGGAGCGCGGGCCTTTTTCTTCGGACCACATGAGGATCTGGTCGAGCCAGTGGACGCCCCAGTCGCCGATGATGCCGTTGGCGTAGTCCATGAACATGCGCCAGCCGCCGGGGTGGATGCGGGAGTTGAAGGGGCGGAGGGGGGCTGGGCCGCAGTAGAGGTCCCAGTCCATGCCATCGGGAGGTTCGCCGTTAGGGCGAGGTTGTTCGGTGCCGCCGCCGCTGTGGACGAAGCAGCGGACCATGCCGACTTTGCCGACTTTGCCGCTGCGGAGGAACTGGTGGGCGTTGACGTGGTGGGGGCCGATGCGGCGGTGGAGGCCGACCTGGACGGTTTTGCCGGATTCGCGGGCGACGCGGACCATGGCGCGGCTTTCGTTGACGGTGTGGGCGGTGGGTTTTTCGACGAAGACGTGAGCGCCGGCCTTGAGTGCGGCGATGGTCTGGAGGGCGTGCCAGTGGTCCGGGGTGGCGATGATGACGATTTCGGGTTTTTCCTTGTCGAGGAGTTCGCGGTAGTCGCGGTAGAGTTTTGGTGAGGAGTTGGTGATGGAGGTGATGTCCTCGGAGGCTTTGTTGAGCTGGGCGGGGTCGACGTCGCAGAGGGCGGTGCATTCGGAGCGGCCGGCGGCGAGGGCTTCGCGGAGGATGTTGAGGCCCCACCAGCCGGAGCCGATGAGGACGGTTTTCATTTTACGGTTAGGGTCCTGGGCGCGGAGGAGCGGGACGGCGGAGAACGCGGCGGAGGCGGTGGCGAGGAAGTGGCGGCGGGAGCGCATGGGGAGGCGGGGGCTGATCACTTGGAGGAGAGGTCGAGGCAGACGACATCGCCGGCGGCGTTGCGGCAGAAGAGACGGCTGTTCGCGAGGACTGGGGCAGA
This sequence comes from Verrucomicrobiaceae bacterium, assembly GCA_027486335.1. Classification (GTDB taxonomy): domain Bacteria; phylum Verrucomicrobiota; class Verrucomicrobiia; order Verrucomicrobiales; family V1-33; genus V1-33. Next base: position 4,008 of record JAIXPK010000319.1, on the reverse strand, counting down.
CCAGCAGCGGCCGCCGAGGACCTGGGCGGTGGCGATGGGTTTGAAGCCATCCGGGGAGACTGGGGCGATGGCTAGTTCGCCTTTTTCGGAGAGCGTGATGAGTTTGCCGTCGGCGATGGTGAGGCCGCCTGGGCCGAAGCCCTTGTGTTCCCATTTCACCTTGCCGGAGCTGAGTTCGAGGCATTTGAGGGAAGCGCCGCGGCCGTTGTTGCCGTCGGGGCCGTAGAGGTGGCCGTCGACGAGGACGCAGGAATTGAACTGATTGCGCATGACTTTGTTCTGCCAGACGGCGGTGGGGGCTCCGCTGTCGGTGCGGATGAGGGCGGCACCTTTTTCGTAGCCTGAGGAGATGAAGACCTTGTCGCCGGAGGGGATAGGGTCGGCGGCATTGACGCCGTACTGGGTGGTCCATGGGAACTCCCAGACGGTCTTGCCGTCGGCGGCGTCGATGGCGGCGTAGGCTTTGGCGGAGGAGACGAGGAGGAGTTGGCGGTCGCCGGATTTGTGAGGGAGCGGGGTGGAGTAGCCGGCGGCTTTTTTGCCGGTGGACCAGACGATTTTGCCGTCGGCTTTGTTCACAGCGGTGCCGAATTCGCCGAGGCTGAAGATGATGTGATCGCCGAGGACGAGGGCGGAGCCGGCGAAGCCCCAGTCGGGGATGGCGGCGCCGGTGAGTTCCTGGAGGTTGGCGTTCCAGATGACCTTGCCGGTGGCGGCGTCGAGGCAGAAGGCTTTACCGGTGCGGCTGAGTTGATAGACTTTGCCATCGGCGACGGTGGGGGTGGCGGAGGTGCCGCCTTCGTAGAATTTGGGGTCGAGTTCCTCGGCGTAGGAATGTTTCCAGAGTTCCTTGCCGGTGGCGGCGTCGAAGCAGAAGACGGAGTCTTCGTCGTTGCTGTTGCCGGTGGTGTAGGCTTTTCCGTCGGCGACGGAGAAGGAGGAGAAGCCGATGCCGGCCTTGGCTTTCCAGAGGACCTTGGGGCCGTCGTCGGGGAAGGAGGATTGCCAGCCGATTTCGGCGGAGATGCCGTTGAACTGGGGGCCGCGGAAGTTAGGCCAGTCGGCGGCGACGGCGGTGGAGGCGGCGAGGAGGAGGGCGAGGATGGGTGATTTCATGAGTTGGGAAAGGGATAGGGATGGGGGATGGAAGGGGCGGGAGGAGATGTCAGGGAATTTTCTGGAGACGGAGGTAGTCGAGGCCTGCCATGTAGGCTTTGACGGCATCCTTGTGGGCGCCTGTGATGGTGATGGTGAGGCGGTGGTCGCCGGAAGTTAGGGAGGCTTTGCCAAGGCTGAGTTCCGGGGTGGCGGTGACCTTAGAGCCGAAGCAGTCGAATTCGCGTGGGTTGAGGGGCTTTCCGTCGATGAGGAAGCGGACGGTGCCGTAGTCGATGGCGCGGGTGAGGACGGCGAAGATTTCGTAGGTGCCGTCGGTGGGGACGGGGAGGGCGAGTGTTAGTTGGTCGCCGGGTTTGCCACCGGTCCACCAGAGTTGGGCACCGCCGCTCCATGAGGAGTCGGTCCAGTTGCGCATGTCCTGGGGTGTGGCGTCGCCGGTTTTGGTGAGGACGCGGAGGGATTCGCCTTCGATGGCTCCGGGGACGGAGGCTGGAGGGGGCGGGCCTTCGCCGGGCAGGGGTACCTGGCGCGGGCTGGCGAGGTAGGCGACGAGGTCGCGGGCCTGATCGGGTGTTAGGCCGGTGAGCAGGCCTGCGGGCATCATGGAGATGCCGGGGTTTTCCTGGGACTGGATGGAATCGCGAGCGATGACTTCTTCGCCGGTGATCGTTTGGATTGTTAGGGCGCTGGCGGTTTCCTTGCGGATCATGCCGGCGGCGGCGCGACCGTCTTTGAGGGTGAAGGTGTGGAGTTCGTAGTCTTTGCCGAGGACGGCGCTGGGATTGGTGATGTTTTCGAGGAGGTAGTCGAGATCGGCGCGATTGGAGCCGGTGAGGTTGGGGCCGATTTTTCCGCCTTCATCGAAGAGTGTGTGGCAGGTGGCGCAGACGCTTTTGAAGAGGACGCGGCCGGTGGAGACGTTGGCTTTGGCGAGGACGGCGGGAGTGAGGAGGGATTTGAGGCGGGCGTGTTCGCGGGCGGCTTCTTCGGTTCCGGGGGCGGCATTGCTGATGCGGCCCCATGATTTTTCGAGTTGTGCGGTGAGGGCGGGGTCGCGGAGGGCGGCGATCTGGCGGGCGGCGAATCCGGAGAGGTCGCTGCGGGGGATGGTGCCGGCATCGAGGGCCTCGAGGACCATGGCTGCGGTTTCACGGTGGGTCACGAGACCGGAGAGTGCGGCCTGTTTTTCTGCGATGGAAAAGGCCTGGTAGCGTTGGAGGACCGCGGTCGCGAGGTCATGACGGGTGTTTTCCGCCCATGAGGGAAGGGCCATGGAAAATCCAAGGGCGGCGAGAGCTGTCGGGAGGCGGAATCGCATGCCGGGGATTGTCCGGAAGCGGCCCGGGTTGTCACGCGGATTTCAGCGCGTAATCGGGGAGTCTGGTGGGGGTGGGTGGTCTTGCGGGTATTGTGCTGCCCTGAGGCGGAATGTATCGGTGAACACGGTGGCGAAAGAGAATCCGGCGACTTGCCAGAACCAGACGCTGGTGAGAAGGAAGCCGATGCCGAAGACGAGGAGGCCGAGGAAGGAGCAGAGCAGGGCGGCGAGGGCGATGATCCACGCGTGCCAGTAGGCGGGTCCGCCTTCTGCGATGCGGCGCAGGGCGCGGAGCGGGTTGAAGACTTCGCGGGGGTCGAGAGTGAAGCAGTAGTGCGACATGTAGCCGGGGACGGCGAGGGTGGCGACGATCCAGAGGACCGCGGCGAGGATGTGAAGGGAGGTGGATTGGAAATGGAGGGCGGCCATTTCGCAGGTGAGCGAAGGGAGGTGATACTCGACCATTCCGAGGAAGGTGATGATGCCGTGTTTTGCCAGTGATCGGTAGTTTGTCCACGCGGGCCATGCGGGCAGGCCGTGCTGCATGCGGTGTGTCATGGCGATGCGGTGTCCCATGTTGAGGATCCATCCGATGAAGGGAACGAGGAGCCAGAGTGCGCCGATGAGTACTTCCCGGCGGGCGATGGGGGACTGGAGGGGAAATCGGAAGGCCGTGGTGAGGCGAAGCGGGCTTGAGAGGCTGATCTTCTGATGGACGGCCATAGGGTTTTCTGAGAGTAGGTGCGTGGCCGGATTCTCAGGCGGGAGTTGGTTGTTATGGCGGAGCTATAGAAATGCAGGACGTGCGACGATGGTGGCGGCGCTGATTGTTGTCAAAGTGAAGGGCGCGGTGACGAAGGGGTAAGATATGAGGGCAGGGTAAGATATGCGGGCAGACGTCTGTGGGGATTGCAGATGGATATTCGGGCTTCATTGGCGGGCCTCGTGGTGGCGGAACCGGCGGAGTTCTCGAGATGCGCGAGACCGACCGTGCGTAAGGGGACAGGGCTCTTTTGGGGGACAAAAGATGTTTCTCTTGACATAATGTCTAGCCGCAGTTACAGAGTGGCCGCATTCTTTATGGCCAAGCCACGCGTCTACACTGAGCCGGAAACTGAAGCCGGGGTCTACCACGTCTGTTCGCGGGTGGTGGACGGCAGGTACATCTTCGGGGAGTCCGAAAAGGAGGAGTTTGTCCGCATGATGCGGTCGTTGGCCGCGTTTCACGGGGTCGAGATCCTCACGTTTTGTGTGATGAGCAATCATTTTCACATCCTGCTGCGCGTGCCGCGGCGGCCAGAGGGATTTGATCTGCCGCTGGAAACGGTTCTCGAGCGATGGAAGGCGTCGGTGGGGGATGCGTGGCGCAAAGGGATGACGCGTCAGTTTTCGATATATGAGGAAAGCGGCAACGGCGCCGTGATTGAGGAATGGCGGCAGCGGATGCTGGGCCGGATGTTCCGGCTGACGGAGTTTGCGAAGTCGCTGAAGCAGCGGTTTTCGCAGTGGTACAACCGGCGGGTGGGCCGGAAGGGCACGCTGTGGGAAGGGCGCTACAAGAGTGTTATTGT
>JAIXPK010000462.1 GCA_027486335.1 Verrucomicrobiaceae bacterium | reverse complement strand
TGGGAGCAGCGGAGACAGTGGTCCATGTTGGCGCGTGCTTTGTCGCGGACCTCCTGTTTGGCGTCGGTGAGGCGGGTGCCCCAGTGTTCGTGATTGATGGTGTTGTGGACGAAGACGCCGGAGGCGCGGACGGCTTCGCGGACCTGGTCGGGGGTGAAGCTGCCGGCTTCGTCGAAGTCGACCCCATCGAAGCCGGCTTCTGCGGCGGTCTGGAGGCGCTCGACGATATTGAGGGGTTTACCGCCTTTGCCTTCGCGGGCGATCATGCCGAGTTTGCAGGAGAGGAGGATGCCGCGGGAGGATTTGGGGAGGACGATGGGGGCGGGTTTGGTTTCTTCGGCGAGGGCGGAAGAGGCCGAGCCGACGGCGGCGGCGGCGAAGGTGGATTTGAGGAAGGCGCGGCGGTGGGAAGAGAGAGACATGAGGGGTGTGGGAAGTTGGATTCGCTGGCGCATTGAAGGCGGCTGGGGCGCGATGGGAAAGGAAAATGATGCGTATGGGGGTGGGTCAGAGTTTGCGGGTGCGGAGACGGGCGAAGAGACGGCCGGAGGAGGAAAGGGATGCGGGGATGGTGACGGAGATTTGGTCCGGCGAGGGGATCGGATTGATCGAGATGAGGAGGCCGGAGGGGTCGGTGGAGCTGGTGGTGCCGAGGGGGGCGGAGGAGGACCATGGGCCGGCCGGGCTGGTGCTGAAATCGACGAAAAGGGAGGCTTCGGGGATGGAGGCTTCGGCGCGGGAGAAGGAGAGGACGAGATTTCCGGAGCCGTCGAGGGAAGTGGTGGGTGCGGCGGAGGGAGAGCCGTTGAGGGGGAGACCGCCGAGGATCCATTCGAGGCCGTTGGCGATGCCGTCGAGGTCGGGGTCGGCGTCGAAGGCAGGGTTGGCGTTAGGGTTGACGGCAGTGATGCTGGCCTGGGCCCATGAGTCGAAGGCGGAGGCGGGGGAGACGACGAGGGAGGCGCGGTTTCCTGAGGGGACGATGCGGGCGGAGTAGCCTGGGGTAATTGAGGCGAAGGTGCCGGTGATGGAGTCGGCGGAGGCGATGGTGAGGGAGGGAGCGCTGAAGCCGTTAGGGCCGATGGCGAGGACGAGGGACGCGCCGGAGATGTCGAGCGGACCGGAGACGTCGAGGACGTCGGCGGCGGTGCCGTCGATGTCGATGGTGAGGGCGCCGCGGAGGGAGGCGGGGCCGGTGGAGAGCGTGGCGGTGTCGGCGGCGGCGAGGCCTGGGCGGACGGTACCGGAGGCGTTGAGCGGACCGGTGCGGCCGGTGCCGCCGAGCGTGGTGCCTGGGGCGGTGGTGAGGAGACCGGTGCCGGTGGCGCTGCCGGATGTGTTAGAGACGAGGGCGTGACCGGCGGTGAGTTCGAAGGTGCCGGAGAAGGAAGAGTCGTTGCCGGCGAGGAAGAAGCGGTCCTGGGTGCGAGGCGAGGACATGTTGAGGCGGAGCGTGCCTGAGCCTGAGAGACGACTGCGGAGGGTTGGGGTGATGGGGGTGGCTGCGGTGGAGGTGTTAGAGTAGAGGATTTCGCTGATGGATCCTGTGGCGGCGGTGATGGTGCCTGCGGGGGCGATATTGCCGGTGTAGTTGCCGCGATTGAGCTGGAGGGTTCCGCCGTTGAGAGTGATGGCGGCGTCCCAGTTGACGGCACCGTTGCCGGTGGTGGGGGCCTGGGAGAGATTGAGGATGGTGCCGGGATTGACCTCGATGGAGAGGGAGGATGCGGCGTCCTGCTGGATGTTAGTGGCGGTGGCGGCGTTGAGGGCGTTGTTGAAGCTGACGATGCCTTCTTCGATGCGGATGTTGCCGTTCTTCGTGGTGCGGTCGAAGTAGATGCCGGCGATGCCGGAGCCGCGTTTGGTGACGGTGAAGCCGCCGAGGTCGAGGTCGGTGGAGCGGCGGCCGGAGGTGAAGGTGCTACCGGCGAGGGAGAGTTCGCGGTTAGGGTTGGAGGTGAGACGCGGGATGAGCCATGACTGGTTAGCGGTGAGGACGATGGGTGGGCTGATATTGAAGAAGCCGTTGGTGTGGGCGGGGAGGGCGACGGCGTTGGACATGTCGATGCCGCCTGAGCCGATGAAGAGCGTGCCGGTGTAGGCGAAGACAGGGGAGGTGACGACGGTGGCGGAGATGGTGTAGCCGGAGGAGACGTTGACGGGTTTGGGGTCGACGATGCGGAGGCCGAGGAGGGAGAGGTCGCCGCCGATCTGGGCGAGGGAGTTGTTGGCGGAGGCCATGGTGGCGTCGAAGAGGGCGGTGTCGGCGGGGCCGGGGACGATGCCTCCGACCCATGCGGTGCCTGCGGTGAGGGCGGCGGAGGTGCCGATGTCGGCTTTGGTGATGACGTTCTGGGCGGTGGCGGCGGAGACGAGCGAGAGGGCGAGGAGCGGGGCGGCTTTCATGTGAGTGAGAGAGGTTTTGAAAGGGAAGGAGAGCAGGAATCGGGCGGGTGCATGGGGAAAATCGGGGAATGCGGCAGAAAGCGAGATTTTGTTCTTGCCACAACTGCGGTGAGTGCGTAGATGTGGGAAAACCGACATTTCTGCTGTGAAGACACTGGTGTTGCTGATGCTGATGACGAGGGTGCTGATGGGCGGGGAGGTGCGTGGTGCTGGAGCGGGGGGAGCGGGGAAAGGAGAGGATCTGACGGCGGAGGAGCTGGTGGCGGCGGGGCGTGCGGCGTTTGAGCGTGGGGAGTTTGGTGAGGCGGAGGCGAGGTTCGGGCAACTGGTGGAGGATTATGGGGAGAACGAGACGGTGGCGGGGTTGATTGAGGGGATTCGGCCGATGCAGGCGATGTGCCGGATCAAGGCTGGGGCGTTTGAGGAGGCGTTAGGGCTGGTGGATGGGGCGCTGGCGCAGGAGAAGCTGGCGGCGGTGGCGCGGGAGGAATTGAGTTTCTGGCGTGGGATCTGTCTGCTGCAGACGGGGGAGACGGCGGTGGCGCAGGAGCAGTTCGGGGCGTATTTCGCGAAGCCGGAGCATGACCGGACGAGGCGGTACGAGGCATTTCTGTTGTTTGCGTCGGGGTATCTGCAGCTGGACGATCCTGCGGGGGCGGCGGAGTTTCTGGAGGAGCAGATTCCGAAGCTGCCGGCGGATCAGGGGGAAGTGGCGGGGCGGGCGACGGTGCTGCTGCTGCACAGCCTGATGGAAGCGGGGCGGATGGGAGCGGCGGTGGGATTGGTGAGGCGGAGCTTTCCGAGACTGGAGGGGATGACGCAGGTGCTGTCGTTTCAGCTGCTGACCCTGCAGCTGGGGGCGGAGCGGCTGGAGGCGGGGAAGGCGTACGAGGCGATCACGTGCCTGAACCGACTGTGGGGTCGGGATCGATTGCTAGGGCATCAGCGGAAAAAGCTGGAGGAGTGGCGCGGGAGACGGGAGCGGTTGCGGGCGGAGGGGGCGAGGAGGGAGACGCTGGTGTTTCAGGTGGACGGGGTGATTGCGCGGATAGAGAGGGAGTTAGGGGAGTTTGAGAAAGTGGCGAGTTATGATGCGTCGCTGCGGTTGCGGCAGGCGCAGGCGTTCATGGAACTGGAGCGGTGGCGGGAGGCGGGGATGATACTGGATGCGGCGGTGGAGGGATTGGAGGCGGACGGGGTGGTGGAGCAGGCGGCGCTGACGGCGCTGGATTGCTGGGGTCGGTGCGGGGATGATGGGAGACTGCTGGCGGCGGCGGATCGGTATCTGGAGGTGTTCGGGGAGCATGGGCGGGGGGATCATGTGCCGGAGGCGCTGTTTGCGCGCGGGGAGGCCTTGCGGGGGATGGAGCGGATGGAGGAAGCGGAGCGGGCGTTCGGGGACGTGGCGAACGACTGGCCGGAGCACGGGTTGGCGGCGCGGGCGATGCTGATGGGAGGAATTTGTCAGTTGGAGAGCGGGCGGGAAGAGGCGGGGCTGCAGACGTTTGAGGCGTTGCGGAAGCGGTTTCGGAGGGGGCCGCTGCATGAGGATGCGGCGTTCTGGGAGGCGATGGCGCTGTCGTTTCTGCGGCGTTATGAGGAGGCGGAGAAGGCGATGGACGGGTATTTGAAGGCGTATCCTGACGGTCGGTATGCGGGAGATGCGTTGTTTGAGAAGGGGAGGACCTTGCACAACCGGATGCGGCATGCGGAGGCGGTGCCGGTGTTTGCGATGTTTCTGAAGCGGCATGGTGAGAACCGGCAGGCTGGGGATGCGCGGCTGCTGTATGGAGAGAGCCTGCTGGCGATCGGGGAGATGGAGCGGGGATTGAAGGAATTGCGGGCGGTCCCGGTGGAGGAGGTGCGGTTGCATGAGGCGGCGGTGTTCAAGGAAGGCGAGGCGCTGGGGAAGCTGGAGCGGTGGGAGGCGGTGCGGGAGCACTTTGCGAAATTTGTGAGGGAGCATCCGCGGAGTGCGCGGCTGGCGGAGGCGGTGCATGAGCAGGCGCGGGCGGCGGCGAAGGCAGGGCAGCTGGAGAAGGCGAGGGAGCTGGTGCGTGCGGTGGTGCTGCAGTCGGGCGACGATGCGGGGGCGGAGGGAGTGGAGGATGTACTGCTGGGGATGGCGCGGCTGTATCGGGGGGTGGAGGCGACGCGGGCGCTGCAAGGGTGGATGGAGAAGGAGGCGGGGGGAGCGAGGAAGGCGGGGAAGAAGACCCTGGCGTTGCGCTTGGAGTGGGCGCGGGGGCATCTGGTGAGTGGGGAGGAGCGGACCTTGGCGCGGTCGTTGTGGTTCGGATTGCGGGAGCTGCTGGATCCGGCGGTGCATGATCCGAGGATGATCCTTGATTGTGCGGAGGCGTGGCGGGAGATGAAGGGTTATCCGGTGGCGAGGGGACTTTATGAGGCGGTGAGGAAGTGGCATCCGCGGAGTGCGGAGAAGGAGCGGACGGCGTTAGGGATGGGACTGATTGCGCAGGTGGAGGGGAAGGAGGATGAGGCGCTGGAGTGGTTTGAGCGGTGCGTGGCGGAATCGGTGAGCGGGGTGGCGGCGGCGGAGGCGCAGCTGGAGACGGCGGTGATTGAGAGGGGGCGGAAGCGGTATGGGGCGGCGATGGAGACCCTTGCGAAGGTGACGGGGAGCAGACTGGCGTCGTCGCGGCAGAAGGCGCGGGCGTTGCTGGAGCTGGGGCGTTGTGCGCAGCTGGCGGGGGATGCGGCGCGGGCGGCGGGGCATTTTCAGCGGTGTTATCTGTCAGGAGGGAAGTGGAAGGAGAGTGCGGCGGAGGCGAGGTGGCAGCATGGTCGGGTGCTGGAGGAGATGAACGATGAGGCGGGGGCGCGGGCGGTGTATCGGGAGCTGGTGGAGCGGCGGGACTTGGCGGGACAGCCGGCGGTGCAGGCGGCGAAGGAGCGATTGAAGGCGATGGGAGGTGCGGCGTGAGTGCGTGGCGGTGGGTCGTGTTAGGGATGATCGGGATGACTGCCGGGGCGGTGGGGGCGGATACCCTTGTCTTGCGGAATGGGCGTCGGGCGGAATGTGAAGTACTGGGGTTTTCGGCGGAGGCGGTGCGGATTCGGAGGGGCGGGGGCGAGCAGCGGGACGTGCGGTTGGCGGATTTGGATTATGTGGAGTTCGGGGAACTGGCGGGGGAGGAGGAAGCGAAGCGGAAGGCGGTGGCGATGCGGTCAGCGACGCCGCTGATTGTGTACTGGGTGAAGCGACAGGTGTGGCTGGGGCGGCCGCGGTCGCCTGCTGGGGAGTTAGGGTTGCTTTATGCGGGACTGCTGCTGGCGGAGGCTACGCCGGACCGGATGGAGCGGGCGCGGAAAGTGTATGAACAGATTGAGGCGGGGGACTGGAGTGCGGAGCGACGGGGGCGGGCGAAGGCCGGGCGGTTGCGGTTACTGATCCGGCAGGGGAAGGTGGAGGAGGCGAGGCCGGAGGCGGAGCGATTGCTGAAGGAGAGTGAGGATCCGCGGGTGGTGATTGAGTTGCGCCAGGTGCTGGCGGATGCTGCGGCGGAGCAGTTGAGGGTGCTGGTGGCGGCGCATCCGCGGTGGGAGGAAGAGGAAGGGATCCGGGTGGAACGGGGGCGGTGGTTTCATGAGGCGCTGAGCGGGTACCTGCATGGGCATGTGTTTCATGGGGCGGAGGAAGATCTGGCGGCCCGGGGGTTGTGGGCGGCGGTGCAGTTGTATGCGGGGGCTGGGGAGCGGGAGGCGGCGCGGGCGTGTGCTGAGGATCTGGTGAAGCTGTATGCGGGGGCGGCGGAGGCTAGTGCGGCGACGGGATGGCTGGTGGAGGAGGAGGAGAAGGAGAAGGAAGGCGGGAGGCGGACGGGGGAAGTTAGGAAGGAGGAGCGATGAGCCGGGTGGAGGCGGGAGCGCCGCGGGAGCCGGCGGGCGGGTTATTCATCAGTGTGGTGGTGCACGGGGCGCTGCTGGGGCTGACGGTGCTGGTGGTGGTGAGTCGTTATTTCAAGCCGGAGGAGGAGACCGTGTTTGTGGCGCAGCCGCGGGTGCTGGTGCCGGCGCAGATTCGCGAGCATCGGATGAATGCGGCGAAGCATGCGGCGAATGCGCCGCGGCCGAGTTACAGTCGGAGATTGGCGGGGAGCGGGCCGTCGGCGGTGCAGGTGCCGGAGATGCCGGAGGTGGATCTGGAGCAGATGCTGCCGCTGGATCCGTCGGCGATGGTGAGTGATCAGATTGCGGGGTTGATTGGGAGCAGTGGTTATGGTGGAGGGAACGGGAAGGGGCTGAGCGGCGGTGGCGGGAGCGGGGTGGGTGGGGGAGGCGTGGCGTTTTTCAATATCAAGGACACGGCGAAGAGTGTGGTGGTGATGATTGATGTGTCGCAGTCGATGTTCAGCCGGACGGGGGATTACGATTCGTCGGCGCGGCGGTTGCTGCGGGAGGGAAAGGCGCAGGCGTTTCAGGCGGTGCGGGACGAGGCGGTGAAGCTGATCGAGGGATTGGGGCCGAACAGTCGGTTTGGGATTATCCGGTGGAGCGGGAGTGCGCGGACGTGGCAGCCCGAGCTGGTGCGGGCGACGGACAAGAACAAGGCGGCGGCGCGGGAGCACATCCTGAAGGAGGTGGATGCGGAGAGTGCGCCGCCGACGGGCGGGCGGCCTGGGGGGACGCGGCATGATTATGCGCTGGAGGAATTGTTCCGGCTGAGGCCGGAGGCGGCGTTCATGCTAACGGATGGGAATGCGACGCGGTCGGGGAGTCGCGGGGGGATGAGTGCGATTCCTGCGGAGGAGATCTACGGGCAACTGGCGGAGGCGGCGAAGGAGATGCCTGAGGTGCCGCGGATTCACACGGTTTATTATGTGACGGGGACGGATCGGGAGGAAGAGGAGGCACTGCTGAAGGCGATTGCGCGGCGGACGAAGGGGAAGTTTCGGAAAGTGGAGGCGGCGGGGGCGGGGGAAGTGGCGAAGGGTGGAGGGAAAGGAGGGGTGAAGGGGAAGGCTAGTGGGGAGGAGCGGCGCGGAAGCCGTGCGGGGAGTGGGGGGAAGGCGGGCGGGTGAAATCACGCTTTCCGTGGTGAGGGAGGGCGGCATGGGTGGGTGAGAGATCCTGAGATCCATTTGACATGAGCCGACTTGATGAACCGATTCTGGCCGCCACGGAGACGGCGGCGATGTACGGGGTGGAGACCGACCGTTGTGAGATCCTGCAGGATGGGAATACGTTAGTGCTGCGGATGTCGGAGAGCCTTGTGGCGCGGGTGGTGACGGATCGTGACGGGCCGCGGCAGGGTGGGGGGTGGTTTGCGCGGGAGAATGCGGTGGCGGAGCATCTGGCGCGGGCGGGAGCGCCGGTGATTCCGCTGTATCCGGGGCTGCCGCCGGGGCCGCATGAGCGACGCGGGTACACGATGAGTTTCTGGCAGTTTGTGCAGGTGGTGGAGGGATGTCCTGATCCGGGGGAGGTTGGGAGGACCTTGCGGCGGTGTCATGAAGTGCTGCGCGGGTTTGGTGGGCCGCTGGAGCCGCTGGCGATTCTGAGGGAGAGCCTTGGGGTTTTGGAGCGGACGGGAGGGGAGGGCGCGTTCGGGGAGGATGGGGCGGCGCTGCTGAGGAGGACGCTGGAGGATTCGCTAGAGAAACTGAGTGCGGTGCCGGGTCAGCCATTGCATGGCGATGCGCATTTTGGGAACCTGATGCAGACGGCGGAGGGTGTGCTGTGGACCGACTGGGAGGATACGTTTACGGGGCCGGTGGAGTGGGATGTGGCGTCGATCATCTGGAACGCGCGGATTCTGGATGGGGACGAGGAGACAGCGGGCGGGATTGTGTCAGGGTACGAGCGTGCGGGCGGGCGAGTGGATGAGGGCGTGCTGCGGGTTTGCCTGGCGGCGCGGGCGGCGGTGATGTCGGCGTGGTATCCGGTGCTCTATCCGGAACCGGACGAAGAGCGGCGGATGAAGCTGCGGCGGCGATTGGAGTGGCTGCGGTCAGTCGAGGTAGAGAAATCCTGACGAACTGAGGAGCGCCTGGGAGAAGTCGGCGACGGCGGCGGCGCGGGATTCGGAGGGCAGGGAGACGGGAGCGGCGATGGAGGCGGAGCGGGAGACGCTGTCGGTCAGGAAGCCCTGGGAGGGTTCGAGGAGCCATGCGGCGAGCGTGTCCGGGGAGATGGCTGGTTGTGTGAGGGCGGCGGAGGCGTCGGAGACGAGCCCGCGGCGGAGGCGGATTTCGTCGATGAGACCGTCCCATGGGCGAGCATCTGAGCCGTGGGAGTTGCCGATGACGAGAGGCGAGGTGGCGAGCGGCGGGGAGGAGAAGGGGTGGGGGGCGGAAGTGACGCGGAGTGGTTCGTCGTCGTTGGAGAGGTCTTTGAGACGGAAAGTGACCTCGCCTTTGCCATCGGGATCGAAGTGGATGGCGGCGGAGAGGTAGTAGGATCGGTCGAGCTGGATCTGGAGATCGCTGAAGATGGCTTCGGTGGCGGTGGTGCCGTCAGGGTGGGAGCTAGTGAGCTGGAGGACGGGCATGCGAGGTTTGCGGCGGGAGCCGAGACCGGAGATGCCGAGGGACCAGCCTTGTTGTGAGGGCGACTGGTTCCATTGGGAGACGATGGTGCGGACGCGGCCGTCGTCGAAGACCGAGCGGAGGAGGATGAAGGATTCGATGGTGAAGTCCGAGTTGAGCGCGGGGACGCGGTCGGCGGGGACGGTGAGGCGGTCTTGTGAGGAGCCTTGAGTGATGACGGCGGCGCGGCCGTCGCGCTGAGGCATGGCGTCGGAGATGAAGGGATCGGAGGCGGGCGCGGCGAGGGTTGGCGAGGCGAGGAGGAAGGCGAGGGCTTCGTCGAGTTCGTCGGTGGTGGGGAGACGGCCGGAGGTGCGCTGCCATGCGTCGGAGACGAGGGCGCGGTCGTCGTTGCCGTGGCGCTTGATGAGATCGGCGGCCATGGCGTTGGCGCGGTCGAGCATGAAGCGGCTGTTGGCGAGGAGGAGACTCTGGATGGGGGTGGTGGTGACGTCGCGCTGGGGGGTGCTGTTGAACTGCTGGGGTGAGTCGAAGGCCTCAGTTAGTGGGTCGCGGACGTTGCGGAGGATTTTGGTGTAGATGGAGCGGCGTGGTTTGGTGTGGTCTGCGCCGGGGCCGCCGGGGGAGGAGTCGAGTTCGCCGGTGGCGGAGAAGAGGGCGTCGCGGATCTGATCGCTGTCGAGACGGCGGGTATTCCAGCGCCAGAGGAGACGGTTGGCGGGGTCGGTGAGGCGGCCGTGCTGTGAGTGCGGGGAGGCGGTGCCCTGACGCCATGCGCGGCTAGTGAGGATGAGACGGTGGAGGCGTTTGAGACTCCAGCCGTGGTCCATGAAGTCGGAGGCGAGCCAGTCGAGGAGGTCTGGGTGGGAGGGAGGGTCGCCGAGGCGGCCGAAGTCGCTGGCGGTGGTGGTGAGGCCCTGACCGAAGTGCTGCTGCCAGATGCGGTTGACGAGGACGCGTGCGGTTAGGGGGTTCTGGCGGGAGGCGATCCAGCGTGCGAGGGTGGAGCGGCGGCCGGAGCTGTGAGGGAGAGGCGTGATGTCAGGTGGGGCGGAGGAGAGGATGACGGGGAAGCCTGGGGCGATGGCGCCGTCGCGTTCGCGTCTGGGGATGAGAGTGGGCGGGGCGTCAGGGGCGAAGTCGCGGGCGACCATGGCGGGCGGGAGCGGCGCGGGTTTGAGGTGATCGAAGGCGGCGAGGTCCTTGCGGAGCGCGTTGAGTTTTTCTTTGTCAGCGCCTTTGATGCGGGAGTCGAGGTGGCTCCATTCGTAAGTGATCTGACGCCATGCGAGGGCTCCGATGGGGCGTTCTTCGGGGGAGCGATCGGCTTCGGGTTTGGCGAGGACGGCCTGGATTTCGGGCGGGAATTTGCTGATGGCGTCGCGGCGTGCGGAGTCGCGATAGGGTGCTTCGGTGAAGCGGATGAGATCGCGGAGACAGGCGGTGGCTTCTTCCCATGCCTGCTGGCGGGACTGCCATGCGGCTAGAGTGTCGGGAGAGGCGGCGGGGGCCTGTTCCGGCATGTCGAGGGGGGCGAAGAAGGCTTTGAGGCGGAAGTAGTCCTGCTGGAGGAGCGGGTCGAATTTGTGGTCGTGGCAGCGGGCGCACTGGAGGCCGAGGCCGAGGAAGACATCGCTGGTGGTGTCGGTGATGTCGTTGAGGATGGCGTCCCACTGGCCGGCGGCGTCGCGGTTGTTGTATTCGTAGATGCCGCAGCGGAGGTAGCCGGTGGCGACGATGGCTTCGGGGTTGTCAGGGAAGAGCTCGTCGCCGGCGAGTTGTTCCATGATGAAGCGGTCCCATGGTTTGTCCGCGTTGAGGGAAGCGATGACGTAGTCGCGGTAGCGCCATGCGTCGGGGCGGTAGTCGTCGGCTTTGTAGCCGTCGCTATCGGCGTAGCGGACGAGGTCGAGCCAGTGGCGGGCCCAGCGTTCGCCGTATTGAGGGGAAGCGAGGAGCCGGTCGACGAGGTTTTCCCATGCGGCCGGGGTTGGGTCGCTGATGAAGCGGTTGATTTCGGAGGCTGGGGCGGGGAGGCCGAGGAGATTGAACCAGAGACGGCGGGCGAGGGTGGCGCGGGGAGCTTCGGGGGAGAAGTCGAGGTTGGCGGGGAGGAGACGAGTGAGGAGGAAGGCGTCGACTGGGTGTGGGGCGGATGGTGGGATGGGGGGAGAGGCGACGGGTTGGAAGGCCCACCATGATTTGTCTTCCGGGGAGATCTGGCCGCGGGCGGCGGGGGAGGGGGAAGCGGCTGCGAGCGCTGCGAGCGCGACGAAGGTCCTAGGGAGGAAGCGAGCCGGGATCATGGGAGGAGGATGATGCCATGATGGTGGAGGCGGTGCGATACCGCATCGGCGGCGTCACGGGTTCCGGGCGTCTGACTCAGCGATCCGGGAGGAGGCTGGGGAAGAGGAACTGCCGAGGGGGGTGAGTTGGAGGAGATGGGCTTCGATGGCGGCACCGGCTCTGCGGAAATCCAGGCGATGGTCCATCTTTACGGCGCGGAGGAACGTAAGGAGAGTGTGGAGGACGATATCGTGGGGACTATCCTGTTTCTGGGAGGGGGTCATGAGGGTTCAGGGGGGTTCAGGGGAGGCCGGAAATGCGGCGGCTAGATTCGGATTTCCGTGGGCGGAAACAGCGGAGTGAACCGGGAACCGGGTACGGATAGCCCTGCTGCATCGTGAGAATAGCATGAAGAGCTAACGCCTTTCAACAATAAATTTCCAACAAAATGATATACGAAGCCGATACGCACGGATTCGTCAGTGCCGGTTAGTGCAGCCCGCCTTACAGATGGTATCTTCTGATTTTGTGGGAAGGAAGGAGGATTGAGCCGCACTGCGGAGGGGGTAGGGGACGGGTCTTTTTCCCGATTCCTGTGTTGCTCGTCGG
>JAIXPK010000066.1 GCA_027486335.1 Verrucomicrobiaceae bacterium | reverse complement strand
TCCAGACTCGCCGACGCCGTCCTCAGCACCAGACTCGCCTTCCCCGCTGGCAAAAGCCGCCGCCTCGTCCTCCTCACCGACGGCCTCGAAACCGACGGCAGCATCGCCGCCGCCATGGAAACCCTCCGCCGCGAAGACGTCGACGTCGTCTGGTAACGCCTCGACAGTCTCTCCGACCCCGAAGCCTCCATCGTCTCCGTCGAACCCAATACCCCCTCCGCCTTCGCAGGCGAAATCGTCCGACTCAACGTCCGCCTCGCCGCCAACCGCGACATGCAGGCCAAGGTCCGCATCCTCAGCAAGGGCGTCGCCGTCGCCGAAAAACCCGTCAGTCTCTCCGCCTCCAGCCCCAACTCGAT
The DNA here is from genome assembly GCA_027486335.1 of Verrucomicrobiaceae bacterium. Lineage (GTDB taxonomy): Bacteria > Verrucomicrobiota > Verrucomicrobiia > Verrucomicrobiales > V1-33 > V1-33. Next base: position 2,299 of record JAIXPK010000066.1, on the reverse strand, counting down.
CGAGTTCGACATCCCCATGACCACCCCCGGAGCCAGTCTCTGGACCGCCGAACTCGTCCCCGCTCAGGACCGCTTCCCTATCAATAATCAGGCCTCCACCACCATCGAGGTCAAAGGCAAAAGCCGCCTCCTCGTCATCCACAAATCCCCCAAGGAAATGCGCGGCATCTCCCGCGCCCTCCAGGAACAGGAATTCGATGTCGATATCCGCGGCGAAAACGGGGTCCCCGAAACCATGGACGAACTCCTCTCCTTCGGCGCCGTCGTCCTCGCCGATGTCCCCGCCACGTCCCTCAACGCCCGCCAGATGGATCTCCTCAAACGCTACGTCCAGGACTTCGGCGGCGGCCTCGCCATGTTCGGCTCCGAAAACTCCTTCGGCCTCGGCGGCTACTACAAAACCCCAGTCGAAGACGTCCTCCCGCTCGTCAGCCGCTTCGAAAAGGAAAAGGAAAAACCCTCCCTCGCCATGGTCCTCGTCATGGACAAATCCGGCTCCATGGAAGGGCTCCCCATCGCCCTCGCACGCCAGGCCGCCAAAGCCTCCGTCGAACTCCTCGGGCCACAGGACCAGATCGCCGTCATCGGCTTCGACAGCGAACCCCAGATCGTCTCAGACCTCCGCCGCGCCTCCGAAAAAGACGCCATCCAGGCCGCCATCGATACCATCGAAGCCGGCGGCGGCACCGACATGTACCCTGCCATGCAGCAGGCCAAACAAATGCTCGATAACTGCGCCGCAAAGGTCAAACACATGATCTGCATGACCGACGGCCAGACCCCCGACCAGGGCTTCGCCGAACTCACCCAGAGTCTCGCCGACAGCGGCGTCACCGTCTCCACCGTCGCCCTCGGCGACGGCGCCTCCGCCGATCTCCTCCAGTCCATCGCAGAAATCGGCAAAGGCCGCTTCTACGCCGCCACCGACCCTAACACCGTCCCCCAGATCTTCACGCGCGAAACCATGCAGGCCAGCAAAAGCGCTATCAAGGAAGACGTCTACGCCCCCATCGTCACCACAGACCACCCCATGCTCGCAGGCTATGCCGACAGTCTCCCCTCCGCTCTCGGCTACGTCATGACCGAAGCCAAACCCGCCACCCAGACCATCCTCTCCGCAGACACCGGCGACCCTCTCCTCGCCATCGGCCGCTTCGGTCTCGGCCAGGGCCTCTCCTTCACCTCCGACCTCACCGAAAAATGGGGCGGCGAATGGCTCGCATGGGACGGCTGCGGCAAATTCTGGGCCCAGGTCCTCCGCTCCATCCTCCGCAAAAACGACACCGAGGGCATGGAGGTCCGCTCCGCCATCGACCAGAACCGCTGGCTCATCGACATCACCCGCCGCGACCCCGACGGCATGCCCGTCGGCAACCTCCAGTGGGACGCCCTCGCCGTCGACGAAAACAGCCGCGAATTCCCAGTCACCATCGAAGAACGCGGGCTCGGCCGCTACACCGCCTCTCTCCCGCTCGAAGGCCGTGAAAAACTCACGCTCCGCCTCCGCGATAAGGACTCCAACAAACTCAAGGTCCTCCACTACAATCGCCCGTCCCCCCCGGAGTACCGCCTCAGCCGCGACGTCCCCCCGGCCCTCGCCGCCGCACCCGCCTTCGCCCCCGCCACCGTCCGCGACGGGCTCCGCCCCGCCCGCACCCGCAAGGGCCTCGAATCATGGTGCTCCCTCCTCGCCCTCGCCTCCGCCCTCGGCAGCGTCGTCCTCCGCAGGGTCTAACAAAGTGACACAGGCATCCTGCCTGTGACCCCAATGCCCTCGCTCACAAAGTGGCACAGGCATCTTGCCTGTGACCCCAATGCCGAAGATCTTGAAACCAGCCCCAGGCTCTTCCACATGCCCCAACGGGGCCCAGATCTGATAGCCTGAAGCAACGCCCGCACCTCACAACTCCCGCAGGCTCTTCCAAGTGCCCCAACGGGGCCCAAATGTGATAGCCCGGGGCATCGCCCGTACATCACAACTCCCGCAGGCCCTTCCAAGTGCCCCAACGGGGCCCAAATGTGATAGCCCGGGGCATCGCCCCGGGTCACTCATAACATAAACCACAAGCCCTGAAAGGGCGGAACAAGCCCTCTCCGTACCAGCCAGCCGAAGGCCTTGGACTGCGGAAGCCTGCCGCCGCTTTCCCGGAGCCAGCCCGCTGGCCAGGCCCAACCCAAGCCCTCCACCCCTCTCCTAACAATCCGCTCTCACTTCTCACTTCTCACTTCTCACTTCTCACTTCTCACTTCTCACTTCTCACTTCTCACTTCTCACTTCTCACTTCTCACTTCTCACTTC
>JAIXPK010000478.1 GCA_027486335.1 Verrucomicrobiaceae bacterium | reverse complement strand
TGCTGGAGGTCGCGGGAGTAGCCTGGAGGGTTGCTGAGGTAGAGGACGGCGTCGCCTTTGCTGCGGAGGTGGACCCCCTGGAAGCGGCTGGGGAGGAAGCCAGCGGACCACTGGCGAGCGGCGATGGGTTGATTCTGACCGCCCTGGCCGAGGGAGGTGAGGACGACGAAGCCGGGGAGGTCTTCTGCGGCGGTGCCGAGTCCGTAGGTGAGCCATGAGCCCATGCTGGGGCGGCCGGGGATGGCGGAGCCGGTGTTGATGAAGCAGTGGGCGGGGTCGTGATTGATCGCGTCCGTGTGCATGCTGCGGATTATGGCGATGTCATCGGCGACCGAGCCGAGCTGGGGGAAGAGTTCGCAGATTTCGGCACCGGATTTACCGAACTTTTTGAAGCCCCATTGAGGGCCGAAGCATTTGAGCTGCTGGCCCTGGAGCTGGGCGAGTTGCTGGCCCTTGGTGAAGGAGTCCGGCATGTTCTGGCCGTGGAGCTTGGCGAGTTGCGGCTTGTGGTCGAAGGTTTCGAGGTGGGATGGTCCGCCGGCCATGGTGAGCCAGATGACGCGTTTGGCTTTGGGCGGGAAGTGGGGTTGGGGGAGAATGCCGGGCCAGCGGTCGCCGGCGGAGGCGGCGCGGAGGAGATCCGGGCTGAGGAGCGAGCCGAGTGCGAGGGATCCGAGGCCGAGACGCTGGAGGAAGGCGCGGCGGGGCAGGTGGGCATTCATGGGGGGAGTTAACGGGTGGAAGGGGGTGGATTCATCATGCGGGCGGCGGAAAAGCGGGTGAATCATGAGGGGGCGGAGGACGAGGCCGGGACGGGAGTTCTTGCGCCCCTTTGGGACGCAGGTAATTGGAATCGTGTGATCCTAGGGCCTTCGCTTCCCAGGGCCTTCGCATTGCTGCGTCCCTGGGCTTGGTTCTTTGGGCCCTTTGGGCCGTTGGGATTGGGGGGATGCTGGTACGGAGGACAAGGCCGGGACGGCCTTGCTACGGTGCCGGGTGGAAAAGCGGGTGAATCATGAGGGGACGAGGGTGGAGACGTGATCGAGGACGTCGAGGAAGGGGATTTCGGCGAGACGGCCGAAGGAATCGTGGGAGGAGAGTTTGGCGCGTTGGATGGCTGGGCCGGAGAGACCGCAGAGGAAGCGGGTGATCTGGCGGGCGGAGCGGAGGGCGGGGCGGCGTTCGGCGATGAGGCCGTGGATGGCGGCGATGTCGTCGGCGGAGATGGTGGGGATGGCGGAGGCGGGGAGGGCGAGCGGGGCGGAGGGCGGGTGGAGGCAGTTGGCGCAGTGGCCGCAGGGTGAGGGGAGGGATTCGCCGAAGTGTTCGAGAAGGCGTGCGGTGAGACAGCCGTCGTGGAGGAGACAGGCGACGACGTCGTCGAGACGGGCGAGGTCCTGTTGTTCGCGTGCGGCGAAGCGTGCGGCCATGGAGGCGGCGATGCGGGTGGGCTGGAGGTTATCGGTGAGACGGCGGTAGGAGAGCCTGCGGTGGGAGAACTGGAGAATGGCGTCGCCGTCCTGTTCGAGCAGAGCGAGGGCTTCGCGGAGGGCGGGCATGGAGAGACCGGTGGTGGCGGCGGTGGCGGCGAGGTCGAGGGTGAGCCAGAGACGGCCTGTGGTGGCGGTGGCGAGGATGGCGCGGAGGGAGGAGCGTTCGGTGGGGTCGCGGGAGGCGATGACTTTTTCCTGAGGGCGGAGGAAGCGGATGCGGCAGCGGCTGTGGAAAGAGCCGACGGCGGAGATGAGGCCATCGGTTTCGAGGGCGGCGAGGAGGGTTTCGGTGACGTGGGGGCGGGTGTCGGTGGCGAGGGAGAGGTCGTAGAGGGAGACGTCGAGGTCTGGGCCCTGGCGGAGGAGGGAGTCGATGACGGCGGAGACGGCGATGGGGCCGGGGGTATCGCCGCAGATGAAGTTGCGGAGCGTGTTGAGGTCATCGCCGCAGGCGAGGATTTCGCAGTGAGCGGGGAGGCCATCGCGGCCGGCGCGGCCGGATTCCTGGAGGAGGTTTTCGAGGGATTTGGGGAGATTGTAGTGATAGACGGCGCGAATGTTGGCTTTATCGACGCCCATGCCGAAGGCGATGGTGGCGACCATGACGGGGCATTGTCCTGACATGAAGGCGTCCTGGGCTTCGGCGCGGAAGTCGTCGGGGAGACCGGCGTGGTAGGCGCGTGCGGGGATGTGGTGGCGCTGGAGGGCGGTGGCGAGGTGTTCGGCGGTTTCCTGACGGGTGACGTAGACGATGGCGGGGAGGCGGTCGGGGTTCTGGAGGGCTTTGATGAGATGGGGGAGCCGGTCGGCGGCGGCGAGCGGTGAGGATTGATAGGAGAGATTGGGGCGGTGGAAGGACGTCTGGATGCGGTGGGCTGGGGCGATGGCGAAGGCGTTGCAGATGTCTGCGGCGGTGGCTGGGGTGGCGGTGGCGGTGAGGCAGAGGACTGGGAGCGGGCGGAGGGCGGCGGCGATGGCGGCGAGGCGGAGGTAATCCGGGCGGAAGTTGTGGCCCCATTCGGAGATGCAGTGGGCTTCGTCGATGGCGAGGAGGGAGAGCGGGGTGGAGCTGAGCCTGCGGCGGAAGGCGTCGCTGGCGAAGCGTTCCGGGGCGACGTAGAGGAGCTTGAGGCGGCCGGCGGAGAAGTCGGCTTCGGTCTGGCGGCGGGCGTCCGGGGTGAGGGTGGAGTCGAGTTGGGCGGCGGCGATGCCTTTGGCGCGAAGGGCGCCGACCTGGTCCTTCATGAGGGCGATGAGTGGGGAGACGACGACGGTGGTGCCGGGGAGAAGGAGGGCGGGGAGTTGGTAGGTGAGGGATTTGCCAGCGCCGGTGGGGAAGAGGGCGAGGGTGGAGTGGCCGGCGAGGATTGCGTTGATGGCGGCTTCCTGGCCGCCGCGGAAGGAGGAGTGGCCGAAGTAGTGGCGGAGGGCGGCGGCGGGAGTCATGGGGAGGGCACAGATGGGCGTGGCGTCCGGGTGTTGCAAGATGCGGAGCGGGGGTTATCGCAGGGGGTGATGAAGCGACTACTGACAGTACTGATTTTTGGGGTGCCTGCTGCGGGGATGGCGGTGGAAGCGGTGACGATGGAAGCGTTGACGGGGGGGCGGCCGTGGAAGCTGGCGTGGCTGGCGGAGGGCGGGGAGAAGCTGATGGTGCTGGATCCGGGCGGACAGGTTAGGGAGCTGCTGGGAGGTCAGGGTCGGCTGGCGCGGCCGCTGGTGACGGCGGATGGCGGGGCGGTGGTGGTGACGAAGCTGAAGGCGACGGCGGGGGATGCGGGGACGGCGTATGATCCGGAGATGGTGTCGGTGCCGTGGACGGGCGGGGTGCCGCGTTCGCTGGGGAGTGGTGCGGCGGTGGCAGTGTGGCCGGGGGCGGGTGAGGAGCTGGGGGCGGTGTATGCGTTTGCGGCATTGGAGACGAGCAAGCGAGCGGCGCTGGCGGGCGAGCCGCTGGTGAAGTTCCGGATGGAGAAGCCGGAGGAGCGGGAGATTGTGTGGTCGGGCCGGGCGGCGGCGGTGGATAATTTTCAGGTGTCGCGGGATGGGACGCGTGCGGCGGGGTTGTTTCCGTGGCCGCAGGCCGGTCTAGCGGATTTGAAGGCGCAGACGTGGACGCCGGCGGGGCATGGATCGTGGCCGTCATTGGCGCCGGACGACAGTTATGCGATGCTGCTGCTGGACGGGACGAAGCGGCGGTTGAGGTGTTATGTGCCGGAAGTGGATCCGGGCTGGGATCTTGATCTGGCGGAGCTGCCGACGCTGGCAGGGGGGACGCTGAATCATCCGCGGTGGTCGAATGACGCGCAGATCCTGACATTTACGGGGCCGTGGCCTGAGGAGGGCGGCGGGGAGGCGAGGGTGCAGGCGTTGAGGTTGCGGAAGGATCTGAAGGCGGTGGAGGCGGTGCATGTGGCGACGGTGACGACCGGGGCGGTGGAGTCGCCGGATCTGTGGGTGGCGAATGCGGGCGGGGTGGTGACGAGTCTGCCGCAGAAGCCGCAGGTGGCGGTTGAGGGTGGTGGCAAGGCGGGCGGGTGGCCGGTGCAGACGGATGGGCTGGTGCTAGGGTGGGAGCATCTGGGCGGGAAGAACGATCCGGTACTGCGTGGGATGGCGTTTGGGGGGCCGGGCGGGGTGGTGAATGTGTCGGCGGGGAGTGCGGAGTTTCCGGCGGTGGTGGCTGGTCCGGTTTTTGATGCGGTCAGGACGAGCGGGGCGTGGTCGCTGAGCTGCATGGTGACCGAGAGGAGGTCTGTGCCGCCGATGAGTGTGCGGCTGGTGACATTGAGGAATGAGGATGGAACGGATGCGGCGGCGTTGTACCGGGTGGATGGCAAGCTGGTGCTGCGGGTGCTGACGGGTGGCGATGGGGTTCCGGCGCGGGTGGAGCGGTTTGTGCTGACGGCGATGTTCATCGAGGACGATCGGCCGTTTACGTTAGTGGTGACGTGCCGGAACAAGCGCCTGGCGTGTTATGTGGACGGGCAGCTGATGAGGGAGTTTACGACTGAGGCGAGCGGGTTTGGCGGGTGGAAGGCGGGGCAGGTGGTGCTGGGGGACGAGCGGCCGTATGGCGGCCCGTGGACTGGGAATATTGAGCGCGTGGCGGTTTACAGCCGGGAATTGGGGCAGGAGGAAGTGGAGGAAGCGTGGAAGGAGGCGTCGGGGATGCTGACGGAGCGGACGCGGCCGACGCGGAATCTGGTGAAGGCGAAGCTAGTGGAGTGGCCGGCGTTGCCGGCGGGTGAGGCGCTGAAGGAATCGGCGAACTGGCTGCAGGCGTCGGTGTGGGAGATTGAGCAGGTGTTTACGGGTGCGGTGACGGACAAGCGGATCACGCGGCTGCATTGGGCGGTGCTGGATGGGAAGCCGGTGCCGCGGCCGGACGTGCAGGTGGGTCAGAGCATGGAGTTCAGCATTGAGCCGGTGACGGATCATCCGGAGACGGGAGCGGCGAAGGTACACAATGCGGTGACGGGCGGTGAGGCGCCGGCGTGGTTTGACGCGACGGTGCCCGGGAGGCACAAGCCGCCGTTTCCTGCGCCGTGAGGAAGTGCGGCGGGTGGAGATGTCAGGGGGCTGGGGTGACGGGGACGGCGATGTCGATGGCCTTGGTGGTTTTGGATCCGAGCCAGCCCGAGTCTGCGGTTAGGGTGCCGCGGAGGACGGACTGGTTTTTCGGGGGCATTTCCGAGATGGTGAGGATGGCTTTGAAGGTGCCGTCGGCGGAGGACCAGATCTGGTCCGGGTGGGAGCAGATGAGGTTGTCGGCGCTGAAGAACTGCGGGTGAGCGGGGATTTTGAGGCCGGGGGTGAGCGGGTGGCCGGTGAGTGTGATGGTGTTGCCGGAGCGGAGGGCGGAGAATTGCCAGCCGCTGGCGGGGACTGGGTGGAGCGAGCGGGCTTTGGTGAAGAGGTCGGCGTGCGGGCCTTGTGAGGAGGCGGGGGCGACGGGGAGTGTGAGGGCGAGATCGCAGAAGCCCGGGGCGCAGGAACGGAAGCAGCACATCCACGAGGCTTTGGTGCGGAGGGTGATTTCCGAGGAACGCAGGTTTTTGGGAGGAGTGATGTCGACGATGAGGAGCGTGTCGGATTCGAAGCCGTGGGTATTGATGGCGGCCATTTTGACTTTCTCTGGGGCGGGCCACTGGATGGGACCGGCCTTGAAGCCTCTGGGGAGAGACCACTGGAGATTGGTGGCGACGCCGGCGAGGCCGGGGTTTTTCCAGTAGGTGTGGTAGCCGCGGTCGTGGTGGATGAGGAGGCCGACGGAGAAAGGCTTGCCTGGGGAGATGCTGGTGGATTCGGCGATGAGTTCGACGTTGAGACCGGTGCCTTTGTGGGCGGCTGGGTTGGCGTGGAGCGAGGCGGCGGCGAGCAGGGAGAGAAACAGGAAGAGAGCCCTCATGGGGAGAGTTAAACTGGCGGGGGCGGGTGGTCTTTCAGTGGAGGGGTCAGGCGGCGGTGAGGGCGGGGCCGGTGCAGCAGGGGCATTGGAGGACCCAGTGGCCAGGGGAGACCTCGACCATGGGGGACGGGTGATGGATACTTTCCTGATAGCGCGGGGCGTTACAGCGGTGGCCGAAGGCGCAGCCGGGAGGGGGATTGACGGGGCTGGGGACATCGCCTGCGGGGAGGTGGCGCTGCGGGCGGTGGGTGGGGTCTGGGATGGGGATGGCGCTGAGGAGGGCGCGCGTGTAGGCGTGGAGCGGGCGAGCGGTGACGGCTTCGGCGGGTCCGATTTCCATGATGCGGCCGAGGTACATGATGGCGATGCGGGTGGAGATGTGGCGGACGACGGCGAGGTTGTGGGAGATGAATAGGTAGCTGACGCCGGATTCGCGCTGGAGGTCCATGAGGAGGTTGAGGACCTGGCTTTGGACGGAGACGTCGAGGGCGGAGACTGGTTCGTCGCAGATGATGAGTTTTGGGTTGAGGGCGAGGGCGCGGGCGATGCCGATGCGCTGGCGCTGGCCGCCGCTGAATTCGAAGGGGAAGCGATCGGCGGCGGAGGGTCCGAGGCCGACTTTGGTGAGGAGGGAGGCGACGCGGAGGCGGCGATCGGCGGGGGTGCCGATTTTGTGGATGTCGAGCGGTTCGCGGACGATGTCGCCGACGGTCATGCGGGAGTTGAGGGATTCGGCGGGGTCCTGGAAGATCATCTGGAGGTCGCTGGCGAGGGAGCCGGCGCGGAGGCCGGTGGTGTTGCGGCCGTTGAAGAGGATGGAGCCGGTGGTGGGGGTGTTGAGTCCGGCGATGGTTTTGCCGAGGGTGGTTTTGCCGCAGCCGCTTTCGCCGATGAGGCCGAGGGTTTCGCCGGGTTGGACCTCGAGGGAGACCCCGTCGACGGCGCGGCAGGCACCGATGGTGCGGCGGAGGATTCCGCCCCGGAC
>JAIXPK010000355.1 GCA_027486335.1 Verrucomicrobiaceae bacterium | reverse complement strand
CTGTTTTTTTTTTTTTTTCCACCCCGACCTTCCATCTAACACTCAACCGACCTCCCTCCCGCTTCATCCCTAACCCCTCGCACCGCTCCCAGCATGCTCCGCGGCCACTCCCCCGCCTTCCTCTGCACCACCTCCCTCATCTTCGGGTTCTGTGGCCTCATGACCACGCTGCTCGTCCGCAGTATCCTCTTCCCCGAAAACTCCCAGCTCGCCAGCGCTTCCCCTCAGGCCATCTGCGAACTCTTCGCCTCCCGCAGCGAAGGCACCGACATGGACATCTACGAAGGCGATACCATCACCGGCCAATGCCGCATCACCCCGCTCAGCGGCCCTCCCGTCCCCTCCCGCCGTCTCGAAAGCGTCCGCGTCGCCCTCAACGGAACCCTCCAACTCCGCGGCCCCTTCGCCTCCTTCGGCCAACTCGCCCTCAATAGCCGCTTCGACCTCTCCGTCTCCGGCGACATCACTTCCTTCGACCTCAACCTCCGTCTCCCCAAGGCCGATCCCCCCATCGACCTCAGAATCGACCAACCCAAGGGCGCCGCATGGCCCGCCATCACCCTCACCCGAGGCACCACCATCGCGTTCACCTCAAACTCAGGCGCAGAACCCGACGCCGCCACCAAATCCCTCCTCCTCTGGCTCTCCTCTACCCTCGGCATCAATCCCGACCAGCTCGCTACCCTCTCCAAACCACCAACCGGCTCGCACCCCGCCAGCGTCTCCCTCTCCGCTCGCGGCGGCCGCATCACCGTCGCTAACTCCTCCACCGACGGCTTCATCCTCGCTCGCAGCGACTCCGGCTCCAACCGCGCCTTCCGTCTCTACATCGCCTCCACCGGCGAAATCCTCCGCATCGAAACACCCTCCAGCTTCAATCTCCTCAGCGACTCTTTCCGCCCTCCCGACATCGCCCCTCCACACACAATCACACCCACAACCGCACCCTCGCCTCCACCCCCATGATCCGCACGCGCGATCTCACCATGCACTACGGCAGCCTCTGCGCTCTCGACCACCTCTCCCTCGAAATCCCCCAGGGCGAATTCTTCGCCTTCCTCGGCGCCAACGCCGCCGGAAAAACCACCACCATCAAACTCCTCACAGGCCTCCTCAAAGCCTCCTCCGGCGAAGCATGGCTCTGCGGCCACCACGTCCAGAACGACGCCCGCGCCGCCAAACAAGCCCTCGGCTTCGTCCCCGATGTCGCCGTCTTCTACGACAAACTCACCGCCCTCGAATTCATGGGCTTCATCGCAGAAATCTTCTCCGTCCCACCAGACCGCGCCCGCCGCCTCACCGGCGATCTCTTCGACCAGTTCGCCCTCCACCCCTATGGCCGCGAACAAATCGAACACCTCAGCCACGGCACCCGCCAGCGCCTCGCCATCGCCTCCGCCCTCCTCCACGACCCCAAGGTCATCATCATCGACGAACCCATGATCGGCCTCGACCCACTCCACATGCGCGTCGTCAAAGAAGAACTCAAAGCACGCTCCCGCGCCGGTGTCACCATCTTCATGTCCACCCACCTCCTCAACGTCGCCGAAGAACTCGCCGACCGCATCGGCATCATCGACCGCGGGAAACTCGTCGCCCTCGGCTCCATGTCCGAACTCCGCCAGAACGCCGGCCAGGACTCCCTCGAACCCATCTTCCTCAACCTCATGTCCGCATCCTCTCACCCCTCCCCGGACCTCCGCCACTGATCCCGCTCGCACCACCGTTTGACGCCCCCTCCTCCCCACGTAGCCTCAACCACATCATGGATCTGGACTTCCTCAGCGCCGCAGACGCCGGTAAACCCGGCCGCGTTCACCTCATCGGCGTCGCCGGCAGCGGCATGAGCGGCATCGCCGCTCTCCTCCTCGACCTCGGCTACCAGGTCAGCGGCTCCGACCGCAGCACCACCATCGAAACCGAACGTCTCCAGCGGGCCGGTCTCGAATTCTTCTGCCCACACACCGCAGAAAGTGTCCTCGGTGCCTCCGCCATCGTCTACTCCTCCGCCGTCAAACCCGGTCGCAATGTCGCCTACGACGCCGCCTCCGCCGCTGGCATCCCTCTCTTCCGCCGCGCCGAAGCCCTCGCTTCCATCATGAAGCGCAAAAACGGCATCGTCGTCGCAGGCATGCACGGAAAAACCACCACTTCCGCCATGGCCGCACACGTCCTCCGCGAAGCCGGTCTCCACCCTTCCCACTACGTCGGCGCAGAAATCCCTCTCCTCGGCACCAACGCCCACTGGGACCACGAAGGCACCCACTTCGTCGCAGAAGGCGACGAAAGCGACGGCACCCTCGTCCTCTACCACCCCTCACACTCCATCCTCCTCAACATCGAGGAAGAACACCTCGACTACTACCGCGACCTCGCTCACATCAATTCCGTCTACCGCCAGCTCCTCGACCAGACCTCCGGCTACACTTACTTCTGCGCCGCCGATGCCGGTGCCCTCGCCCTCTGCGCCGATCGCGAAGACTGCCGCAGCTACGGCTGGGATCCCTCTAACGACTTCTCCGCCCAGGAGGTCGAGGTCATGGGCCAGAGCACGCGCTTCTCCGTCTTCAGAAACCGCGAACCGCTAGGCCACCTCATCCTCAATATCCCCGGCCGCCATAACGTCCTCAACGCCCTCGCCGTCATCGCCCTCGCCACCGACATGGGCGTCCCCTTCGACCGCATCGCATGGGCCCTCAGCACGTTCCGCGGAGCCAAACGCCGCTTCGACGTCAAACTCCGCTCGCCTCACTACACCATCGTCGACGACTACGGCCACCACCCAACCGAAGTCGCCGCCACCCTCGAAACCGCCCGCCGCTTCTCCTCCGGCCGCGTCGTCTGCATCTTCCAACCCCACCGCTATACCCGCACCCAGCTCCTCAAAGACCAGTTCGCCACCGCCTTCTCCAACTGCGACGCCCTCTTCGTCCTCGACATCTACCCAGCTAGCGAACTCCCCATCCCCGGCATCTCCGGCCAGACCATCGTCGACGCCGTCCGCACCCACGAAGGCGATAAACTCAAGGTCTTCTCCACCCCCACTCACGCAGCCGCCCGCGCCGCCGCTGGCAACTTCCTCCGCCCCGGCGACCTCCTCATCACCCTCGGCGCTGGCAATGTCCACGAAATCGGCACCCTCCTAGCCGACGACCTCACCACTCTCGAACAGATCGCCGCCGCCCTCGACGACCCAGAAGCCACCGTCCGTCTCTTCGAACCCATGACCCGCCACACCACCATGAAGGTCGGCGGCCCTGCCCAGTTCTGGATCGAACCCCGCTCCACCGAAAGCTTCTCCAATCTCATCCGCTTCTGCCGCGAGCGCGGGATCCCCACCCGCATCATCGGCCGCGGCTCCAATCTCCTCATCCGCGACGGCGGCATCAAAGGCGCTGTCATCCACCCGGAAGGCGGCGATTTCGACGAGCTCTCCGTCTCCGGCAACACCATCCGCGCCGGATCCGCCGTCAAATTCAAACGCCTCGCCGCCGCCGCCCGCCAGGCCAACCTCACCGGCTTCGAATGGATGGAAGGCATCCCCGGCTCCGTCGGCGGCGGGCTCCGCATGAACGCCGGTGCCATGGGCATCGAAACCTTCGACCAGGTCCTCTCCGTCCGCTACCTCGACGCCGCTGGCTCCGTTCAGGAAAAATCCCGCGACGAAATCCTCGTCCGCTACCGCAGTGTCCCGGAATTCAACGACCAGTACTGCATCAGCGCCGTCTTCCAAGGCACCCCCGCCCCTCTCGAGGTCATCGACGCCAACCTCCAGCTCAGCATCGAGAAACGCAAATCCTCCCAGCCCATCGCGGCCTCCGCCGGCTGTATCTTCAAAAACCCCGCTGCCTGCCCAGCCGGTAAACTCATCCAGGAACTCGGCCTCAAAGAAGCCTCCGTCGGCCCAGCCAAGGTCTCCCCAGTCCACGGCAACTTCATCATCAACGAAGGCGGCGCCTCCGCCTCCCAGGTCCTCGAACTCATCTCCCGCATCCGCCTAACCGCTCGTCGTGAACGCGGCATCGATCTCGAAACCGAGGTCCAGATCGTCGGCGAGGACCTCCCCCTCCCATGAACCTCCTCTCCCCTCCACCCCGCCCTCACGGCTGGGAATCATGGGACCCGGCCATGCGCGCCACGCTCATGTTCGTCTTCAACGGCAATGAGGTCCTCCTCATCCGCAAAAAACGCGGGCTCGGCGCAGGCAAAATCAACGGCCCAGGCGGTAAACTCGACCCCGGCGAATCCCCAGCCCAATGCGCCATCCGCGAAACCGCCGAAGAACTCCTCATCTCCGCTCACAATCCCTCCCTCGTCGGCCTCCTCCACTTCCGCTTCACAGACGGCCTCACCCTCGAATGCCACGTCTTCCGCGCCGACTCCCACTCCGGCACCGCCACCGAAACCGACGAAGCCATCCCCCTCTGGACCCCCATCTCCTCCATCCCCTTCCACGAAATGTGGGCCGACGACATCCACTGGTTCCACCACCTCCTCACCTCCACCCCCTTCCGCGGCTTCTTCGACTTCGACAACGACACCATGCTCTCCTGTCTCGTCGAATCCTGATCCCCAATCCCATCCCAACCCCACCCACGGGCTTGATTCCTTAAGCTTCCCAAACTATCTCCCACGGCACTCGATCCTCGCTCCTCTCCGCTCACCTCCCCCAGCCATGGCAGACTCCGACTACACCGAAGACAGCATCAAATCCCTCGACTGGGTCGAACACATCCGCCTCCGCCCAGGCATGTACATCGGGAAACTCGGCGACGGCTCCTCCCCGGACGACGGCATCTACATCCTCGTCAAAGAAGCCCTCGACAACTCCATCGACGAATTCGTCATGGGCCACGGCAAACAAATCGACGTCTCCCTCGACGACAACGGCCACTTCGTCGTCCGCGACTTCGGCCGCGGCATCCCTCTCGGCAAGCTCATGGACTGCGCCGCCAAAATCAACACCGGCGCCAAATACGACTCCAAAGCCTTCAAAAAATCCGTCGGCCTCAACGGGGTCGGCATCAAAGCCGTCAACGCCCTCTCCGACATCTTCGAAATCCAGGCCTTCCGCGAGGGCGAAACCAAGGCCATCACCTTCAGCCGCGGTAAGGTGAAATCAGAAATGAAAAAACCCGAGCGCTCCGCCGAACCCAACGGCACACGCATCGGCTTCCACCCGGACCCTACCGTCTTCGCCGCAAAATTCCGCTTCGACCACGACATCCTCGAACGGATGTTCCGCTACTACTCCTATCTGAATACCGGCCTCACCATCGCCTTCAACGGCCGCAAATTCCGCTCCAAAGACGGGCTCCAGGACCTCCTCAAGGAAAACCTCCCCCAGGACCCGCTCTACCCCATCATCCACCTCACCGGCCCGGACATCGAGGTCGCCTTCACCCACGCCGACCAGGCAGGCGAAGACATCTACAGCTTCGTCAACGGCCAGAATACCACCCAGGGCGGCACCCACCTAGCCGCCTTCCGCGAAGCCGTCGTCAAGGTCCTCCGCGAACACTACAAAAAGGACTTCGACCCCTCCGATATCCGCGGCGGCATCGTCGCCGCCGTCGCCCTCAAGGTCGTCGAACCTGTCTTCGAATCCCAGACCAAAACCAAACTCGGCAGCACCGTCATGGAGCCCGGCGGTCCCACCGTCCGCGCCTTCATGAGCGCCTTCCTCGAAAAACAACTCCAACTCCACCTCGCCCGCAATAAGGACACCGACAAAGCCCTCCTCGAAAAAATCCAGGAAAACGAAAGCGAACGCAAGGAACTCGCCGGCGTCGCCAAAATCGCCCGCGAACGCGCCCGCAAAGCCAAGGTCCATAACAAAAAACTCCGCGACTGCCGCGTCCACCTCGACTCCAACGCCAAAAACCGCGAGGAAAGCACGCTCTTCATCACCGAAGGCAACAGCGCCAGCGGCTCGATCACTTCCGCCCGCAGCGTCGAAACCCAGGCCGTCTTCAGTCTCCGCGGCAAACCGCTCAATACCTTCGGCCTCACCAAAAAGGTCGTCTACGAAAACGAGGAATTCAATCTCCTCCAGCACGCTCTCAACATCGAGGACTCCGTCGATGACCTCCGCTATCAGAAGGTCGTCCTCGCCACCGACGCCGATGTCGATGGCATGCACATCCGGCTCCTCATGATCACTTTCTTCCTCCAGTTCTTCCCCGACATCATCCGCCGCGGCCACCTCTTCGTCCTCCAGACGCCTCTCTTCCGCGTCCGCAATAAAAAGGAAACGTTCTACTGCTACACCGAAGAAGAACGACTCAAAGCCATCGCCAAATGCGGCAAAACCGCCGAGATCACGCGCTTCAAAGGCCTCGGCGAAATCAACGCCTCAGAATTCAAACACTTCATCGGCCCGGACATGCGTCTCGACCCAGTCGGCGTCGACCACGCCCACTCCACACGCGACCTCCTCACCTTCTACATGGGCAAAAATACCCCGGAACGTCAGGACTTCATCATCCGTAATCTCCGCATCGAACAGGACATGGCCCCGGATGACGCCCCCGCCGCCCCCTCCGACCACGCCGCCTGACCCCGGCATCAGCTAGGCAGTATTTGAGAAATCCCTGCATTCACCGCACCCCCGCCACATGCAGTGTGACCCAGGCATCCTGCCTGTGACCTCAGTGCCAGCAAGCAAAGTGACACAGGCATCTTGCCTGTGACCTCTTTGCCTGCGTCTCACCACCTCACCGCCGCCGTCACCCACTGCACCCCAGTCCCCGGCCTCGCCGCAAACCGCATCCCCAGCAGCGGCCCCCGCAGCTTCTCATGGTCCACCCCGGTCGCCGGTGTCACCGGCAGGCAATAACGCACCCGCCCGCCCGCATCCACTCCTAGCATAAACGGAATCGCCGCGGTCTCCGGCCACGTCTCATCAATCACCCGCTCCGGCCACCCCGGCCCCGTCACCACCGCCCGGCCATCCAACCCGCTCTCCAATGCCAGCGACGGTTGCGCCCGCGGCGTCTCCTCCTCCTCGCCCCCATCCGCTTCCTCCCCCGCCCCCACCGCAGCCACCACCGCTCCGCTCTCCCCACCCCCCACCACCGGCAGCAACACCTGCCCAGGCCCCACCACCGCAGGCAATCCCCGCGACACCAATGGCAGCCCAAACGGCTTCAACACCGTCACCCCGCCCCCATGCTTCTCAAAAACCGGCGGCACCACCCCCCTCAGCATCTCCAGATCCCGCTCGAACACCCCACTCTCCGCCCGCCGCCACATCCCCGGAAACCGATCCTCCAGCGCACTCACCAAGGCCACCGTCTCCGCCGCCTCCCCTGGCAAATGCAGCATCGCACTCCGCGGCGGCACCACCCGCCCGTCCACCTGCCCCACCACCCGAAACAGATAAAACAACCCCGCATGCGCCCCCGCAGCCACCAGCAGCATCCCCACCAACCGACGCCGCGACCCGCGCACCTTCTTCCAATCGAAGATCAGATGCGGCTGATGCCCCACAAACTCGTGTTCCTCTGCCATCCTCAAACACCCTCCACCTTCTCCCCTCCCACCGCAAGCGTCCCCCCACACCTTCAAAACCGCCCCCTTCTCCCTCCCCTCACACCCCGTTTTCCGCACCTGCGTATCATCTGGAAATCGCGTTGCGACTCTCCTCACCCGGCATAACTTCACCCTTTACCCCCCAAGTCAGAAACCATGAAAAACTTCAGCACTCTCGTGCCTTTCGTCATCGCGCTCGCCGCAGCCCCGCTGCACGCGTCCTCCATCTCCATCAACACCGGTAGCCTCGGCGCTGCCGCCAATGGCACCGACGCCACCGGCGTCACCTTCGCCGCAGGCCCCCTCGGCTCCGGCGGCGACCAGGCAGCCTTCTACGGCGCCGCCGGCGTCACCACTATCGTCCCCTTCAACTCGGGCGTCAATCCCTCCTCCTCCAGCCCGTTCTCCATCGAATTCTGGGCCTACCCTACCGCCTCCGATAACGACGACTCCCCTGTCTCCAACCGTATCTCCGCCAGCCCTCGCTCCGGCTGGGCCTTCTTCCAGCGCGGCTCCGCCACTGGCTGGAACCTCCGCATGTACAACGGCACCGGCACCGAAGTCGGCTGGGACCTCACCGGCGGTACCTCCAATCTCTTCGAATGGAGCCACGTCGTCGCCACATGGAACGGCTCCGCCGCCAAACTCTACGTCAATGGCGTCCTCGTCGACGACATCAATGATTCCACAAGGAACCCAGTCTACAACGCCTCCACCGCCGGCAACTTCATCGTCGGAGCCACCGACAGCGGCAGCCCATACAACGGCGGCATCGACGAGGTCGCCCTCTACGGCTCCGAATTGACCCCGGCTCAGATCGCCAGCCACTTCGCCGCAGCCCCCGGCTCCGCCGCCGCCTACCAGGCCCTCGTCCGCGCTGACGGCGCTCGCCTCCAACTCTCCAACGTCCCGGAACCAACCGCCGCCGCCCTCCTCGGCCTCGGCGCTCTCACGCTCGGCCGTCGCCGCCGCGCCTGACCCATCCGGCTCCCACTCCAAGCCCTGCCCTGCTCCCAGCAAGGCAGGGCTTTTTCGTGCCCGCATCAATCAACCTCTCACCCGCCGCCGCCGCCCCAGCACAACCATTCCACCCACCACCCCTAGCAACCCAACCGCCGGCTCCGGCACCACCGTGAACGCCACCACCAGCACCGGCCTCAATCCCGCATCAGGATTGTCCGCCGACTCAAACCGCTTCGCCGTCTGCGCACTCAATTCGTCACTCCTCAGCATCCAACCAGCATTCCCCCCCGGATCACTCCGCCACCTCTCCACGTCCGCCACCAACCCCGCCCCACTCCACGTCACCCATCCCCCCGCACCCGCCACCATCGTCACCGCCGACGCCACCCCCGCGTGATCCCCTCCCGGCACCGCCCACAGCGTCCCCGGCACCGTCGCATGCAGCCACGTCGCATCCCCAGCCAGCGCCGCCACCCCCGTCGCCTCAGTCCCCCCCGGATTCGCCCCCCCACTCGTCCACGCCGTCAGCATCCGGTGCAACCCCAGCTCGACATCCGCCGTCGTCACCGTCTGCGCATGCAGCCGCACCTCCACACCCGTCACCACCGCCCCCGCAGGTATCGCCGCCACATCAAACGCCAGCACACTCCGCCGCCGCGACCCGCTCCCCTGATTCGTCCGACCCGCCAGCAGAAACTCCCCAGCCCCATTCGCCACCAACCCACCCGCATCCTCATAAAGCACCGCATCCCGCATCGCCCCAAACACCAACGTCGCCCCCTCCACTCCCTCACCCGCCAGCACCATCATCACGCCCAGCACCGCCACCCCACTCCCCATCCTAACACCTCCCACCCTCCCGCCACCCGCCAACCGCATGCCCGTATCAGCACCCTTTTCACCGCAATGGTGCTTCCCTTGGTCCTCAAAAATTGATAACGACATGATTATACGGGTTTTACCAGTCCACACCCTGTCACCGCAATCTTTTTCCATCACCGCCGCCACCATGAAATCTCCTAACCTTATTCTCTCTCTCGGCTCCGCCCTCGCCACCGCCCTCTGCTTCCCCGCAGCCGCCTCCGCCGCCTTCCCCACCCTCAAACTCGAACTCGTCGCCGACCTCCAGCTCCTCGCCCCGCTCGCCATGACCCACGCCGGCGATGGCTCCGGCCGCTCGTTCATCGTCGAACAGCGCGGTGCCATCCGCATCTTCCGCAATGGCATGCTCCTCCCAGCACCGTTCCTCGACATCCGCTCCAAACTCGTCCCCGAAACCCCTAACTACGACGAACGCGGTCTCCTCGGCCTCGCCTTCCACCCCGCCTACGCCAACGCCGCCTCCCCTGGCTTCGGCCGGTTCTACGTCTTCTACATGGAACCTTCCCCCAATGCCCCCGGCACCGCCAACAACCCAGTCAACTGCCGCACCGTCATCTCGGAATTCCGCGTCTCCTCCACCGACCCTAACGCCGCCGACCCGGCCTCCGAACGGGTCCTCCTCAAATTCGACAAACCCCAGTCCAATCACGGCGGCGGCTGTCTCGCCTTCGGCCCTGACAACTACCTCTACTTCACCGTCGGCGACGGCGGCGGCAGCAACGACAACGGCGCCGGCCACACCGGAGGCTCCGCCACCACCCCGCGCCCCACCAACGCCAAAGGCAACGCCCAGGACCTCACCAAGATCTTCGGCAAAATGCACCGGATCGATCCCCTCGGCACCAACGGCCCCGGCGGTCAGTACGGTATCCCCGCCGACAACCCCTTCGCCTCCAGCCCCAACGGCGAACGCCCCGAAATCTACGCCTTCGGACTCCGCAACTGCTGGCGCTTCAGCTTCGATAAACGCCCCGGCGGCACCAACCGTCTCTTCGCCGCCGATGTCGGCCAGAACGCCGTCGAAGAAATCAACCTCATCACCAAAGGCGGCAACTACGGCTGGCGGAACCGCGAGGGCTCCTTCGTCCCCTCCTTCTCCGTCGACGCCCCTCCCATGTCCGCCCCAGCCATCGACCCCATCGGCCAGTACGCCCACCCAGGCATCGAAATCGGCTCGCCCCCGCTCCCCCAGATAGGGGTCTCCGTCAGCGGCGGCTACCTCTACCGCGGCGCCGCCATCCCCGCCCTCCAGGGCAAGTACGTCTTCGGCGACTGGAGCCGCACCCCCATCATCGCCAACGCCCCGCCTAACCCCACCGGCGAAGGCGTTCTCCTCGGCCTCGAAGAAACCTCCCCGAACGTCTGGAAACTCGCCACGCTCGACATCCTCGGCGGCAACCCCATCCCACGCTACATCCAGAGCTTCGGCGAAGACGAAGCCGGTGAACTCTACGTCCTCACCAAACGAGTCCAGGCCACCAGCGGGCTCGACGGTGCCTCCGGTCTCCCTAGCGGTTCCATCTACAAAATCGTCCCCGTCCCTCCCACCACCACCCTCACTCTCAACGCCGCCAAAGACAATAACATCTCCCAGGAAGACACCGACAGCAACGGCGCCGGTTCATGGATCTTCGCCGGTGCCACCGACCCCAACAGCAATCAGGCCGCCGTCCGCCGCGCCCTCCTCGGCTTCACACTAACCAGCATCCCCGCCGGTGCCACCGTCGCCTCCGCTTCCCTCCAGCTCACCATGGACCGCACCATCGTCGGTGCCTTCCCCTTCTCCCTCCACCGCATGACCGCAAACTGGGGCGAAGGCACCGCCAACGCCGGCTCCCAGGAAGGCAGCGGCGCTCCAGCCTCCGCCACCGACGCCACATGGGCCAAACCGTTCAACGGCCAACCCGCCACATGGGCAACCCCAGGCGGCGACTTCCTCCCCACCCCCTCCGCCACCACCTCAGTCAACAGCAACGCCGCCTACTCGTGGTCCGGCCCCGGCCTCACCGCCGACCTCAACGCATGGCTCGCCAACCCAGCCGCTAACTTCGGCTGGATCCTCAAAGCCGACTCCGAAACCATCATGGTCCCCTGCACCGGCACCGCCGGCCAGGCATCCCTCATCCCTGCCTCCACCGACGGCCTCGCCGTCGGCATGAAAGCCATCGGCCCCAACATCCGCACCGGTGCCACCATCACCGCCATCGACGACGCCGCAGGCTCCATCACCCTGTCAGGTACCCACCTCGCCAACGTCAACGGCACCATCTCGTTCTACGTCAACGCCCCCTCCGCCAAACGCTTCGCCTCCCGCACCGGCACCACCACCTCCGCCAGACCCCGCCTCACCGTCAACTACGTCCCCGCTACCCCACCCCCAGCCACCAGACGCAAACAATGGGAAGCCGCCAACTACCTCATCGGCCAGTTCATCGATGACGCCTACGACACCGACGGCGACTCCCTCACCGACGGCCTCGAATACGCATGGGGCTTCCAGCCCAACGCCCCTAACATGCTCTCCTCCGGCTTCTCCGTCACCCCGCCAGCCGCCGACGCCGTCACCATCACCTTCCGCCGCGACCCCCTCGCCACCGACCTCACCTACCGCGCCCAGGTCTCCACTGACATGATCTCATGGTCCACTCTCGCCACCAGCACCGCCGGCAACACCCCCACCGGCCCAGGCTTCGTCAGCGAATCCACCATCGACGTCTCCTTCCGCTCCGTCACCGTCCGCGATTCCATCCCCACCCCCAGCCCCAAACGCTTCTACCGCCTCGCCATCACCAGACAATAACCATCACGCCCCACCAGTCCCAACGCCCCGCCGTGCCCGTCATCTTCCTCAACGCGGACCTCGACATCCTCAGCCATCAGAACCTCCAGCCGCTCATCGACGAAATCGGCAACCGCGCCTTCCTCCTCGCCTGCGGCCCCTCTTCGGAAGAGAACACCTGCTTCGCTCGCTACGAACTATCCCTCGAACCCCACGACCGCTCCCCGGAATCCTTCCTCCTCGCCTTCACCCACCTCATCGATTCCCTCTCCCCGGCGAGCCTCTCCCTCTGGCACGGCGCCCGCCAGCGCGTCATCGACATCGGCTACCAGTGCCTCCACTCAAACGACCGATCCTCCGACCGAATCTCCTCCCCCACCCTCGCCCGCCTCGCCTCCCTCCACATCGACCTCGCATGGTCCTTCTACCCACCTGACGAAGATCCCCCGCACGTCCCTTGAACCCCTAACACTCCCATCACCCCATCCCGGAACCCAACAGCCCCCACCCCCCGCCTCCCCCAATCCCAACGGGATTGCGTCCCCGGCAACCCCCGGAAAAAACCGGGAAATTCCCGATAACACTCCCCCCGATTCCTGCTATCCATCCGCGATCACCTCGACGCCCCGGAATCGCCACCATGAATCCGCCCTCCGTTCCCAGACCTCTCCAGCTGCCTTCCCTTCACCGGCTCGCTCCGCTCACGGTTGCCCTCTCCGCCGCCCTGACCATTTTCGCATCCGCCGCAGAACCAATCACCCCCAGCGAGCTGGTCGCACCGAAACTCGAAATCGTTGGCGGCAACCTCAACTTCACCGTCCAACCCTCCGTCGCAGGCCGCACCTACCTGCTCCAGTATACAGACACCTTGCAAGGTGGAACGTGGCAGAACCTTGGCACCGCAGTCGTCGGAAACGGGTACAACCTCGTACTCACCGCCCCCCACACCGCCGGAACGCCCAGGCGGTTCTTTCGTCTCGCGCTCGATGCACAGGCCGTAGCCCCAGTCCCCGAAGGCTTCTCCCTCATCCCCGCGGGTCCCTTCACCATGGGCCGCACCAGTGGCGACACGGATGCCGATGCACCACCCGTGACAGTGACGGTGAGCGCCTTTTTCATTGGGAAAAACGAAGTCACGAAAACCCTGTGGGATGAAGTTCGGGTCTGGGGCGCAGCCAACGGCTACACGGATCTCAGCATAGGGGGCGGCAAGGCGAACAATCACCCGGTCCACACAGTCAGTTGGTTTGACATACTCAAATGGTGCAATGCACGCAGCCAGAAAGACGGGCTGACCCCGGTCTACACCGCGCGAGGCACGATCATGAAGACGGGGATAAGCGGACCCACCGCAAACTGGACTGCAAACGGCTACCGCTTGCCGACGGAAGCGGAATGGGAAAAAGCCGCCCGCGGCGGCGTGAGCGGGAAGCGCTACCCATGGGGCACGGATACCATCAGCCAAAGGCAGGCGAACTACTATGCAGCTTGGACGTCTTTCGGCAATCTGAGCGGCGATATTGGCTATCATCGCACATACGACACCGAACCATTCCCTTACACATCACCCGTAGAGAGTTTCGAACCGAACGGGTATGGTCTGTATGACATGGCCGGAAACAACGGGGAGTGGTGCTGGGATTGGTATAAAGCGACACATTACACAGATGGAGCTTTCGATCCACGAGGTGCCGTTTCGGGCTCGGTCCGAGTGATCCGGGGCGGCAATTGGTACGACCTTCCGTCCTGGAGCCGCGCTGCAGCCCGCGCCGTCGACTCCCCGGTGGGCACGAGCAGCAAAACCGGCTTCCGCCTCGCCCGCAACTCAGCCCCATAAGAACTCTGCGAGTGCTCCGAAACGGGCATCACCGCGACCTCCGACTCACAAGGGCAGGCACCTCGACCCACCACAATCCACCGCCCGCGCAGAACAACCGGTCCGCTGCATCCCCCACCGCGGCGACCCCGAAAAAACCGGGAGATTCCCCATAACATTCCCCTCGATTCCTGCTATCCATCCGCAAACACCGCCCTCCAGCATCTTCACAATGCCATCCCGCCCCATTGAACGCAGGCCAATGAACTCCCGACCCTTTCTGCCTTCTCTCATGAGGTGCATCCTCCTGCTCATGGCGCTTAGCCCACGTGGTTTCGCCCAGCAAAGCACCGCCCTCTCCAACATCTTCACACTAGACACCCGCACCGGCGTTCTCATCCGCGGCATGGTGCTGGACGGCAGTTCCCCCTCCGGACCGTTCATCCCTCTGGCGGGCGTGACCGTGATCAGTGGATCAACCTCGACCACCACAGACTCGCGCGGTGCCTTCGAGCTCAAGACACCAATCACCTCGGCGCAGACCGCAACCATTTTCATGCAGAACTTCGCCGTATGGACGAAGTTGCTCACCCCACAGGCAAATGCCTCGGAACTCGATCTGGGAACCATCATCCTGCGCCCGAACAACAAACCCTTCATTCAATCGGTCGACTTGACCCCGCGTCACCGCTTCATGGCGGACTGTGGACTTCAAACACAGCTCAACGTCACCATCAATTGGCTGTCTTTCTCTCCCCTCCGTGTGGAAATCAGAGAGGGGGACCGCCTGATCGTTTCTAACACTGCCACCGGCACCCTCACCACACTCCCTCTCAACATCGATGCAAACTTCCCCGGCGGCAGTCCGCGACCTTACAACCTGTCCGTCTTCGCGATCGGTACTGGCCCCAATGGTTCTGTCTCGTCGCTGCCGTTCGCACAACCACTCCATGTCTTCCCGTGGCCTGCCTTCCTTCAGCCCTTGAAATCCCAGGCTGTCACCAGCGCGCAGAACGTCGCTTTGGATTTCAGCCTCAGCACCACTGAGCAGGATACGACCCTGCCAGTAATCGGACGCTTTGGCTGTCAGTTCCGACTGGGCGGCAGCTTCGATTTCGGCCTGACAGACGGCTCATGGGAGCTAGCGTTGGGATCCAGCGCCACTGACAGGAACGGAAAACGTGGCCGTCGGCCAGTAATCCCGGACTCCGCCAGCTACGACAGGCCGCTTCTCCACATCGGCAACCGTGACGTCGAACTCGACATGCTTTCCCGCACTGCCGGACATGGTCTTCCCGGAACGGGCATCAGGGTCAATGAGATCACCAGTGACATGAACCTTTCAGCACGCACGGAACTCGCTCGCTACGGCCTGCTCGATCTCATCGGCCCCGGTCTCACCACAGGGATGAGAACCATCGCCGGCGAAGACTTTGTGAAGAACTTCTCGGTGAAAGCAGACGCCCTGCCCGACATCTCCGGACAGGCTGTCTTCGCGCCACAATGGCCGCTCAATTTCAAAGAAGCCTCTCTGAACGTCGGCCTGGGCCTCGAGTCGATTTACCACCCCAGTTTGCCAGGAAGATCCGCCAGAGTCTATCTGGGCGGCAAAGCCACCGGAACCTTCGGCCTCCCGGAACCCATCTTCCGAACCGTGAACTTCAAGGGCTACTCCGGGCTCGAGGTCAATGTCTGGCCCTTCAGCTTCACAGCACAATATGTCTTCCTCGACTACACCTTCCCTGGCCGTCGCCTGCCCGCAGGAAGTTATCCAGTGCCGGGTGGCACACTGCTGGCCGCAGCAGACAATTCCACGGACTGGAGCCTGCGCGATCGCTACTGGAGAAACGCAGGCCCCGAACAATTCCTCCCCAATGCAGCCGACCCAGCCCGGAGAGTGGACGCAGCGCAACCCGATCCCCTCTCCGCTCTGGAACAATTCAACAGAATGTCGGCCGCCCCTTCCCCCGGTGCCGTCTATCAACCCCCGGCAGGCGGACCAGGGCGCCGCTTGATCAGCGACCCCAACGTTCCCTCAGGCGCCAGCCTGCCGCTGCTCGCCAATGTCTACCCCGGCAGCCCCCCAAGTCTCGCCGCTAGGGGAAGCGATCTCATGCTGCTCTATGTGCGGGACACAGGGGCCCCCAATCCAGCTCAATACACGGAAATCGCATGGACCCGGTACAACGGCACCACATGGACCGCGCCCCAGGCAATCGCAGCCCATCCAGCAGCACACTTCCGCCCGCAGGTAGCCTATGCCGCCAATGGTGACGCCATCGCCATCTTCGAACGGGTGAAGGATCCTGCCTACTCCGGCAGTGACCTCCCAACCTATTCAGCGCTCATGGAAATCTGCTGGAGCCGCTGGAACCAGTCCACCCAGACATGGACCGCACCCGTCGCGCTCACCGACAACGCCATCCTCGACTTCGAACCTCGACTCGCAGGCCCGATGGCCGATGGCACTCTCGTGGCATGCTGGCGGGAAAGCACTGCCAGCAAGCTCGATGCCAGCCCATCCTCTCCTCAGCGGCTCATCTCCGCCCGTTTGGATCCCGCCACCGGAACATGGACCGCTCCCGCCGCGTTGCTCCCTGCCAATGACGGCCTGCTCGCCTTCCATCTCTCCGCAGCCGCAGACAAAGCCGTGGTCACATGGTGCGTCGACGGCGATGGCGACCCCGCCACCGGCAATGACAGCGAGGTCTTCTACCGGGTCCTCTCTGCCGGGACATGGAGTCCCGCCACCGCTCTAACCGCAGATGCCCTGCCTGATCGCAATCCCAGGGTTTGGGTCGATACCACCGGCACCGTCTCCTTGGTCTGGGTCAAAAATAGAGCTTTGGTCCTCTCGCGGGACTTCGCCACCCCCACAGCCATCCGCGACTCCGCAGAAAGCATGACCGTGGCCGATTACTCCCTCACCGGTGGCCCTGCCGGCAATCTGGCACTCATCTGGCAGGACATGGGACCGAGCGGCTCCGATGCCTTCTTCCGCCTCTATGACCTCGCAAGCAACCTGTGGACCAAGGACACGAGGTTGTCCACAGACTCCGATGTCGAGCAGAACTTCTCTCCCGTCTGGGACGCCTTCGGAAACCTCACCATCGCCTACCACAATTCTCCCGTCACCATGAGGTCTGTCTCCGTGCCGACTCAGGGCGCTGGCTCGGTCATTGTAGATAATGTACCCCAACCCGGCCCAACAAGTCTCCTGCTCGCAAAACAGGCGCTCGTCCGGGATCTCTCCATCGTGCCCGGCAGTTTGACCGGTGTGGGGGCGTCGTTTGCCCTCGCAAAACCGGTCACCCTGCAATGCAAAGTCGCCAATACCGGCAACGTGGCATTGTTCTCCCCCTCCTTCGCCTTCTACCGCAGCGATCCCGTGTTAGGCTTGGTGCAGTTCGGTAGCAGCACGATTCAAGGCTGGTTATCCGCCGGCGAAACGCGTCTCATGTCCTACTCCTTCAGCATGCCGATTTCCGCTCAGAGAATCGTCATTCATGCCATCATCGATCCCGTCGCCGCAGTCACCGAGTCCTCCGAAACCAACAACATCGCCACCATCACCCTCGGCACCACCGACCTCACCGTGGCTCCAGCCAACATCACCGTGCTGCGCGACGGATCACTCCGCTGCCTCGCACGGGTCTCGAACATCGCTAACGGCCTCACACCAGTGTCAGGGTTGCAACTGATGCGGGATGGCCCCTTCCCCGTTACTCTTCAGGACAAACCAGTGCCGGGGATCGACGCAGGAAGCAGCGCCGAACTCGCCTTCGATCTGCCTCCAGCCTCCCAACCCGAGGGCGAGGCCTCCTACCGCCTCACCGTGGACGGAGAATCCCTCAGCGGCGACATCGACCCGCTCAACAACTCGGCTGTCTTCACCGCAGTGCTCTGGATCGATGACGATGCCGATGGTCTGCCCCGATCATGGGAACTCGCAAACGGTCTGAGCGACTCGGATCCGCTCGATGCCACCGGCGACCGCGACGGCGACAGCTTCCCGGACGCCGCGGAATACCTCGCAGGCACCAACCCGAGGAATGGATCCGATTTCCTCCGGGTCGGAACCTTTCACACCGCCGGCATCGCCCCGGATGGCACCACCCGCAGGGTTTCCTTCTCATGGGCCAGCGTGGCCGGCACGATATATGACGTCCAGCGGTCTTTCTCGCTCTCCGGGTCATGGGAAACCATCGCCACCAACGTTGCCGCCACCCCACCCATGAATTCCTACATCGACAGTCTCTCCTCCAGCCAACCAAGGGCCTTTTACCGCCTCCGTGCCAAGTGACTGCAGGCATCCAGATGAACTCTTCCATCAATCACTCAATGCATCATCCCTTTCTTAATTCCTGCCTGCTCACCGCCATGCTCTGGGCCGGCATCGCCTCTTCCTCGGCCGACCCCCTTATCTCGAACGTCCGCGTCTCCCAGCGTCCCGGAACGAACTTTGTCGACGTCTACTACAACCTCAGCGGCAGCGGGCCGAACGGAGCCACCGTCTCCGTCGAACTATCCGACAACAGGGGCACCTCTTACGACCTGCCAATCACATGGTTGAGCGGACACGTTGGCAATGGCGTCCCAGACGGAACCAATCGCTATCTGGTCTGGAATGCGGGGTCCGACCGCCCAAGCAGCTTCTCCACTGCCATGCGGCTCCGACTCACCGCAGTGGATTCCCCGCCGATTCCAGAGGCCTTCGCCCTCATCCCCGCAGGACCCTTCTCCATGGGGCGCACCAGCGGCGACACCGACAGCGATGCACCCTCCGTAACCGTGACCGTGAGTGCGTTCTACATGGGCAAATACGAAGTCACCAAGGCCCTCTGGGATGACGTGCGGCTCTGGGGCATCATGAATGGCTACACCGATCTCAGGACCGGGACAGCCAAATCCGCCAATCATCCGGTGACTAAGATCACATGGTTTGACGCGCTGAAATGGTGCAATGCACGCAGCCAGAAAGAAGGACTGAAACCCCCTTACCTGTCAAATAACTCAGTGTTGAAAACCGGTTTCGCAAACACCTCGACGGACCGCACTGCCAATGGCTATCGCCTGCCAACCGAAGCGGAATGGGAAAAAGCGGCCCGCGGAGGAGTCAGTGGAAAACGCTACCCATGGGGCACCGACACCATCACCCACAGTCAGGCGAATCACTATGCCACCGGAACATCATTCGGCAATCTGAGCGGCGATCTCGGCTACCATCCGACCTATGCCCTCGGTGATCGGCCCCAGACATCACCCGTGGGAAGTTTTGCGCCAAACGGTTACGGCCTGTATGACATGGCGGGAAATGTAACCGAGTGGTGCCGGGATTGGTATGGCGATATCTACGGCCAGATTCGAACCGACCCTCGGGGTGCTTCCACAGGCACTCTCCGGGTGACCCGAGGCGGCAGCTGGATCTCCACCGCCTACTCCTGCCGCGCCGCGCAACGCGGTGCTGATTACCCAACGGATGCGTACGACGGCAGCGGGTTCCGCCTCGCCCGCAATTCCACACCCTAGCAACCCATCCGGATTCAACTGATTGATGCGCTCCATCTCTCGCGGAAGCCCTTTCCTCACCACGCCGCTCCGACCTGAGTTCCTTACTACTCGCTAGGCAGAAGATTTAAGTGATCATGACCCAGAGAATCAGCGCCCCATTCAACTCCACCATCCGCACCGCCGCCTGCCTCGCGCTCCTCTCGCCGTCGAACGCGGCCGCAGTGGTTCTCGGTTTGCCGGATCTCCATGCCTCGCAACAGCTCGCCCAGGCTTTCGATGGCGTGGGCACGCTGGAAATCGTCGAAACCAGCGGCACGTACCGCGGCACCGGCGTGCTCCTCAATGACCGCTGGGTGCTCACCGCAGCGCACAACTGGGATTCCGGCGCAGTGACACAGCTCTCCTTCTCTATCAACGGCCAGCGGCACGAGGCAGAATCATGGGTCCAGCACCCGGGCTGGGACGGAACCTTCTCACCACAGCAAGGCTGGGATGTTGGCTTGGTGAGGCTCGCGGAGCCCGTCGCAGGCTTCGGCTCCACACGGCTTTATACCGGAAACACTGAGCATGGCCTCACGGTCACCGTCCTCGGCACCGGCCTCACCGGAACCTCAGGCGGAGTCTCCGACCTCAACAGCAGCACAACCGTCTTCGCCTTCACCAACACCATCGACCGCGTCATTTCTCTGAACAGCCCCCACGGCCAAGGCGGCCTCCTCGTTTACGACTTCGACAACGGCACCCCACACAGCAACAGCCTCGCCTCCGCTGCCGCCTACGACGCCTACGGATGGCCGATCGCCGGAAACAGCAGCATCGCCGGCAGCGGAAGCGCCACCCTCCTAACCACCTTTGAAGGAACCTCCGCACCGGGCGACAGCGGCGGCCCGGCCTTCGCAGACTCCGGCAGCGGCCCGGAACTCGTCGGCATCGTCTCATGGGGAGTCAATCCCACCCAACCAGGAAACCTCTACGGCAGCGGCTACGGAGACACCGGATACCTCATACGGACATCCTCCCTCAAGGATTGGATCCATGGCGTCATCCCCGAACCCCAAACCACCACCCTCACCATCGCAACCCTGCTCCTCAGCTTCATTCGTCGGCGTTAGTCACCTCTTCCAAACCAACAACCCTCGCCCGAAAGCCACCCACCCCCTAACTCACCTCATCCGCCGCCTGCACGGAATTCCACGCACTCATCCAGCAGGCGCGTCACCGATATCGGCTTCCCATGCCGCCACCTCCCTTGACGCTCTCACGTAACGCTCGGCCCGACCGCGCCATCCAAACCTCGCCTCAGAACGAAAACCTCACAATTCGCCACGCCCTGTCAACCCACGCCACGTCAATCTTCGGGGCAATCAGAATCCCGGACACCTTCTTGCCCGACACCCGGGTCCCTTCCTGCTGAAGCTTCGGGCGCAGCGCCCTCCAGCCACCAGTCCCTTGCTCCGCAAAAGGCATCGTTTCCTTCAGCGAAAATCCCAAGCTCTGCCACCCCCGGCACCAACCACCACTCCTTCCGTATGACGACCCTCCCCGACCGACTATCCCCTCCCAACAAGCCCCGTCTCAAATCTCAAATCTCAAATCCCCACCGCCTGCCGCACGCTCTGGACAGCTAGGAGAATCACAGCTCTCAGGGCACACGGAGTGCGCGCGTCCCACCCTCCATTCAAGCCCGAGACCGCGAGGCTCCCTACTCGCGCTCTCCCCACAAGCCAACCCCAACAAGCCCCCTTTTACTATTCACTATTTACAATTTCCAATTTCCCCTGCCCCTCTCCCCCAAACCCAAGGCAAGCTCCATTTAGCTCCATTTAGCTTTATCCGGCCCGAAATCCCAGTGCCGTCCCCCGAACAGACGCCCGTCCTCCCACCCCCTCACTCCCCCACCACTTCCCCAATCGCCGCCACCGACCGCCGCGTCGCCCCCCGATGCTGCTCCAGCGCCAACCGCCCCCGCTCCGCCACCGCACGCGCCTCCTCCGGCGACCTCAGCACCTCCTCCACCGCACCCCCTAACACCTCAATCCCCTCCACCTGCGTGATCCCTCCCGCTCCCAGCAGCAACTGCATCAGCGGCGTGAAATTCTCCATGTGAGGCCCGCAGATCACCGGTACCCCCGCCGCAATCGCCTCCGCAGGATTCTGCCCGCCCCGCGACAGAAAACTCTTACCCATCACCACCACCGTCGCCAGCGCCTGCCAGTCCCGCAATTCCCCCGTCGAATCAATCACCAGCACCGGTGCCACCGCTCCCTCCACCGTCTCCTCCTCAACCCGCGTCCGCAGCACCACCCGCCCACCCGTCGCTTCCACCGCCGCCATCACCTCGCCCCGCCGCTCCGCATGCCTCGGAGCCACCGCAAGCCTAACCTCCGGCATCGCCTCCAGCACCGACCGCAACGCCTCCACCAGCGCCGCCTCTTCCCCGCCATGCGTGCTCGCCGCGAGAATCACCGGATGCCCCGGACCCCACACTCGCTCAAGAATCCCCCGGAACTCCGGCACCCGCTCCTCCCTAACCGCACCCGCCAGATCATACTTCACACTCCCGCTCAGCACAATCCGCTCAGCCGGCACCCCGATCGACCCCCACCGCGCCGCATCCGACGCATCCTGCACTAGCACCCGCGTCAGCAACCCGAACACCGGCTCCACCAGCGCCCTCACCTTCCCGTACCGACGCTCACTGCGCGGCGACAACCTGGCGTTCGCCAGCACCACCGGAATCCCCCTCTTCCGCGCACCCCACACCAGATTCGGCCACACTTCCGCCTCCACCAGCACTAGCACCACCGGCCGGATCAACTCCAGCAACTTCCCCGGCACGGGCAGCAGATCCACCGGACTGTAAATCACCGCAAGTGCCTCCGGCGCATCCTTCACCGCCACCGCATACCCAGTCGACGTCGTCACCGACAGCACCACCGGTTCCCCCGGCGCTACCCTCAACCGCTCCGCAATCAGCTTCCGCGCCACATTCACTTCCCCCACACTAACCGCATGCAGCCACCATGCCCGCCCGCGACCCGACTCCAGCCGCGCCCGCGTCGCCGCATCAAAAAACCCGAACCGCTGCCAGAACTTCGCCCCGTAACCTCCCCGCCGCCTCATCTTCACAAGGCTCGCCGGCAGCAGCACCACCAGCACAAACGGCAGCAGTAGATTATACGCCAGCAGTATCATCCACAGCCGCATGCGCAGTATCAGGCTTGAGTTGGTAATATCCTATCATCGCATCGCCATACCGCCGCTCGTCCCGCAATTCCCACCGCGATCCCTCCACCGGCCCCGCTCCACCCCGCGCAAACGACTCCAGCAGAAACCACCCGCCCGGTGCCAGCAACCCCGGCAGCACCGCGTCCCCTAGCAACCGCCCGTTCCAATCCACATCCCCCCTCGCCTTCGCATACGGCGGATCAGCAAAAATCAGATCGTATCGCTCGCCCTCACCCGTCTCCCGACCGCGTCCCCGCAGCCAGTTCTCCACCGGCATCTGCACCACCGTCCCCCCACTCAATCGTGCCTTCGCCAGATTCTCCCGAATCACCTGCGCCGCCACGCGATCCGTCTCCACAAACATCGCCCGCTTCGCCCCGCGACTCAGACACTCCAGCCCATACGACCCGCTACCCCCAAACAAATCCAGCACCGCCGCCCCCTCCACCAACTCCCCGAGCTTCGAAAACACCGCCTCCCTCACCCGGTCAGCCGTCGGCCGCAGGGATGTCTTGGGTACCGTGATCGTAATGCCGCCGGCGCTGCCCGCTATGATCCGCATAGCCCTCCGCATAGG
>JAIXPK010000446.1 GCA_027486335.1 Verrucomicrobiaceae bacterium | reverse complement strand
GGCGGGATCGGAGCGGGAGATCAAGCATGCGGGGGTGGCGGGGCATCCGGGGGATCGCGGGATGCGGGCGATTGCGGAGGCGATTCTTGGGGTGCTGCGTGGCGGGAGGGCGAAGTGAGGAGGAGCACTGACAAATTTATGAAAAGACTAATGAATTCATGGAAGCTGAGCGGGGTGATGCTGGTGGTGCTGGTTGGTTCGTTAGGTGCTGCGCCGAAGGAATCGGTGGACCTGACGAAGACGCGGGAGGTGGATCGGGAGCTGACGTACAACCTTGGGGCGACGGGGTTGCGCGGGTGGATTGAGACCCGACCGGAGACGTATCTGGACAGCCTGCAGGGGAGGACGACGGCGCGGAGCCGGCAGATTCTGGTGACGCATGTGGGGAAGGGGACCCCGGCGGAGGGCGTGCTGCGGGTGGACGATGTGATTCTGGGGACGGGCGGGAAGCGGTTTGAGGATGATGCGCGGAAGAGTTTTGCGCGGGCGATTCAGGCGGCGGAGGCTGGCGAGGGCGGCGGGGCGATGAAACTGACGGTGTTTCGTGAGGGAAAAGAAGAAGCGTTGGAGATCCGGTTGCCGGTGCTGGGGGCGTATGGTGAGGGAGCGCCGTGGGGATGTGAGAAGTCGCGCCGGGTTTTCGAGGCAGCGTGTGCAGCGTTAGAGAAGGAACCGCTGGATGAAGGCTGGACTGGAGCGGTGAACGGGCTGGCGCTGCTGGCGACGGGGAAGGCGGAGTATCTGCCGAGGGTCAAGGAATTGGCGAGGAAGCTTGCGCCTGCGGATCTGGATCTGAGTGGGAAGACGGCGGGGGACACGTGGGGGTTAGGGTATCGGACCCTGTTTTTGTGTGAGTATCTGCTGGTGACGGGGGATGAGACGGTGCGTCACGGGATGCGGGAGTGCGCGTTGAGCATGGCGCGGGGGCAGGGGATGTACGGGACCTTCGGGCATGGGTTTGCGGCGCTGACGCCGGATGGGAAGCTGCATGGGTCGGTGCCGCCTTACGGGCCGGTGAACATGGCTGGGTTGCCGGCGAATCTGGCGATTCTGCTGGCGAAGAAGTGTGGCGTGAAGGATCCGGAGATTGAGGCGGCGGTGGGACGGGCGTCTGGATTTTTCGGGTATTTCACGGATAAGGGGGCGATTCCGTATGGGGAGCACGAGCCGTGGCCCTATCATGAGAACAACGGGAAGAATTCGATCACGGCGGTGTTCTTCGGGTTGCAGAGCGGGCGCGAGCGGGACGCGAAGTTTTTCGCGCAGATGGCGACGGCTGGGTATGCGAGCCGGGAGTGCGGGCATACTGGTCAGGGGTTCAGTTATCTGTGGGGTGCGCTGGGGGCGAATGCGGGTGGAGCTGGGGCGGCGGCGGCATTTTTCCGGGAGGCGTCGTGGCATCTGGATCTGGTGCGGCGTGCGGACGGGTCGTTCACGTATGATGGGGGCGAGCAGTACGGGCCGGGGAAGACCGAGGATGGGACGTACTGGGGGAAGAGCAGTTATTACGGATTGAGTCCTAACGCGACCTATGTGCTGACGTATGCGCTGCCGTTGCGGAAGCTGCTGATTACGGGGCGGGAGAGCGGCGAGAAGGGGAAGCTGGGGAAGGCGGAAGTGGCGGCGGCGGTGGCGTCGGGCCGGTTTGATGTGGAGCGGAAAGGGAAGAGTGCTGCGGAGCTGGTGGCGGCGTTTGGGGATTGGTCGCCGGTGGTACGGCACTGGGCGGCGGAGGAGCTGGCGGGGCGGCCGGAAGGTCGGGCGATGGTTGGGGAGCTAGTGCGGCTGGCGGGCGGGGAGGATGTGCATGTGGTGCAGGGGGCTTGCGAGGCGTTAGGATTGATGGGTTCGGAAGAGGGGCTTAAGGTACTGGTCAAGCGGTTGGGGCACGAGAACCGGTGGGTGCGTTACAAGGCGGCGGAGGCGGTACGGAAGATGGGAGATCGGGCGAAGCCGGTGCTGGGGGAATTGCTGAAGGCATTGGTGGCGACGGCGGAGCCGATGCGGCCGATCAACTGGGAGGATCCTGTGCAGATCGCGCAGGGGCAGTTGGCGGCGGCGGTATTTTCGGGGCCGTTGAAGGAAGGATTGAAGGATGCGGATCCTGTGCTGCTGATTCCTGCGGTGAGGGCGGTGTCGCGGCAGCCTGACGGGATGGCGCGGGCGACGTTGCGGGAGTTTTTCGATCACCGGATCACGATGGAGGAGGTGGTGAAGCTGGCTCCGGACATTCTGGCGGCGGTGAAGACCCCATGTCCTGCGGACACGATGTTCAGCAATGAGATTCGGATGGGCGGGTTCAAGGCGCTGGTGCGTTATCGTTTCAAGGAAGGGATTGAGGCGGGGATTGATCTGGCGATGACGCAGGGTGGGCATGGGAGTGAGAGCCGGACTGGGGAGATCATGAAGGAGATTGCGGGGTATGGCGGGGCGGCGCGCGGGGCGGTGCCGAAGTTGAAGGCGCTGATGGACATGCTGAATCAGGAGGTGAAGGACGGGCAGTTTCCGGGAGGGGAATTGAATGAGCGGCGAGTGGGTGCGGTGGCAGCGGCGATTCGGGAGATTGAGGCGGCGAAGGACGTGCCGGAGTTGCGGAGCATTGACGGGGGTGGGGCGTCGGGGTTGTGAAGTTGGCGAAACCTGGGGGATTGGGGCGCGTATGAGGGGGGATGATGAAGGCACCTGAATTTTCGCTCGCGGGCCGGACGGCGCTGGTGACTGGCAGCACGGCCGGGCTGGGGAAGGCCATGGCGTTTGCGCTGGGCGGTGCGGGCGCGCGGGTGGCGTTCAATTACCACCGGAACGAGGCGCGGGCGGCGGAGGTGATGAAGGAGTATGCGGCGACGGGCGGGATTGGCGGGATGTTTCGGGGGGATGTGTCGAGCGAGGAGGATGTGCCGCGGTTGGTTAGGGAAGTGGAGGCGGCGCTGGGGGAGGTGGACATTCTGGTGATCAATGCGACGCCGGATCAGCCGCATCGGGCGGTGGAGGAATATGAGTGGGCGTTTTATCAGGAGATGCTGGATTTCTTTGTGAAGAGCCCGGTGCTGCTGACGAAGGCGGTGCTGCCGGGGATGAAGCGGCGCGGGCACGGGAGGATTATCAGTATCGGGTCGGAGGTGGTGGCGCGGGGCGTACCTGATTTTACGGCGTATGTGGCGGCGAAGGGAGGGCAGAACGGGTTTCACCGGAGTCTGGCGACGGAAGTGGCGAGATGGGGGGTGACGGTGAATATGATATCGCCCGGGTGGATTCCGGTGGAGCGGCATGCAGGGGATCCGCAGGAGGAGAAGGACCGGTATCTGGCGGGGATACCGGCGGGGCGGTGGGGTGTGCCGGAGGATCTGGCGGGAGCGGTGGTGTTTCTGGCGAGTGAGAGTGCGTCGTTTGTGACGGGGCAGAACCTGCACATCAACGGCGGGATGACGGTGCATTGAGAAACGGATAACGGAATACAGATTATGAAACGCGCGGCATTTATACAGACGTTAGGATTGATGGTGGCGGCGGCGGGAGGGGAGGAGGGGAAAGGGAAGAAGCTGCCGGTGGCTGGGGAGAGCTTTGAGTTAGGCGGGCGCGAGGCGTTTCTGATCCGGCCGAAGGAGGAGAAGGGAGCGAAGGGGGAGAAGGCGGAGAAGCAAGGGATGCCGTGGGTGTGGTATGCGCCGACCTTGCC
Organism: Verrucomicrobiaceae bacterium; assembly: GCA_027486335.1. Classification (GTDB taxonomy): domain Bacteria; phylum Verrucomicrobiota; class Verrucomicrobiia; order Verrucomicrobiales; family V1-33; genus V1-33. The sequence continues at coordinate 13,319 of JAIXPK010000446.1, read as the reverse complement.
GGGGTTGCCTGGGGTGGAGGAGCGGTGGTTGTTCGAGCAGTTTCTGGCGAGCGGGATTGGGATAGCGGGGATTGATGCCGGGGAGAGTTATGGGAGTCCGGATGGGCGGAAAGTGTATGATCTGCTGTATGCGGAGCTGACTGAGCGTCGGGGGATGGGGAAGCGGCCGGTGATGCTGGGGCGGAGTCGGGGTGGATTGATGACATTGAGCTGGGCGGCGGATCACCCGGAGCGGTGTGGCGGGTTTGCGGGGATTTATCCGGTGTGTGATCTGACGAGTTATCCGACGGCGGAGAAGGCGTGCGGGGCCTATCATCTGACGGCGGACGGGTTGCGGGCGGTGCTGAAGGAGCACAATCCGGTGGATCGGCTAGATGGGCTGGCGAAGGCGAAGGTGCCGTTTTTTGCGATTCACGGGGATGTGGACACGGTGGTGCCGCTGGAGCGGAATTCGGGGTTGGTGGCGGAGCGGTATCGGGCGCTTGGGGGGGAGATGGAGCTGGTGGTACCGAAGGGGCAGGGGCACAACATGTGGGAGGGATTTTTCCGGAGTGCGGAGCTGGTGGCGTTTGTGAAGCGAGCGGCGGGGCGGTGAAGGAGAGTGGCTTGGGAGCTTGCGCGGGCGGGAGGAGTGGAGGAGTTGGGGGGTATGACGTCAGCAGCCACCTTTTTAGATTTTCTAGCGCAGAGCCTTGGGGACCGGACCTTTGTGCGGGCAACCTTGTCGAAGCCGGGACGGGCGGCGCCGGCGGATCTGCGATCGGTTTATCTGCGGCCGGTGGTGATTCGAGGCGAATCGCTGGTGGCGTGGACGCGGCGGATGAGCACGCGGGATGAGGTGAAGAATCTGACGGCGGCGCAGACGATGCGTGAGGTGGCGGATCTGGCGGGGGCGACGTTTCTGCATCTGGATGCGGAGAGTGCGGGGAGGGCGGCGACCTTGAGGTTCAACAAGCGGGGGGAGCCGGCGGTGCATTTCCGGCAGACTGGGTCGGCGGTGCTGACGGCGGAGGACTTGCGGCATGACCGGGTGAAGCACACGACGGTGGATGCGGCGGCGGCGTGCTGGCGGGAGTTGGGGATTACGGGACTGGCGGGGAGCATTCTACCGTCGGCGCAGGACAAGTGGCGGCAGATCAACAAGTTCACGGAGATTGTGGATGGCTTGCTGAAGAAGACGGAGTTGCCGGAGACGGTGCGGGCGGCGGACATGGGGAGCGGGAAAGGGTATCTGACGTTTGCGCTGCATGCGCTGCTGGTGGCTCGAGGGGTGAAGGCGGTGGTGACGGGGATTGAGCGGCGGGGGGAATTGGTGGGATTGTGCGAGCGGACGGCGCGGCGCTGTGGTTGCGAGGGACTGGAGTTTCGTGAGGGAGGGATCAGCGACTGGGGTGGGGCGCCGCTGGAGCTGCTGATTGCGCTGCATGCGTGCGACACGGCGACGGACGATGCGATTGCGGCGGGGGTGAAGGGCGGGGCGCGGCTGATGGTGCTGGCACCGTGCTGTCATCAGCAGGTGAGGCAGAGTATGGAGGTTAGGGCGGCGCATCCGGCGATGGGGTCGCTGCTGCGGCACGGGATTCTGCGGGAGCGTTACGCGGAGATGGTGACGGATGCGTTGCGGGCGCTGTATCTGGAGCGTGAGGGATACAGGACGCAGGTGTTCGAGTTCATCAGTGCGGAGCACACGGCGAAGAACGTGATGATCACGGCGGTGAAGGAGGACGAGCCGGTGCGGCCCGTGGGTGTGATCGACGAGGAGATTGCGCAGTTGAAGGCGCATGCGGGACTGGCCCGGCATGCGCTCGAGGAGCTGCTGGGTTGCTAGGGTGGATGGGGCGCGGGCAGGTCAGGCGCGGACGACCTCGACTGTGCAGTGGGCGCGGGTCGGGATGGCGGCGGCGACGGTGCCGAGGTGGCGGCGTTCGGCGTGATGGCGGCCGCGAGCGGCGATCATGAGGCAGGAGACCCCGAGGTCTTCGGCGTGCTGGGGGATGATTTCGCGTGGGTCGCCGTGGGCGATGATGGTGGCGGCGGAGAAGCCGCGTGCGGCGAGGATGGCGGTGGCGTCATCGAGGACGGCGCGTGCGGCTTCGGATTCGTGGCGGACGGATTCGGCTAGGATGGGGGTGCCGGTGAAGGTTTGCCAGAGCGAGGCGGAGATGAACTGGGAGTCGATGACGGTGATGCAGGAGAATTCGGTGTCTGCGGGCCATGGGCGAGCGGCGATGGCCTTGATGGCGGCGGTGCAGGCGGCGGAGCCGTCGACGCCGATGAGGATGCGGTGGGAGGCTGGGGAGGGGAGAGGGCGGACGATGCGGACTGAGCAGGGGGCTTCCTGGATGGCCTTCTGGGCGACGCTGCCGAGGAAGAATCGGGCGACGCCGGAGCGGTTGTGGGAGCCGGTGATGATGAGGTCGGCTTTTTCGTCTTCGGCGAGTTGGACGAGGCCCCATGAGGGCGTGTCGGAGATGCTGCGGGAAGAGACGGCCCATGGTTTGCCGAGGGAGCGGACGATGGCGGCGCCTGCTTCGGCGCGTTCGGCGGCGATGTCTGCGAGGGCCTTGGCGGCGCGGTGCATGTCGATGACAGGTTCTGGGAGCCCGATGCCGAGGGCCATGTCGCCGATGGCGGTGCCTGGAGGGAGGAGGAGGTCGGCGAAGCTGACGACGATGATTTCGGCGTGATCGGGGAGGGCGGCGTCGGCGAGTTGTTCGAGGGCGAGACGCGAGCAGGGTTCTGCGTCGTAGGCGGCGATGACTTTCATATTTCTTGAATCGTTAGAGCTGGGGGGATGGGACAGCTTACTGTGGATTCTCGAGACAATAAAGGTGAGTCTTGGTGCGGATGAAGAGCGAGCGGCCGACGGCGACGGGGGAGGCCATGATGCCTGAGTCGAGCTGATTGACGGCGGCTTTCTGGAAAGAGCGGCCGGGGATGACGACGGTGGTGTCGCCGCGTTCCGAGCAGAAGTAGAGTTTGCCGTCGGCGGCGAGGGGAGAGGCGCTGGTGTTGCCGCTGGTGCGTTCGCTGAAGAGGAGAGCGCCGTCTTTGGGGTCGACGGCGGAGATGAGGCCTGGGTCGGAGACGAGGAAGATGAGGTCGGCGGCGACGACTGGGGAGGAGCGGGTGGGGATGTTTTTGGTTTGTTCCCAGAGGAGCTTGCCGGTGAGGTCGCCGGAGGTGGTGCCAGTGATGGAGAAGGCCTGGAGATTGGCTTTGCCGTGGCCGGTGTTGATGGCTAGGGTGCCGTTGATCCATGCGGGGAGGGAGGCGTTGGAGAAGCCCTTGTAGGTGGTGCGCCAGAGTTCGCGGCCGGAGTCGGGGTCGTAGGCGACGGTGGCTTTGCTGCTGGAGCTGACGATTTGGGGTTTGCCGTCGGGCTGGATGAGGAGCGGGGTGGTGTAGGATTTGCGGTAGTCGCCGTTGTCGACCGGTTTGCCGTCGGCTCCGAGGTCGCCGAATTCGGTATTGCGGTCGGTGCGCCAGATGGTGGCACCGGTTTTTTTGTCGAGGGCGCAGAGGTACTGGACGTCGACCCCGTCCATGGTTAGGATGATGGAGTCCTTCCAGTTGAAGAGCGAGGAGCCTGGGCCGCGGTAGTGGCGGCAGGGGAGGTCGGTGCGGCGCCAGATTTCCTTGAAGGAGACGGTGTCGAGGCAGGCGGTGCCGTAGGAACCGAAGTGGAGGAAGACGCGGCCTTCATCGAGCCAGCCGGTGGGTGAGGCGTAGCAGTTGAGGTCGTTGGCGAGTGGTTCTGGTTTGTCGGCGTGGAAGAGCTTCGATTCGTGGATGATGGCACCGGTGGAGCGGTCGAGGCAGAGGGCGAAGAAGTCGTGCCCGTCTTCGGTGGCGGTGGTGAGCCAGATCTGGTTGCCGAGGATGAGGGGTGTTGACCAGCCGCGGTGGGGGATGGGGGTTTTCCACTTCACGTTCTGGGATTCGCTCCATGTGACGGGGAGGTTGGAGGCGTCGGCGTGGCCGGTGCCGTGGGTGCCGCGGAAGCCCTGCCATGAATCGGCGGCGAGGGTTGGGAGGTTTGGGAGGGTGAGGGCGAGGAAGATGGGGAGAGAGCGGTTCATGCGGGTGGGAGGCGTGAGGGCAGCAATGGCTGGGGAGAGCGGGTGATGCGACGGAGCGGGCGGGCGCGTTTACGGAGCGGGCCAGAGGGCTTGGAGGTCGGCGAGGGAGAGGTCGGCGAGGGAGGCGACGGCGAGGTGGGCGGAGGGGAAGGAATCGACTGGGTGGGTGGTGGCGACGGCGACGGCTTTGGCGTTGGCGGCGAGGGCGGCGGCGATGCCTGCGTGGGCGTCTTCGATGACGACGCAGAGGTGCGGGGGAATGCCGATGGAATTGGCGGCGTGGAGGAAGACATCGGGCGCGGGTTTGCCGTGCTGGACGTCGGCGGCGGCGGAGATGGACTGGAAGAACGGGGCGAGACCTGTTAGTTCCATGATGAGGTCGATGTTGGCGCGGTCGGTGGAGGAACCGACGGCGCAGGGGATGCTGGCGTCGCGGAGGGATTCGAGGAGCGAGCGGACGCCGGGGAGGGGTTCGATGCCGGAGGCGCGGATGGCGTCGCGGTAGAGGGCTTCCTTGCGGAGCCCGAGGGCGGTGATGGTGGCGGAGTCGCCGGGGGCGGCCCATGGGGTGAAGTTAGGGATGATGCGGTCGTTGCGCATGCCGAAGGTGGCTTTGAAGAAGCCGGGTGGGAGCGGCTGGCCGAGTTCGGCGGCGAGGAGGTCCCATGCGGATTCGTGGGCGGCGTGGGAGTCGACGACGACACCGTCCCAGTCGAAGAGGACGCCGAGGGGCGGGTTGGGGGACATGTCAGGAGAAGTGGAGTTGATGGAGGACGTCGAGGTTATCGACCATGAGGTCAGGTTCGGCGGTGGCGATGACTTCCGGGAATTCGTAGCCGGTGAGGACGGCGACCGAGCGGATGCCGCCGGCTTTGGCGGTGTGGACATCGTGGCGCATGTCGCCGATCATGATGGTGTCGTGGGTGGCGAGATTGTGCTCGGCGAGGAGGGAGGCGATGCGTTCGCGTTTATCGAAGACACCGGCGTGGATGCGTTCGAAGAAGTGGTCGAGTCCGAGATGGGCGGCCTGGCGTTCGACGGCGTCCTGGGGTGCGCTGGAGAGGACGAAGAGGCGGAGATTGCGAGCGGCGCAGGCTTCGAGGTATTCGCGGGCGTGGGGGATGATGGTGACGGGCTGGCGGGAGGCGCGGAAGGCGCGGTGCCAGATGGGGTCGAGTTCTTCGAGGGTGACGCCGGGGAGGTGTTCTTCGTAATAGCCTGAGAAGGGGAGGCGGAACGAGCGGCGGAACTGGTCGCGGGACATGGGTTCGCGGCCGAAGTGCTGGAGGACGGAGTTGGTGGCTTCGAGGACTGGGGGCAGATCGTCGACGAGGGTGCCGGACCAGTCGAAGAGGATGTTGCGAGGCGTCATGGGGGATGGAGAGAGCGTGGGGTGGGGCGGTGCAAGGGCGCGGGTTGGAGGTGGTGCGGGGAGTGGAGGGATGGAATTTGCGTTGTGTCCGGGGGAGAAGCGGGTGTAGGGCGGAGGCTGTGTCCAGTTTTCACCGAGCTTCTCTTGCGTCAGCGGTTGCGTTAGTGGTCGGGAACATGATTGGGACGGGGGTGTTCGGGGCGCTGGGGTACCAGGTGGCGGCGCTGCCGTCGGGTTTTGTGATTGTGCTGCTGTGGGTGACGGGCGGGTTACTGGCGTTGTGCGGGGCGGTGAATTATGCGGAGTTGAGTGCGGCGATGCCGAGGTCCGGCGGGGAGTATGCGCTGTTGTCGGAGTTGTATCATCCGGGGGTTGGGTTTGTGGGTGGGTGGGTGTCGCTGACGGCGGGATTTCCGGCGCCGGTGGCGTCGTCGGCGCTGTTGTTTTCGGCGTATCTGACATCGGCGCTGCAGGTGACGTGGCCGATGGGTGAGAAGGTGATGGCGGCGGGGTTGGTGACGGTGCTGACGGGGGCGCATCTGGTGTCGGTGCGGGCGTCGGGGAGGTTTCAGACGGTGATTACCGGGGCGAAGGTGGTGCTGATGGGTGGGTTGATTGTGGTGGGGATGGTGGCTGGGGGAGCGGGGGAGGTGAGGTTTGTGCCGGTGGCTGGGGATGGGGCGCTGGTGGCTGGGCCTGGGTTTGTGCTGTCGCTGTTTTATGTGATGTATGCGTATGCGGGGTGGAATGCGGCGTGTTATGTGGCTGGGGAGGTGGAGAATCCGCAGCGGAACGTGCCGCGGGCGCTGCTGCTGGGGACTGGTCTGGTGATGGTGTTGTATACGTTATTGAATGCGGCGATGCTGCGGGCGGCTCCGCTGGGGGAGCTGGCGGGTCGGGCGGATCCTGCGGTGGTGGCGGCGGGGCGGTGGTTTGGGCCTGCGGGTGGCGGGGTGGTGGGGTTGCTGGTGGCGGCGGGGTTGGTATCGACGGTGAGTGCGATGACGTGGACTGGGCCGCGGGTGGCGCAGGCGATGGGTCGGGATTGTGCGGCGCTGGGGTTTCTGGGGGCGACGACGCGTGAGGGTGTACCGCGGACGGCGGTGCTGGTGCAGTATGTGCTGGTGCTGGCGCTGATTTTTTCGAGTTCTGTGGAGCAACTGATGATCCGGACCGAGTTTGTGGTGCAGGTGTTTCTGCTGCTGACGGTGTGGGGAGTGGTGAAGCTGCGGCGGAGTGATCCGATGCTGGAGCGGCCGTATCGTGCGTGGGGTTATCCGGTGACGACGGTGCTGTTTCTGGCGGCGACGGGGATGATCATGGGGATCATGGTGAAGCAGCGGCCGGATGAGGCGAAGTGGGGGGCGGGGCTGGTGATGATCGGGGTTCTGGTGTATCTGTTCAGCAAGTCGGGTGAGGGGAAGGGAAAGAAGCGATGAAGGGAGGAGCAAGCTGATGGATGAGGAGAGTGAGTTGCCGGAGCCGAGGCCGCGCGCGTTTGTGGCGGCGTGCGGGTATCTAGAGTTAGGGCTGGCGGATCTGGCGCTGGAGGAACTGGAGGAGTTAGGCGAGATGGGGCGCAGGGATGCGGCGGTGAGAGAGCTGCGGGTGGCGGCGAGGATTCAGCTGAAGCAATGGGAGGAGGCGATTGAGGAAGGGCATGCGTTGTGCCGGGACGAGCCTGAGTGTGCGGCGGCTTGGCTGCATACGGCGTTTGCGCTGCATGAGGCGGGGAGGACGCGGGATGCGTGTGCGCTGCTGCTGTCGGCGCACGACGTGGTGCGGCGCGATCCGTTGTATCACTACAACATGGCGTGCTATCTGGCGGTGCTGGGGGATCCGCAGAATGCGGAGGTGAGCCTGCGGGTGGCGTTTGCGGCGAGGCCGTCGCTGAGACGGTATGCGAAGGGCGACCCTGATTTGAAGTCGCTAGGGTCGTTTGAGGACTGGTGAGTGGCGGGGAGTCAGCGGAGACGGCGGACGCGGAAGAATTCCTTGGAGCCGGGGGTGATGCCGACGGCGTTGACGGAGAAGGACGGGGATTCGCCGGCGAACTGGGCGGAGGCGTCGGGGAGCCATGTGGCGAGGTCCGGGGATCGTTCGAGGGTGAAGTCGGCGAGGGAAGCGCCGGGGGCGGAGAAGTCGATGACGACGGCGTTGGGGGTGCCGGTGACGGCGGTGATGACTGGGGTGGGCGGCGGGAGCGGTTCGAAGGCGATGGCGAAGGTGGCGTCGGAGCCGGTGGTGGCTTTGGAGGTGCCGCCTGGGGCGAAGACGCGGAGGAGTTGGTTGCCGGAGCTGAGCATGTAGACATTGCCGGCGGGGTCGAAGGCAATGTCGCGTGCGGCGACGGTGACTGGGGTGGTGGTGAGGAGCGAGTAGCGGTTGAAGTCGAAGAGCCCGGTGCCGACGTGGACGATGTGGAAGGCGTTGTCGCGGCGGAGGACGGCGAGGAACTGGCCGTCATCGGTTAGGTCGGCGGCGACGGTTTCGGTGAAGACATCGCGGAGCGTGAGGTCGCCTTTGAAGTTCCGCCATGAAGTGAGGGAGCTGTCGAGCGTGATGCCGGTGGAGTCGATGATGAAGACCCCGGATTCGTTGCCGTTGGAGCGGCGCTGGGTTTTGTAGAATGTGCCGGTTTTGGAGCGGACGATGTCGGCGGTCTGTGAGGCGAAGGTGATGCCGGCGCTGGAGAGACGGAGGGGAGGGCCGTTGAGAGGGACGAACGGGGCTTCCGCGTTCAGGCGCCATTCCCAGAGACTGTTGGTCTGGGACTGGGTGGTGGCGAGTCTGTCGTCCTGGAGGTCCTCATCGATGACCCAGAGATTGAGGTCGCTGGTGGCGAGTGAGCCTGCGACGGCGACGGCGGCGATGGAGCCGTGGATGCGGGTGTCGGTGACTGGGAAGGGGGAACCGACGGGTCCGGCGAGGAGATTGGTGCCGTTGGCGACATCGGCGTCGGTGGCGTAGAGCGAGCCGGTTTGGTCGGACCAGTCGGCGATGTAGAGCGTGCCGTCGTCGCCTGCGGTGAGGCGGTAGGGGCTTTCGGTGCTGGCGGTGAAGTTGAGGCCGCCGGTGAGCGGGTTGGTGCCGAGGGGAGTGGCGGAGAGGTCGGCGTTGAGGGGGTAGATGCCTTCCGGGACCGAGCGGCCGGTGAGGGTGGTGCCGGAGGAACCGACGGAAACGTAGACTCGGCCGAAGGCGCGGCTTTTGGGGGAACGGGCGATGCAGACCCCGCGGCCGTTGACGAACTGGTTGAGCGGGTTGGCGTCGGAGCTGATCTGCTGGAGGGTGCCGGAGCGCCAGCCTGGAGGGGCGGCTTTTTCGACGATGATCTGCCATGAGGTGGCCCCGGCGGAGTCGAACGAGTGGGTGCCGGCGGGGAGCGCGCCGAGGTTGAGGGTGGAAGCGCCGTTGTTGAGGGAGACGGAGACCTTATCGGCGGACTCGTTGAGGATGAAGGAGATGGTGCTGCCTGAGACGGAGAGGCCGGAGGCGTAGGGGGCGGCGAGGGCGGTGCCGGTGAGGAGGGAGAGCGTGGCGAGGTGGAGCAGGGAGGGTTTCATGGGAGGGCGGAGCAGGGATGCGGGTGAAGGATTGCGGGAAGCTGGCCGGGGGGCAAGACACGTTTGCGTAGGCGGGGGAGAGCGGGATGGAGGGATGCGGGGAGGAATTTACCGCTGGCAACGCGGGGTGGCGGTGCATACTGACGATCCATTTTCAAACAGCCGTGGACGATTCCTACAAGGTCAAGCTCGACATCTTCGAAGGTCCTCTCGATCTTCTGCTCTACCTCATCAAGAAGGACGAGGTGGACATCCTTGATGTGAACATCGAGCGGATCACGCGTCAGTACATTGCGTACATCGACACGTTCAAGATGCTGAACATTGATCTGGCGGGGGAGTTCATCGTGATGGCGGCGACCTTGATGTATCTGAAGAGCCGGATGCTGATTCCGAAGCCGGTGCAGCCGCCGGAGGAGGAAGGGGAGGATGAGGATCCGAGGTGGGAGCTGATTCGGCAGCTGATTGAGTACAAGAAGTTCAAGGATGCGGCGTCGTTTCTGCAGAAGCGGCAGTTGCAGATGGAGCATGTGTATCCGGCGACGCCGGAGGTACCGGACATGCAGAAGGAGGCGGAGCCGGGCGGGTTGCCGGAGCTGGGGATTTTTGATCTGATCCGGGCGTTTCAGAAAGTGCTGGCGCGGTTTGAGAAGGTGGATCTGCGGGAGATTGCGGACGATCATTTCACGGTGGCGGATAAGATCGAGTATCTGCTGAGTGCGGTGACGCCGGGGACGCAGATTGCGTTCATGAATCTTTTTGCGGCGGCGACGACGCGGGAGGAAGTGATTGTGACTTTTGTGGCGATGCTGGAGCTGATCAAGCTGCGGCAGTTCCGGGTGAATCAGGATCACCTGCTGGGAGAGATCACCTTGTTCCGGAATGAGAACACGTGAGGTGAGGGATTGTGAGGGAATTCAACGCATTGTCTGACGACACATGATTACCGAGCTGGAAAGCATTATTGAGGGGCTGATTTTTGCGTCGCCGGAAGGGGCGTCGACGAAGGAACTGGTGCGCTGTGTGAAGTCGGCGGTGGCGACGGTGCGTGAGGCGGAGGGTGAGAATGCGTCGGAGAGTGTGACGAGGCATGCGTCGGTGACGGAGGAGGAAATTGCGGCGGCGATCGGGCGGTTGAATCTTGAATACATCGAGAGCGGGCGGGCGTTTCAGCTAGTAGAGCGGCCGGCCGGGTGGCGGATTGTGAGTCGGCCGGACTGGGCGCAGTGGGTGCGGGAGTTGTTTCCTGACAAGAAGCCGCAGCGACTGACGCCGAGTGCCCTAGAGACGCTGGCGATCATTGCGTACCGGCAGCCGATGACGAAGAGCGGGATTGAGGCGGTGCGTGGGGTGAGTGTGGACGGGCCGCTGCAGACCCTGATGGACAGGAATGTGGTGCGGATTGCGGGTCGTGCGGATCTACCGGGGCGGCCGCTGCTTTATGAGACGACGGAGTTGTTTCTGGAGCATTTCGGGGTGCGGACGATTGATGACCTGCCGAATGCGGCGGAGTTGCGGTCGGTGAAGTTGCCGGAGCCGGAAGCGCCGGCTGCGGAGGTGGCTGCGGGGTCGCAGGATGAATTGACGCTGGGTGAGGGCGCGGAGGCGGTGGCGAAGAAGAAGCCGAGGAAGAAGAAGGCGGAGAAGGTGGAGGGTGCGGTGGCGGAGGCTGATGCGGTGGAGAAGGCGGAGAAGGCGGAGAAAGGGGAGAAGGCGGAAAAGGTGGAGGCTGCGGAAGAGGAGGAGACGGTGGTGTTTCTTGAGGCGGAGGATGAGGTGGTGGCGGAGGAGGGGGCGGAGGAGACGGGTGAGGGTGGGGAGGAGTGAAGGGGTGCGGGGACAAGTGGGGCTAAGAATTGGTGAATTGGGAGCGTACAGGGGGCACGACTGTTGCCTGAAGCTGCCATGATGTTCCGAGTTACCCCGTTACTATCGATCGTAATTGCGACTGCTGCGGAGGCGGCGCCGAGGCCGGTGACGTTCGGGCAGGACATTCGGCCGCTGCTGGCGAACAATTGTTTTCACTGTCACGGGCCGGATGAGGCGGAGCGGAAGGGTGGGCCTGAGGGGAGTGGCGGGTTGCGGCTGGATACGGCGGAGGGATTGGGAATGGATCTGGGTGGTCGCAAGGTGGTGGTGCCGGGGCACCCGGAGCAAAGCGAGTTGCTGGCGCGGATGGAGACGCATGATGCGGATGATCTGATGCCGCCGGCGAAGTCGGGGAAGCGATTGAGTGCGGCTGAGATTGAGCGGGTGCGGGAGTGGATTGCGGGTGGGGCGGTGCAGACGAAGCATTGGTCGTATGAGAAGCCGGTGCGGCGGGAGGTGCCGAAGACTGCGGGGCATCCGGTGGATGCGTTTCTGATGGAGCGGCTGGAGCGTGAGGGGTTGAAGATGCAGCCGGAGGCGGATCGGGCGGCATTGATCCGGCGGGTGACCCTGGATTTGACGGGATTGCCGCCGAGCGAGGAAGAGACGGCGGCGTTTGTGAATGACGCGGGGGCGGGGGCGTGGGAGCGGTTGGTGGACCGGTTGCTGGCGTCGTCGGCGTACGGGGAGCATTGGGCGCGGGTGTGGCTGGATCTGGCGCGGTATGCGGATTCGGCGGGGTATGCGGATGATCCGCCGCGGACGATCTGGGCGTACCGGGATTATGTGATCCGGGCGTTCAATGCGAACAAGCCGTTCGACCGGTTTACGATCGAGCAGATGGCTGGGGATCTGCTGCCGGGGGCTGGTGAGGAAGCGTTAGTGGCGACGGCGTTTCACCGGAACACGATGACGAACAGCGAAGGGGGGACGAACGATGAGGAGTTCCGGAATGCGGCGGTGGTGGACCGGGTGAACACGACCTTGTCGGTGTGGATGGGGACGTCGATGGCGTGTGCGCAGTGTCACACGCACAAGTATGATCCGATCACGCAGCATGAGTATTTCCGGGTGTTTGCGTTTCTGAACAACACGGCGGATGCGGACCAGAGGGATGAAGCGCCGCTGCATGGATTTCTAACGGATAATCTGGCGGCGAAGAAGCGGGAGTTGGCTGCGGAGGTGGCGTCGCTTGAGGGCGGGTTGGCGTCGCCGGCGGAGTCGGTCCGGAAGGCGGCGATGGAATGGGCGGCGGCGATGGCGGTGCCGTTGAAGTGGGATGCGCTAACGCCTGGGGGAATCAAGTCGGATGCGGGAGTGGCGGTGAAGGCGGAGGCTGGGGACGTGGTGGTGGCGGGCGGGGCGGCGAAGGATACGGTGACGGTGACGGTACCGGTGAAGGAAGCGATGCGGATGGCGGCGTTGCGATTGGAAGCGTTGCCGCACGAGAGCCTGCCGGGAGGCGGGCCGGGGCATGCGGGCGGGAATTTTGTGATTACGGGGGTTCGGGCGACGGTGCTGCCGCCGGAGGGAACGAAGCCGGGGGAAGTTAGGTATGTGAGGGTGGAGCTGCCGGGGTCGGACAAACTGCTGCAGTTGGCGGAGGTCGAGGTGTTCGGAGGCGGGGTGAATCTGGCGGTGAAGGGGAAGGCGACGCAGAAGTCGACCTTTGCGGAGGCAGGGGCTGGTCGGGCGAATGATGGGAATACGGATCCAGAGTATAACAAGGGATCGGTGGCGCACACGAATCTGAACACGCCGGATCCTTGGTGGGAGGTGGACCTGGGGGGCGGGAAGCCGGTGGAACGGATTGTGGTGTGGAATCGGGCGGAGGCTGGCGAGCGGCTGGCTGGGTTCCGGGTGGTGGCCTTGGATGCGGAGCGGCGGGTGGTGTGGGAGAAGGCGGACAATCCTGCGGCGGCGCGGATGGAGTTTTCGCTGACGGGTGAGCGTGGGGTGGAGTTTACGGAGGCGACGGCGGATTATGAACAGCCCGGGTTCACGGCGGATTCGCTAGTGCGGGCGATGCCGGTGCCGAAGCGTGGCCGGAAGGCGCGGGGCGGCGGGCCGCAGCAGGGATGGGCGGTGGGCGGTGCGCCGGGGAAGGCACACACATTGATTCTGACGGGGGAGAGTGCGGTGGAGATTCCGGCGGGTTCGGTGCTGAAGGTGAGTATCGAGCAGCAGTCGCCGCACAGCAGGCACACGGTGGGGAGGTTTCGGCTAGGGATTTCGGCGGAGGAGCGCGCGGCGGAAGTGGCGTCGGTTCCAGCGGCGGTGGCGGGATTGCTGGCGGTGCCGGAAGGAAAGCGGACGGAGGCGCAGCGTGCTGAGATTGTGAGGCATTATGCGGCGGTGGTGAGTCCGGAGACGGAAGCGGTGCGGGTGCGGCTGGCGGAAGTGCGGCGGCAGATGGAAGGGATGGCGCAG
>JAIXPK010000060.1 GCA_027486335.1 Verrucomicrobiaceae bacterium | reverse complement strand
GCAGGGATCGAGGCGGTGACCACGATCGACACGAACATCGGCATGTGGTCCGGCAACGGAAATTTCGGTCAGATTCAGGATCCGGCGACGAACGCTCTGACTGCGGCGCCGGTGCTGGCGAATTCCTCGGGAACGCGGCAGTTCACGATCAGCCGTGCCACGAGCGCCGCCTGGCGGCTCACGTGCATGACGGCGTCCGGAGACAATGAAGGCACGCTTTACAACGTGACCGTGGATGACGGGAGCGGCCCGCGGACGCAGACATGGGATCACACTGTCAATGGACTTGCCTATCATTTATTCGACATCACGGCAGGTACGAGCCCGATTACGGTGACCGTGACAACCACGGGGCAGAACCGTTCGCTGACAGGCTTGGCTTTCGATCCAGTGCCGGTGGTCCTGCCGCCGCCGGTGATTGTCACTGATCCTTCGTCGGCGACGGTGGTGCAGGGCGGGCCGGCCAATTTCACGGTGAGTGCCACGGGCTCCGGCATGACGCTGCAATGGCAGCGCAACGGCAGTCCGATACCCGGCGCTACCGGGACGACCCTGCGCTTTCTGACCACGGCTGCCGACAACGGTGCGGCTTATCGCTGTGTGGCGACGAACGCGAGCGGAAGCGCTACGAGCAATCCGGCCACGCTCACGCTTGTGCCCGCGGCACCGCGCACAGCAGATTACCGTGCGGCGGTTGACGCGGAGCCCTCGCGCATCGCGTTCTTTCCCTTTGATGGAGATACTGGTCCGCAGGTGACCAATACGGAGAATCCGCTGGCTGGCGGCACGGTCAATCTGGGCTGGCTCACTGGCAATCCCGCGCTGGTGGCGGGTAACGCAGCGCTGGCCGGTTCCGCCACGCTGATTGCGGATGAGGCTTGGGAGTTTCAGGATGACGCCAGCGGCACCGTGGAGGCCTTCATTTACCAAGCGGTCGCCACTCCTGCCTACAATCCGTGCCTCTTCTCGATCCGCCAGAGCGTTACCAATGTCCGCATGAGCCTCCATGTGGACGCCGCGGGGACGAAGTTCTATTTCTGGAATGGCGCGGCGGTCGCCGTTTGGGATGCTCCGGTGAACACCATTGGACGGCGCACCCATGTGGCGTTCGTGTTCGATGCGGGCAATGTGACGCTGTATGCGGACGGAGTGTCGCTCGGCACGCAGGCGGTGGCCCTTGGCGGCGGTGTTGGACTTCCTGCCCAGATAGGGGCCTCGGACGGCGGCACGGTCGAGCTGTTCCCGGGGTCGGTGGATGAACTGGCCATCTACAGCGCGGCCCTGCCGGCTGCGAGCATCGAAGCTCATGTGAGGGCCTGGTATGGGCCGCTGCCGGAGATCACGGCGAATCCGCTTTCACAGACGGTGGTGGAAGGGGCTCCGGTAATGTTCACGGTCACTTCGCTGGGTTCGGACCTGACTTACCAGTGGCGGCGCAATGGCGAGAGCATTCCGTCGGGCACAGGTGCCTCGCTGCAGGTGGTGACGGTGGCAGCGGACAACGGTGCGGTCTATGATTGCATTGTCAGCAACACTGCAGGCAGCAGGACCAGTAATCCGGCTACGCTTACCCTCGTGGCGCCTGCACCGCAGAGCGCGGCCTACCGTGCTGCGATCGGTGCAGAGCCGGGAAGGCTGGCGTATTTTCCTTTCGACGGCGACACCGGCCCTAGCGTGACGAACGCGCTGAGCGTGGCGAATGGCGGCATCCTGCGCGGCACCGCGGTGCTTACGGGTGCGGCAGCGGAAGTTGTCGGTACGACGGGTCTGCGAGGCAGCGCGGGGCTCACGGCGGACCCGGAGTGGGAATTTCCCGATGGCACCGGCTCCGTGGAGGCCATGCTTTACCAGTCGGCGGCCTCCGCGACTAATCCGTGCTTCTTCTCCATCCGGGACAGCGCCAGCGTCCGCTACAGCCTGCACGGGGCCACGGATGGCTCCAGTCTCTATTTCTGGAATGGCAGCAGTGTGGCCCAGTGGACGACGCCGAAGAACATGATCGGCCGCCGCAGCCATGTGGTGATCACCTTCGACGGCGGGAATGCCACCGCTTACTTCGATGGATTGGCGCTCGGCACGAGGGTGAATGGTCTTGGTTTCGGCTCGGGCATCTCGACGCAGATCGGTTCCGCCACGGAGAACAGCGATGAGCTCTGGCCTGGCACGATCGATGAACTTGTCCTCTATGCTGATCCCCTTGCACCGGCGGCAGTCAATGCTCACGCGAGCGCATGGTTCGGGGCGGTGGCGCAGCCGATCATCACGCAGATGAACGTTTCCGGCGGCGTTCTGTCCCTGACGGTTCCGTCTGCGGTCGGTCTGAGCTACCTCATCGAGTCCAGTCCGGACCTTATCTCACCTTGGACGGCATCCGGCCCTGCCACTCCTGGCACGGGCAGCGATCTGATGCTCACGGTCCCGGCAGCTGGTTCCGCGGAATTCTTCCGTGTCCGGGTGTTCCGCTGAGTTCATGCTCCGGCGCTGAAGGTTGGATTTCTGCATGGTCTCGTGGGAATTCGGCTATAGACAGTTCCAACCCAAACACACAAATTCTTCCCCATGAAAACTGCAATCTCATCGCTGCTACTGGCATTGAATGTGGCTGGCTCTGCGTCCGCTGCTGTCGTCCTCACCAACGGGAGTTTCGAAACCACGGGCGCTCTTTATCTTGGAGCGCTAGGGGGTTTGAACGAGCCAGTCGGTTGGACGAACCTCACCGGGAATGGCGGATTGCTGTTCCAGGCCAGCAGCGCGCTGGCAAGTGGGGCGTTCAATCCGGAATTCACCAGTGCCGCTGGCTCCGCCACGGGTGCCCGCTATTTGAGGCTCGCGGCAGATCCGGGCGGCCCAGCCATCTGGGGTGCCACGGCTCAGAATCTGGGCACAATGGTGGCTGGTGAGACCTACACCATCCTTGCGGACGTTTTCGGCGGGCCGGGTGACGGTGGCAGGCTTTATGGGGCGAGGATCAGTCTGGTGAATCAGGTCAGCCAGACGCCTTCAAGCGTCTATGCCACTCAGGTCGTTGATGGCATTGCCAATACTGGCTTTGTGCCGAATGGATTCAATTTTTCCTACACGGCCAGCGTGGCAGACGATGGCCAGCCGCT
>JAIXPK010000455.1 GCA_027486335.1 Verrucomicrobiaceae bacterium | reverse complement strand
GCCAATCCGTCCTCGAAGCCCTCGATCTCCGCTTCGGCCCCATCCCGAACGGCCTCCGCGATTCCCTCAACGCCATCGCCGATCCCGAAAAACTCCGCGCCCTCCTCCGCGCCGCCATCATCTCCAGTTCCCTCGAATCCTTCGCCGCATCGCTCTGATTCCCCGCAGCAGACGGCCCGTTAATCTCCCTTCGGTCATACCACCTCCTCCGGAAGGAGCCTGACTTTGCGAACCAAACATCACCGCCACGAATTGCGTCAGTTCAACCTCAGTCGCCACCTGCCCCCGCCACCACCCTCACCGAGCCTTCCCCTCCCCCGCTCCATAACTCCGGATCACCGACGCCTGCCACTCCCTCAGCCCTCCCTTCATCCGCTCCACCACCTCCGGATGACCCGCCGCCACATCCATCGTCTCCCCGCGGTCTTCTAACAAATCATACAGCTCCCACCTCCCCCGCCCAGGCTTCACCAGCTTATAACGGTTGTCACTCCACGCAGACGGGCCCGAATCCTCCGTCAATCGCCCCTGGTCCCCCGCAAACTGCCAGAATCCCAGCGGTCGCGGCCTATTCGTCATCGTCCCCTCCATCAATCCCCGCAGGCTCACGCCGTCCAGCACCACCTCGGGGTCCAATGTCAGTCCCAGCACATCAGCCACCGTCGGCAGAATGTCCACCAACCCAGCAGGCACCGCCGTCACCCTAGGCTTGATCCGCGACGGCCACTCCACCAGCCCAGGCACCCTCAACCCACCCTCCCACATGTCCCCTTTCCTCCCCCGCAGCCCC
The DNA here is from genome assembly GCA_027486335.1 of Verrucomicrobiaceae bacterium. Lineage (GTDB taxonomy): Bacteria > Verrucomicrobiota > Verrucomicrobiia > Verrucomicrobiales > V1-33 > V1-33. The sequence goes on along the minus strand of JAIXPK010000455.1, from coordinate 13,454 downwards.
GCATTCGTCCCGTTCGCCTCCGGATGCTCCGGATCAATCCACCCACCATTGTCCCCCGAAAACCACACCATCGTGCTCTCACCCACCCCCAGCCCACGCAACCCACGCCGCAACCTCCCCATCGCCCGATCCACCGCTATCAACTCGCCGTAATAGCCAGACCCTCCCGCCGCCTTCAAATCCTCAGGCAATGGCTGATGCGGCACATGCGGACTCCCAAACCACACCACCGCAAAAAATGGCTGCCGACGCTCCACCGCCCCACCAATAAACCGCAACGCCTCCGCCACAATCACCTCCGACCCATCCCCTCGCGCCTTCTCCGCCACCCCATTCCTCCCAAACGTCCAGTCCCTCTCAAAATAATTGCTCACCGAAAACGTCTCCCCAAACCCAAACCGCCGCGGCGACAACGGATCATCCTCCCCCATCACCTTTCCCGGCCCCGCCACGCCATTCAAATGCCACTTCCCAAAGTGCCCAGTCGCATACCCCGCACGCTCCAGCACCTGCGCCACCGTCACCTCACTCCGCCGCATCGGCATCCCCGGCCAGAATACGCCCATCCTGTTCGGATGCCGCCCAGTCATCACCGACGCCCGCGCCGGTGAACAACTCTGCTGCGCATAAAAACGATCAAACCGCAACCCCGCCGCCGCCATCGCATCCAACTCCGGCGTCCCTATCTTCCTCAACCCGTTGTACCCCACGTCCCCCCACCCATGATCGTCCGTCATGCACAGCACAATCCCCGGTCTTTCCTCCACTGCGCTTCTCACCACACCGCTCAATAAGAGACACAACGCCAGCCCACGCAGGAACGCGCACAACCCCACAAACCCGCCGATCTCTCGCTCAGCAGGCATATCCAATGTCGCAACTGAACCTCAGTTACGCCGACGGCGGCCAGTCAGCAGCACTAACCCAAACACCCCAGAAAGCATCGCCACCCCCGGCTCAGGAACCGGCACCATCAGAATCTTAGCATTGGACCCATCATAAGTACCCAGAAACACCTCCGACGCATCCGTGATCGCACTCGTCGCCATCGTCCGCGTCCCTGACGCAGGAATCGTCCACGCCGCATCCGAGAAAATCGCCCACTCCGTCGCACTCGCCATCGTCTCCGGCGGCGCATTCAGCACAAACACATACAACCGACTCGCCGTCGCAAACCGCGGATCGGAATTCTGCACCGCGCTGATCGTCCCGGCATAATGCCCGCGCACCGCTCCCGGATTCGACGGGTTCACGTCATTGATCGTCAACGGCCCATTCGTCCCGTCATTCGCATCCGTCGAACTCTCCCCAATCGGCACAAACGCCGAACTCACCGCACTAAAACTGGTCGCCGCAGGAATCCCCGTCGGAAATGTCCCAATCCGCACAATCGACCCAAACGCCAGCGGCAACCCGTCACTCGTCGTCACCAACCGCCCAGCCCCGGAAAAACTGTTCGACGCAATATTCACCAAAGCCGCCTCAGCACCGCCAGCAAACGCCGCGGCCACAACGGCCCCAAATGTCATCTGTGCAAAACGTGTCATCATATGTTTCTTCATTAAATTGTTCGTCTTCAGTTGCCCGCCCCCGGATACGTCGGCGTCTGCTTCCACACTCGATCCGCACTCTCCGCAGAAATAATCACCGCCGCACCATTCCTCAACAACGCGTCATCCGCAGGCGTGAAAAAATCATCCGCATACACCGTCCCCAACCCGACATAAAACGACCCCGCAGGATTCAAATCCCCACCCTGCAGAAACAAGGTGATCGAATCCACAAATTCCTCCAACCCGGAATTCGTCAGCCCCAAGGACCCCAATGTCAGATTCCCACCAGCCACCGTGCTCGTAGACGTCAACCCATACAGCGGATCCGCAGGGTTCGTCGCCACCAGCGGCGTGATCGGCCCCACCACATTCGTCTGCCCGCGGTACAACGGCACCTGAGTCGGCCCGCTCTTCACATACGCCACCTCCCCACCACCAATCGTAATCACCGTGTCAGGCGTCGACGACAGAATAAATCCCTGCCCTGGATAAATCACCGTGTCATTCGCCGGCGTGAAAAAATCCTCCGCCACCCAGTTCCCACCGCCCGCAGGAAAATATGAACTCAGCGAATTGTCCGAGTTATACAAGGTCAGCGAATCCTGAAACTCCACCATCCCTCCCAAGCCCTTGAAAATCGCCCCCAGCGTCGCGTGCTTCCGAATGCAGAATACCGGCGTCCCCGAAATCGCGCCACGCACCCGCACCGTCGTCGCCGTACTCCCAATAATGTCCAGCACCGCCCCCTGCGCCGACCCCGCACTCAGAATCTCCACGTAATGCAGCGGAAACGGTGACGACCAATTCGCCGCCGACTGCGTGATCACAGACGTCGGCGTCCCATCCGCCAGCGGCACTCCCGGAGCCACCGATGTCGCCTGCGCCTGAAACTCCGTCATCGTCACCAATCCACACACCCACGCCGATTGACCGGCAGGAACATCCACCTTGTAGTACCCGATCACAGGTCCTGCACTCTGCCCCCGACTCGTCATCGGTGTCAGTGCCGCAGCAGCAATCAGCGTCAGGAAACAGGCTTTTTTCATGGTCGTGAAGGCACCCGCAATGGATATCCCATCCCGGTAATACAAGCACTTACCACGCCTACACCCGCCACGGAAAGCATTTTTTCACAGGAATTTAGGCCGCCTCACGCCTTCCGCACCATGATCGAATCCATCGCCGCCTCCTCCGCCAGAATGTCGCTGATGATCACCACCGTCCCACCGTCCCGCAGCAACCGCCGCGACTTCAGCAACGCCACCGCCGCCGCTGTCGACGCCTCCCGCTGCGCCGGATCAAACGGCATCACCACAGGATGCACCGCCCTCAGTAAATGCAGCGGCCGCGCCACCGCCGTGGTCTGACACACCGCAAACACCGGTGCCTTCTGCGGCCGGAACCACGCCGCATACCCCGCCAGCACGCCGCGCTGCGTGAACACAATGATCGACGCCCCTTCAATCCGATCCGCCAGATCCACCGCCGCACGCACAATCCGCTGCTTCTCATTCGTGATCGCCGCATGATTCGCCAGACTCGGCGTGTGATCCCACGCCTCCATCCGCCGCGCTATCCGATCCATCACCTCCACACAATCCACCGGATACGCCCCAGTACTCGTCTCCCCGCTCAGCATGATCGCATCCGCTTCCTCCATCACCGCATTCGCCACATCCGTCACCTCCGCGCGCGTCGGCACAGGATTCGTCACCATGCTCTCCAGCATGTGCGTCGCCACCACCACCGGCTTCCCACGGTGAATGCACCGGCTCACGATCCGCTTCTGCACCACCGGCAACTCCTCCATGTGCACCTCTATCCCAAGATCCCCGCGCGCCACCATCACCGCATCCGCCGCATCAATGATCCCATCCAGATTCGCCACCGCCTGCTGATCCTCAATCTTCGCCATCACCTTCGCCTCCAACCCAGCCGCAGCCAACTCCTTCCTCAGCAGCTGCAGATGGCTCCCGTCACGCACAAAACTCATCGCCACCCAGTCCACCCCAATCTCCTTCCCCAGCGCTATGTCACTCCGGTCCCGGTCCGTCAGCGGCGGCAGATTCACCCGAATCCCCGGCAGATTGATGTGCCTCCGAGACCCCAGTTTCCCCTCCGTCAGCACAGAGCAAATCAGCCGCTCCGGCCCGGTCTCCAGTACCTTCATGTGCAGCATCCCGTTGTCCACCAGCACCGTGTCCCCCTTCTTCACATCCGCATACAACCCGGGATAATTCACACTCGTCGACACCGGCAAGGTCGCCGCCGCCCCCGACAACGTGAACTCCACCTGATCCCCCTTCTTCAGCATCACCGACACCGCCAGATCCCCCGTCCGAATCGTCGGACCCTTCAAATCCATCAGCACCGCCGCATCAATCCCCGTATGCCCACTCGCCTCCCGGACCGTCGCCGTCACCGCACGGCACCACGCGGCCTCCGCATGACTCATGTTCAGCCGGAAAATCCCCGCCCCGGCTCGCAGCAGCGCTACGATCTTCTCTAATGTCTGGGTGCCTGGCCCAAGGGTCGCGATGATTTTAGTTTTTCGGATCATGTCTTCTGCGGAAACGCTCGTTCCTTCTTGATACGCAATCGCAGATTCCCCGGGCGCACCCCGCACGCCGATTCCTTCTCCCATTCCGTCACCCCAGCGCAACCACCCGCTTCCCCTCCACCCCAAACGCCCCACCCTTCTCCCGAATCCGCTCAATCACCATCCCCTCCCCGTCCCACGTCACCCGCCACGGCCGACTGAACGTCACAAACCCTCCCGTGTTCACCAGCCACCTCCCGCCCCGCCGCCACAACGCCGCACGATGTGTGTGCCCGAACACCACCGCCTTCGCTCCCGGTCGGTACTTCCCCGCAAATTCCGACGCCAGCCGCGGCAACCCCGCCCACACCTTCATCACCTCCCACGGCCGCGTCGGCGGCCACACCTCCCTAACCAGCAATCCCACCTTCGCCGCAACGCTCTGACTCCCCTGCCGGGTCTCCGACGGCGGCATCCGCAGGCAAACCGACCGCGTCAGCGCATACCGCTCCCCTAACGTCAACCGCTCCCACTCGCCCGCCGCCGCCAGCATCGCCTCAATCTCCGCGCGACACCCCCGCAGCTTGCTGCTCCACGGCGACACCAGTCGCAGCAGCACGTGCCCGTGCGTCACATACATCCGCCCGCCAGCCGCATCCACCGCATCCCGACCCCATCGCTCCGGATCATGATTCCCATTCACCATCACCGGCCTCACCCCCTCCTCCCGGCACAACTCCATCAACTCCGCCAGCATCGCCCCCGACTTCTCCCGATAACACGGCGCTCGCTCCTCAAATGTGTCCCCGTTGAACACCACGGTTCCGCCTCCCCCTAGCAACGGCCGCAAATCCCCCACCTTCCGGATCACACTCTGATCGTGCCCCAGATGCAGATCCGACAACACTCGGAATCTCTCTCCCGCCCCAAACCGGCACGCCCCGTCCTCACAACTCTCACCGGAAATCTCTGTCTCTGCATTCACCTCACACCTCCACCGCAGCCTCTTCCCCAACACTCCCCGTCACAGGCTCCGGCTCCGGCGGCAGCGCCGGCATCAGATACCCCAGAAACTGCCCCAGCATGTCCCGCAACGCATGCCGATCCACAATCCGATCCACCAACCCGTGCTCCAGCATGAACTCCGCCGTCTGAAAACCCGGCGGCAACTTCTGATGCGTCGTCTCCCGGATCACCACCGGCCCAGCAAACCCAATGATGCTCTTCGGCTCCGCCAGAATCAAATCCCCCAGCGTCGCAAAACTCGCCGTCGTCCCACCAAACGTCGGATGCGTCAGGATCGAAATAAACGGCAACCCAGCCTCATGATGCAGCGCCAGCGCCCCGCTCGTCTTCGCCATCTGCATCAGGCTCAGAATCCCCTCGTGCATCCGCGCCCCGCCAGACGCCGAAACAATCACACACGCTCTCCGCTCCATCGTCGCCGTCTCAATCGCCCGCGTCACCTTCTCACCCACCACACTGCCCATGCTCGCACCCTGAAACCGGAAATCCATCACCCCAAGCGTCACCGGATGCCGCTTCAACAACCCGCGACCCGTCACAATCGCCTCGTTGATCCCCGTCTTCTTCACATTCGCTTCCACCTTCTCCTTGTACGCCTTGAACCCCAACGGGTTCTCCGTCCGCAACCCCTCGTCCATCGGCTCCCACGTCCCCCCGTCAATCAGCGACGCCACCCGTGACCCGCTGTCCAATGGATGATGGTGCCCGCACTTCGGACACACCTGCAGGTTCCCCGACAACTCAAGCTCGTGCAGCATCGCCTTGCACCCGCCACACTGCCGCCACTGCCCCTCAGGCATGTCTTTCTTCTTCTCACCAAAGTTGCCGAGAGAGAATTTGCGGAAAAATGCCATGGCTGCTCAAAAAGGGGGATACTCCAACACGGTCCGTCAGCTTCCCGCCTTTCAACGCGCCATATACGCCAGCGCCCCAGCCGTCGTCTCCACCGCCGGCAGACCCTCAATCAGATCCGCAATCGCATCCCAGTGCCCGCTCACCAGCGCCTCACGCGCCGACTCCGGAATCGTCACCGCAAACCCCTCGCCACCATACTCAATCCGCCGCCCCACCACATCAATCGTCACCTCCAACCCAGGATTCACCTCCACCGCCGCACGCAACCGCGCCATATCCGCAGCACCAGCCACCGCACACGGAATCCCAAGGGTCGTGCAGTTCCCGAAGAAAATCTCCGCGAAACTCTCCGCCACCACCGCCCGGAACCCATACCGGTAAATCGCCTGCGGCGCATGCTCCCGCGAACTCCCACACCCGAAATTCACCCCCGCCAGCAGAATCGTCGCCCCCTTGAAGCGCTCCTCATTCAACGGATGCTCCTTGTCCGTCCCGTCCGCATGCTTCCTCACATCGTAAAACAAATACTCACCCAGCCCGTCAAACGTCACGCACTTCATGAACCGCGCCGGAATAATCCGGTCCGTATCAATATCACTTCCCGGGACATAAACAGCTTTGCCGCTGACCTTGACGATGTTTTCCAGTGCCATGCCTCACGGCCTTCCACCGCCTCCGCCCCTCATGCAAGAGAAACTCCCACCTTCCATCTCTTCCCCCATTTCCACCCACCCCGCACTTTTTTGATGCGGTTTCACACTTTTTCCTCCAATTTAACACCAGCTTCAATCGTTCCCTGCCTAAACCACCCACCATGATCAGGATCTCCCTCCCCCTCCGCTCCTGCCTCGGCCTCCTCTCCGCCGCTCTCGTCTCCTCCGCTTCCGCCCAACTCGCACGCAAGGAAGCTGACCTCGGCAACGACCCCGCATGGATCAAAAAAGCCGCCGCAGAAATCGATAAACGCATCGGCACAGGCTTCCAGAAAGCCAAGGTCTCCGCTGTCGCCCCCGCCGACGACTCCCGCTGGCTCCGCCGCGTCTACCTCGACGCCACCGGCCGCATCCCTTCCTACTCCGAAGCCAAGGCCTTCCTCGACGACTCCGCCCCAGACAAACGCGAGAAGCTCGTCGAAAAACTCCTCAACTCGGAAGGCTACGTCAGCCAGATGTACAACTACTTCTGCGACCTCTTCCGCGCCACCTCCCGCCTCGGCGACGGCACCCGCTCCGGCGTCCCCTACCTCCGCTGGATCCGCGAAAGCGCCGCCTCCAACAAATCGTGGGACAAAATGACCGCCGAACTCCTCACCTCCTCCGGCGGCGGCTGGGAAGAAGGCAAAGGTGCCGTCGGCTACTTCGAACGCGACCGCGGCATGCCCCTCGACAACATGGCCAACACCACGCGCATCTTCCTCGGTACCCACATCGAGTGCGCCCAGTGCCACGACCACCCCTACGATAAGTGGAAACAGACGGACTTCTACGAAATGGCCGCCTTCACCCACGGCATGAACACCGGCTCGGGCGACGAACGCAAAAAATTCGTCAACGAGCAGTACAACGGGAAAAACGAAAACCCCGACGCCAAAAAACGCGAGATCTACCGCTGGCTCATGGATAACATCTATGACTTCGGCGTCGCCGGCGGCGGCGACGGGGTCATCAAGCTCCCCATGGACTTCAAAGGCAAGGGCGGCAAACCAGACGAACTCGTCAAAGCCAAATCCCTCTTCCCTGGCGCCCGCAACGGCTCGCCAAAACCGATCGACGACGGCCGCGAGAAATTCGCCAAATGGGTCACCGACCCAGCCAACCCGCGCTTCTCCATGCTCATCGCCAACCGGATGTGGAAACGCGTCATGGGCATCGGTCTCTTCGAACCAGTCGACAAATTCATCGAAGGCACCCGCGACACCCCCGGCACGGTCATCAGCAACCCAGCCGTCATGGACTACCTCCAGTCCATCCTCCGCGAATCCAACTTCGACCTCAAAGCCTTCCAGAAGGTCCTCTTCAATACCCGTACCTACGCCCTCGGCACCAACGGCAATCCAGTCGACCCGCGCATGCCCTACACTTTCCACGGCCGCGCCGTCCGCCGCATGAACGCCGAACAAGTCTGGGACTCCATGGCCACGCTCGTCGTCCCTGACATCGACTACCGCAAAGGCAACGCCCTCAGCCCCTCCGCCGTCGTCGGCGGCCGCAATCTCGGCCGCACGGTCTACGACGTCTACAAAGAGGTCATCAACTTCAAACCCGCCGAAATCTCCGCATGGGTCGATAAGGTCGTCACCTACACCCCGGCCACCAAAGGCGGCGACTCCATGATGATGATGGACAGCATGATGTCCGCCAAAGACCCCGCAGCCGCCTCCACGTCCAAAGACGCCGCTCGCTGGTCCGGCTACAGCAACGATCTCATCCGCGCCTCGGAACTCTCCGCCCCAACCCCGCCAGAACACTTCCTCCGCAAATTCGGCCAGTCCAGCCGCGAGGTCATCGAAGGCGGCTCCAGCGAATCCGACGTCACTCAAATCCTCTCCCTCATCAACGGCCACGTCGAAAAGAACATCGTCGCCGAATCCAAAGCCGTCGTCTACAAAGCCATCGACGCCGCCGCTTCCCCCGAAGACAAGGTCAAGGCCGCCTTCCTCGCCATCCTCACACGCTACCCAACCCCGGCCGAACTCGACCTCCTCCTCCCCGAAGCTAAAAAAGGCCGCGAGGGCATCAAGAACATCCTCTACGCCCTCCTCAACTCCAACGAGTTCATCTTCATCCTCTGACCGCTGGCACCAACCACGCCTCATAAACCCACACCTTCCGCTCCGATGATCCCTAACCAGCCAGACGAACTCTCCCGCCGGCAGCTCCTCACGAGTCTCGCCAAATCCGCCCTCGGCGTCTCTCTCCTCCCGCTCACCGGCCCCACCGTCGCCCACGGCGCTGACTTCGTCCCCAATCGCCCCCGCGCCGCCAAAAGCGTCATCTTCCTCATGATGTCCGGCGGCATGAGCCACCTCGACACCCTCGACGTCATGGGCAAGAAAAAGGATGTCCTCGGCAAAACCGAAGCCATCTCCACCAGCGCCACCGGCATGCAGCTCTCCGCTAATCTGCCGAAAACCGCTCAGCAGATGCACCACATCGCCCTGCTCAACGGCATGAACACCACCCAGGGCGCTCACGAACAAGGCCAGTACCTCATGACCCGCAGCTACATCATGCGCGGTACCATCGTCCACCCAGCCCTCGGCTCATGGGTCGTCCGCCTCGCCGGTAAACGCAATTCCAACCTCCCCGGCTACGTCGCCATCAGCACCGACCCCAACCAGGCCGCCGGCGGCTTCATGGGCGCCAAATACTCCGGCGTCCCCATCGGCGAACCCGGCCAGGGGCTCCAGGACAGCATGCGCCCCAACTCCGTCAGCGAAGCCGATTTCGAAAAACGGCTCAAACTCGCCGACTCCATGAACAAGCAGTTCCACACGCTCGTCAATAATCCCTCCATCCGCGAGCACAACAATCTCTACTCCGACGCCCTCCGCCTCATGCGCTGCGAAGACCTCAAAGGCTTCGACATCGCCAAGGAACCCACCGAAATGCAGGAACTTTACGGCAAATCCCGTTTCGGTCAGGGCTGTCTCCTCGCCCGCCGTCTCGTCGAACACGGGGTCCGCTTCGTCCAGGTCACCCTCGGAGGCTGGGATACTCACTACGATAACTTCACCGCCGTCCCCGCCCGCGCCAAGGACCTCGACGACGGGCTCGCCGCTCTCCTCAAGGACCTCCACCGCCGCGGTATGCTCAACGACACCCTCGTCGTCCTCGGCACCGAATTCGGCCGCACCCCAGAAATCATCGGCGAACACCAGGACGGTCGCGACCACTTCCCTCAGGCGTTCTCCTGCCTCATGGCCGGCGGCGGTGTCCACGGCGGCACGTTCTACGGCAAAAAAGACGACAAGGGAGCCAAGGTCGTCGAAGGCCTCACCACCCCTCAGGACCTCAATGCCACCATCGGCTATGCCCTCGGGCTCCCCGTCGACCAGGTCGTCGTCTCCCCATCCGGCCGTCCCTTCACCATCGCCGACAAGGGCAAGCCCATCACCGCGCTCTTCTCCTGACACCCGCGGTCTCCCGCCTCCCCGCCTATCAATCTCCGTCCCCTTCACCCAAGGGGACCGGCGCTCCCACACGCTCCCTCGCCATGCTCCGCTTCTCCCTGCCCTCCCTCTTCCTAGCCGCTTCCCTCCCGGCCACCGCAGAAATCAATTTCCGCACCCAGGTCCTCCCCGTCCTCGGAAAGGCCTGCGCAGAATGCCATAAAGCACCCCAGAAGGATTCCTCCGGCAAGGTCCAGAACCCCAAAGGCGGTCTCCGCATGGACGCCCCCTCCCATCTCCTCAAAGGCGGCAGCGGCGGCGCTGGCATCGAACCCGGCGACCCTGACAAAAGCCTCGTCTACCAGCGCGTCCTCCTCCCCCAGGAACACGAGGACGCCATGCCCCCAAAAGGTAAAGGCAAACCCCTCACCTTCGCAGAAACCGAAATCGTCAAAAACTGGATCCTCGAAGGCGCCAAATTCGGCGACTGGAAAGGCTCCGACGCCGCCACCACCGCCGCCACCGCCCCAGGCTCCCCAGCCAAACGCACCGCCGACCCGCTCGCCGCCGGCGTCACCGAGGCCCCCGCCGATGTCCTCAAGAAAATCGCCGACCTAGGAGCCGTCGTCGGCCCGGTCTCCACCGATAGCAAGCTCCTCCGCATCGAGTTCGTCGCCAACACCTCCACCATCACCGACAAAACCGTCGATCTCCTCAAACCGCTCGCCGGCAATATCACCGATCTCGACCTCTCTAACACCAAAATCACCGACGCCTCCATGGCGACCATCGGTACCTTCACCAAGCTCACAAGGCTCTCCATCGGCGGCACCTCCGTCACCGACGCCGGCATCGCCAGTCTCAAAGGGCTCGTCAACCTCGACTCCCTCAACGCCCACAGCACTCAGGTCTCCGACGCCGCCCTCGCCACTCTCCAATCTCTCCGCAAACTCAAACAGGTCCACTTCTGGAAATCCCGCGTCTCCGCAGACGGAGCCAAATCCCTCCAGAAAGCCCTCCCCGGTTCCTCAGTCTCCATCGACTGATCCGCTCTCCCCTCCTCTCCGTGCACCGGCGCAACTTCCTCCACCTCCTCCCGCCCGCCCTCGCCGCTGCCCTAGCCTCCTGCTCCTCCACCGGCTCACGCCTCGCCCTCCCCGGCTCCTCAGGCTTCGCCCTCGGCATCGATGTCCTCGCCGCCTCAGGCTTCGCCGCCCTCCGCAATCAACGGGTCGGCCTCATCACCAACCAGACGTCCGTCAACAGCCGCGGGGTCCCCTCACGCGTCGTCCTCCAGCGCGCCCTCGGCCGCAACCTCACCACGCTCTTCACCCCGGAACACGGGCTCGACGGCCGCGAACCCGCCGGCTTCAAAGTCCAAAGCCGACGCGACCCGCTCACCGGCCTCACCGCATGGTCCCTCTACGGCGATACCCGTAAGCCTTCACCCCGCATGCTCGCTAATGTCGATGTCGTCCTCTTCGACCTACAGGACATCGGCAGCCGATCCTACACTTACATCAGCACCATGGCCCTCGCCATGGAGGCCTGCGCCGAAAACCGCCGCGGCTTCATGGTCCTCGACCGCCCTAACCCCATCGGCGGCAACCGGGTCCAGGGCCCTCCTCTCAACCCTCGCTGGAAATCCTTCGTCGGCCAGATCCCCGTCCCCTACCTCCACGGCATGACCGCCGGCGAACTCGCCCGCATGGGCAACGCCCGCGGCTGGTGGAAAGCCCGCCCCGCCCTCCGCGTCGTCCCCATGCACGGCTGGAAACGCTCCATGGTCTGGCGCGATACCGGGCTCCGCTGGACGCCAACGTCTCCTAACATCCCTCACCCGGAATCGCCGCTCTACTACGCCGCCACCGGCATCCTCGGCGGTCTCGACGGGGTCGACATCGGCATCGGCACACCCCATCCCTTCGAGTTCGCCGGCGGAAAAGGCATCGACCCCCACCGCTTCGCCGCCGACCTCTCCGCCCTCCGTCTCCCCGGGGTCCGCTTCCACCCCTATCACAGTCAGAAGAAACCAGGCTTCGCCGGGGTCCGTCTCTCCATCGACCCGCGCGGCAGCACCGACCTCATCGCCCTCGCCGTCATCCTCACCTCGGAAGTCGTCCGCCGCAGCAACGGTCTTCCCCTCCGCCAGTCCACCGGCGATACCCGCACGCTCTTCCACAAGGTCTGGGGCTCCGACAATCTCTGGCTCGCCCTCAACTCCCGCACCCCAGCCAACCGCATCATCGCCGGCTTCCAATCCTACGCCCGCTCCTTCGCCGCCGCACGCCAGCCGTTCCTCATCTACTCCTGACCGCACCTCCGGCCCCTCCCGGGACTTGCGCACCCACCGTTCCTCAAGGACCATCCCCACAAGCATGATCCTCTCGCGCCGCCAGCTCCTCTCCCGGCTCTCCTGCGGCTTCGGCCTCACCGCCCTCGCCGGTCTCGCCCAGGCCGCTCCACGCACGCCCCTCTTCCGCCCTCGCGCCAGAAGCGTCATCTTCTGCTACATGTCAGGCGGCTTCTCCCACGTCGATTCCTTCGACCCCAAACCTGAACTCATCAAACGCGCCGGCCAACCCATGCCCGTCGCCGTCCAGCGCACACAATTCAATCAGAACGGCACCATCCAACCCTCCCACTGGGCCTACAAACCACGCGGCCAGTCCGGCACCGAAATCAGCGACCTCTTCCCCAATATCGGCGCTCTCGCCGACGACCTCTGCGTCATCCGCAGCATGACCGCCAAATTCAGTGAGCACGCTCAGGGCAACTTCTTCATGCACAGCGGCTTCCCGTTCCTCGGCTACCCCAGCGCCGGCGCATGGACCAGCTACGGTCTCGGCAGCACCGCCGATAACCTCCCCAGCTTCGTCGTCCTCAAATCCGGCGACAGCACCGTCCCCCACGGCGGCGCTGGCCTCTTCGGCAATGGCTTCCTCCCAGCCATCCACCAGGCTTCCTTCATCAACGCCGACGACGGCGAACCCGTCGCTAACATCAAACCCCGCGAACCCGCCTCCCTCCAGCGCTCCCGGCTCGACTTCGTCAGCTCCATGGACCGCCAGTTCGCCGCCACTAACGCCCCCGGCGATTCCCAGATCGACGCCGCCATCGCCAACGCTGAACTCGCATGGCGCATGCAGGCCGCCGTCCCCGATCTCTGCGACCTCCGCGGCGAATCCGAACCCACTAAGCAGCTCTACGCCCTCGACGACCCCGACCCCAAAACCGCCGCCTACGGCCGCCAGTGTCTCCTCGCCCGCCGTCTCGTCGAACGCGGGGTCCGCTTCGTCGAACTCTCCTGTCTCTCCTACAACATCGGCGGCGGCAACGCCCCCAACCCATGGGACCAGCACGGCGGCAT
>JAIXPK010000467.1 GCA_027486335.1 Verrucomicrobiaceae bacterium | reverse complement strand
CCGCCGTCCCGCCAGCCGCAAACATCCCGCTGCTCCCCACCTGCGATGGCTCCAGAAACCAGTCAAATCCCAGCTCCCGCAGATTCGTCTGCGCGCACTGCAACTGCGTCACCTTGATCACCACCTGCTTCTGCTCCGTCGCCACCAACCCGTCCGTCAGGCTCGCCACCAGATCCAACCCCTCCTCCGTATTCGTCACCGTCAGCATGTTCTGCGTCGGGTTGTACGACGCCGACGCCCCTTCCGGAAACGGCACCCCAGCACGCGTCAGAAACTCCGCCGCCCCTAGCCTCCGCAACCTCGGCCGACTGCTGTCCGCCGTCGCCGCAGACCCAGCAAACGGATCACCCGCCGCAGCCGTCTCCGCCGCTGCCGGCGTCGTGTTCAAAAACCCAGGCGGCACCCGGAACTGCCGCGTCGTCATCCCGCCTCCACCCGTCGCATACACCACCACCGCCGACGCATCCACCCGGAACCTCGTGTCCGTCACCTCGCAGATCGACCGCAGCGCATCACGCACCGTCACATTCCGCAAATCCAGCGTCACCGACTTGATATCCCCCGCCGCCTTCGTCCCCGCATTCCAAACAATATTCACCCCGCGGCTGTTCTCGTCCGGCGACACCGCATCCGCTTCCGCTGACTTCCGCGCCAAGTACGTCAGCGCGTCCGACACCGGCAGATCCGAGACACTGAACCGCGGAATCCTCAGCGCATCCAGTTTGATCGCCACCGAACTCTGAGAAACATACGCCTCAGGCCCCGATACTTTCCCCACCCCTGGCACCACCGCCCGCACCGGCACCGCCGTCTCCCACTGCCGCTCCACTTCATTCAGCATCTTCACCCGCGTGTAATCCCGCTCGGACCTCAGGTGATTCGAAATGTACCGCTCCACCTCTTCCAACCCGCGCCGCGCCGCCACGTTCGTCTCATCAACCGCCAGCACCTGATTGTACGCCGCCTTCGCCGCACGGTAATCCCCAATGTCACGGTGCCCACCCGCCAACCGCAGCAACTGCCGCACTTTGTCCACGCTCTCGGCATGCCTCGGCGTCAGCGCCGGATTATACTGATCCGGATCCTTCAAATCTTCCTTCAAAGCCTTCGCCGCCTCCGACGACGGATCCATCCCCTCCGTCAGCGTCTCATTCAACAACGCCGCCGCCTTCTCATACTCCCCACGCGTCGCCAGCGTCTCCGCATGCCGCGTCGCCGCATCACCAAACCGCTTCGTCGCCGCCGCCCGCAATTCCCTCACCGCCGTCGCCCCGGACGGCAATGCCGCCACCGCTTCCCGAAACTTCTGCAAGGCATCCCCGTCATTCCCGGCACTCACCAACGCATCACCCTCTGCCATCAACTCCCGCGCCCGCGCCGCCTGCGCCTCACGCCGCAGAGCCTCGGACGCCGCCGTCGGCGCTGCATCCACACTCCCCACCATCGGCCCGCTCCATAGCATCCCGGCTGCAAACGCAAGCGATAGAGCCGCCTGAGGTCGGCGGTTCCATCGGTAAAGTGACTTCGCTGTGGTGGCGGCGTCTGGTCCGGTG
Organism: Verrucomicrobiaceae bacterium; assembly: GCA_027486335.1. GTDB lineage: Bacteria > Verrucomicrobiota > Verrucomicrobiia > Verrucomicrobiales > V1-33 > V1-33. The sequence goes on along the minus strand of JAIXPK010000467.1, from coordinate 11,195 downwards.
CGCATAGGTGTTTCCCCTGGATAGGGGTCGGGAGATTAGGACGAGAGCAACCGTTTGTAACGGGAAAAATTCAGGATTTTACACCCCAGCCCGCTCCCCCCCTTCAAAGCCGCACTTCTATCTTCTCCCCAACACCGCTCAAATCCACCCCCACACCAGAAAAACTCGGCCCATCCGGCCGGTCCCGCCCCACCCGAATCGTGTGCCTCCACCCCCCAAAAACCGGCGGCCTGAACTCCGGCCCCCGCACCCGCCTCGTGTAAAGAACCTCCCCGCTCCCCTCGTCCACCACCTGCACCACCGCCGTCTCAGCACCCGAAATCACCAGCTTCGGCAGCCACCCCTTCGGCTTCCGCCCGTCATTCGCCCCCATCGGCACCGTCACGGGCCAACCCGGAAACTGCCCCTCCCCAAACCGCGGCCAGCACTCGAACGTCACCGTCCCCTTCTCCTTGTTGAACCTCACCAGCCCATACCCGTCCGCTCGCTGCTTCTCATCCGCGATCTTCCCTGGGTTCGCATAAGCCAGCATGCTGATCCGATTTCCTAACCCGTCCCGGTAATCCCCAGTCCACGGCAACGGACTCCCCGTCACCGCATTCGGCCCCGCCTTCTCGTCCGCCGGATGCCACCACCGCCCGTAGATCGTGTTCACCAGCGCCGGACTCGTGAACGCATACGGCCCGTCTCCCCAATCCTCAATCCCATGCCGCACCAGCACCCCAAGATGCTGGTCCCCGCACAAATGCACCGCCCCCGCCCGCCGGATTTCCGCCAGCGCCCGATTCCTCTGCGTCTGCGGCCACCCATTGCAATCCAGATCCGCCAGCAACCGCTCGTCTTCCTTCCCATGCATGTGCACCGCCCCGCAGAACGCCGTCTGCGACAGCACGCACTTCAGCTGCGCCCCGCCCCAATCCTCACCCCACTCCCTCAGAAACCGGTGCTGCCTCTCCCCTAGCAACTCCAGCCCCGGCAGATCAATCGTCCGCGGATCATACCCCGGATCATTGATGTGATCCGGCCGCGGTCCTAACTGCGGAATCTTCCCCTTCGGCCCGCTCTTGAACTTCCGGTCCTCCAGAATCGCAAAATCAATCCCCCCAACCCGCAACCTCGTGAAATACACCGTAATCCCACGCTCCACAGGCGCTGGATCCACCGGATCCGGCAAATGCCACGTCTGCTGCCGCTGCACCAGATTCACATACGCCGGCGGAAACATGTACCCGCCATCCGCCCCCGCAGGGTGCACCGACTCCTTCCCGTTCTCACCCCACATGTTAGGATGCCCTACATCGTGATCATCCGGAATCGTCACCACCGGTCGGTCCCTCAACACGTCCCGGAACTGCAGCCCGAATTCAATCCACCCCGCCGTATGCTCCGTGTGCCGATACGTCTGGTCCCCCGCAAAGAATAACAGATCCGGATCCTGCCTCCGCAGCCGCTCGATGATCTCAGGCCGCGCCCCCGTCGTCCGGCTCGAATTGCACGACAGGCTCGCCACCGTGATCTCCGCCTTCTCCACAGGATCCCGCCGGATCCGCCCGCTGAAAACCGCCGCCTCACCATGCCGCACCCGGTACGCCGCGTCCCGCCCCGCATCCCACCCCTCCACACGGAAATGCGCACTCCAACCCGGATACACCACCGCCGCACGCGCCACCTCCACCCAACCACCATCCCGCTCCACCTCAAGCCTAGCTTCTCGCGCCTCCCCAGGCTTCAGCGGATACAACTGCGCCGTCATCTTCAATACCCCGCGATCCTGCGTGTACACCGCAAACGCCACCACCTCGTCCCGCGCCACCTCCATCGACGGCGGCGGATTCATCCCGCCCGCACGCTTCTCCCACCACGCCCCAGTCGCTAGCGAATCCAGCTTCGCATGCTTCGCTCCAAACAACTCCTCCGATTCCAATTCCGCCGCCCTCACCACTCCCCCGGCCAGCAGCAGCGCCGACACCATCACCACACCATAACAACTCGAATCCATCGCTCGCAAGTTCACACCTTCCCAATCACGGCATAAAAAAGCCGGTGCCACCGCAAATCGCGATGGCACCGGCATCAACTATCTCTCAGCCAATCAGGGCTGCGCAGACACCTTCAGACGGACAATGTCCGAAATGTCCCCAACCGTCGAACCCTCTGTCCGGAACGAATGCCATTCCCAGTCCGCTCCCAGCACCGGCAGCGTCAGCGTCCCCTGCACCGCCGCAGAGTCGGTCGCATTCAACTCCGTCACCCCCACTTCACCCCATGCCGTCACGTCATTCGCCGCTTCGACCGAGTAAACCACGTTGTCACGCACCGCATTCTGACGGTTCCCGCTCGCCGCAAAGGTCGCCCCCTTGCGCGTCGCCACCGTGATCGTCAGCGCCTGCTGCCCGCCAATCGTGTTCACATTGCCGTACGCACGCGCCACCGACCCGCCAGACTTCGGATCGCTGTTCGTCGCGAACTCAAGCAGGTTGATCACGCCGTCACCGTCGTCATCCCCTCCCTTGCCGCCCGTCACCCCAAGCGCCGAAGCCCACGCGTTGAACGCATCACCACTCCCGGATACCACCCGGACCGTCCCGTCCGTCGCAAACTGCGCCGTGTCCCAGCTCAACCCAGCCCCCAGCGGCGCCGCCGAGAAGTCAAACGCAGTCGCTCCTGTAATCGCTGACGCATCCGCCAGATCAAACACGTCGCCAAGCACCGGCGTATACCCCACAAGGCTCACCCGGACCGTCCCCCCGGCACTCAGCGCACCAGTCACCGCCAGTTTGTCCGATGCCCCAGCTCCGTAGATCTCAGCCGCATAGCTCGATCCCGATGCCAGCGTCAGATTCCCACCGAAGCTCAGCGTCGCCGCTCCACTGCCAGGAGCAATCGTACCGCCCGCATTCACCACCGCTGCCGCAGTCGCACTGCCATTGCCAGACAACGTGCCACCGGAATTCACCGTCACCGGACTCGCCGCCAGCGAACCACCCAGCTCCAGCACCCCCGCATTCACCGTCGTCGCTCCAGTGTAACTGTGCGCCGCACCACCACCCAGCAGCAGTGTGCCAGCACCAGCCTTCACAAGGCTCCCAACACCACTGCCGAAGTCAGCCGACTGATTCCGCAGCACCGTGTCAATCACCAGATCCGCCGCAAAACTCCCAGTCGCATCCGCAACCGTGAACACCGTCGCCGCATCAAGGTGATTCGCCTTCCCGTTCGTGCTCGTGATGAACGATGGCCCGGATCCACCCGCCGTCACCGCTCCCTTGAACTGGTACCCTTCATAACCACCACCGTCAGATGCCGATTGCGTCAGGGTCGCGCCGTTCAGCGTGATCGCCCCAATCGTGTTGTACCGAGTCGCACTCACCGTCCCGCCATTCACCACCAGCGATGGCAGGTTCGCGTTGCCTACTCCATTCCCGAACACGTTGTTGATGCTGAACCGAACCTCCGCACCGCTGCCAACCGTGATCACACGGCCCGCCGTGTTGTTGCTGCCCAGCGCGCCGTTCTGCCCGGTCACATCCACCAGGCCTTCGTTCACCGCCACCGATCCGGTGTAGTTGCTGGCACCGTTCGCCAGCGTCAGCGACCCGAACCCGTTCTTCACCAGCGACATCGCTCCGGTCACCTGACCCGCATAAGATGTGCTGATCCCCTGATTGATCGTCAGGGTCGCCGGCGTCGCCGAGGTGATCGACTTGCTGTTCGCATTCGTCCCCGTCGCCGGATTCGATTGCAGGCTCCCCACAGTCTGATTGAACCCGTTCAGATTCAGCACCGCCGCGTTCGTGTCGTTCTGACCCATGATCAGCGTCAGCGCCGATGGCAGCGCGTTGGCCGCCCCCATCCGCAGCGTCCCCACCGCCACCACACTGGTCGCCCAGTTGTTGCCAGTCGAGTTGATCGTCCACGTGCCCGCGTCCGTCTTACTAACCGTTCCGAGTGGAAGATTGATGTTCCCATTCACCGTCCCAGTACCCGAACCGCCTCGGAGGAAGAACACACTCGTCGCCGCCCCGAACCCGGACGCCCCTTCACTGACCGGTCCATTGATCGTAATGGAATCATTCACACTCGTGCTGAACTGCACGATCGAATCACCATTCACCTGCACCGGACCGTTGATCGCTCCACCACCAGCCGACCCCGTCACCTGCGTCCGATAAGACGTCGTCCCCAGAATCTGGCTGTTGAACACCAAGGTCGCCGTCGCCGGCACGTTGAATCCAGCAAGATCAAGCGTCGTCGCCGCTCCCGCCGCTCCAGTCGTCGGCGTCGCAAACGTCACCGTCCCGCCATTGATCGCCGCGCTGCTCGCCAACCGCACCGTCGTCAGACCGCCACCAGCAGAGTTCACGTTGGTGTTCCCGCTGAACCCGCTCGCCGCCGTCGCCGGCGAACCAAGCACAAATGTCGGCGCTCCAGCACCACCACTGCCCAGCGTCAGATCGCCAGCCCCGGACAAATTCCCCGGAAGGCTCACCGTCTGCGCCGCCGCGTTCGTCATCACAATGCTGCCACCACCAGCCCCGACCTCAACGTCACGGGTCGCCAGCAGATCCGCCGCCGCAGTGAAGTTCAATCGGCCCCCGCCACTCAGCGACACCCCGTTGCCGGGAGCACCGCTCCCAAGGCTCGTCGCCGCAGCCAATGACACCACGCCGCCGCTGATCGCCGTCGGCCCGTCATGAAGGTTCGGCCCCACCAGCGTCAACGTCGCCGCGCCCGACTTCGAAATCCCCACTGCCCCGCTCAACTGATTGCCAGCACTCGACGTCAGCGTGTAATTCGTCGTCGCCGCATTGAACAGCACCGCCAGCGGACTCGGCGTCCCCGCAATCGTCACCGCAGGATTCGCCGCCCCATCCGGGAAGACCACCGCGTCCGCATTGAAGAACAACTCCGCCGCATTCGGCGGGGCCGTGTCCGCCCAGTTCGCCGCGCCACGCACGTTCCACGCGCCGCTCACCGCCCCTGTCCACGCCAGCGTCTTGCCAGGCGCAATGTTCAAGGTCACCGCGCTCCCCGTATCCGCCACCACCGGCGCATTCCGGAAATCAGCCGCTCCAGCCACATTCAACGTGCCCGCACCAACCCGCCCGCTATAGCTGAACACCGTCCACGGCCCCAGCCCCGCAGGAATCGCCGTCAGCGCAATCGTGTTGGCACCATTCAGAGTCACCGTCCCGGCATTCAACCCGCCCGGCGTGTTCGGATTGATGTACAGCGTGCCGCCATTCAGATTCAAAAACGGCGTGCTGAACTCGCCAGCCAGCGTCGCCCCCGCTCCAACCGTCACCGACACCGGCGCAGAACCACTCGGAAGCTCCAATCGTCCCGCCACAACTTCCACAGGACCGGTAATCCCCGCCCCACTCGCCGTCAGCACCGTCGTCCCAGCTCCCGTCTTCGCAATCTTCGTCCCGCCAGTCGAACTGATCACCGGCGTCACTCGCTGCACCCCAGCCGTGCTGAACGTCACCGTCCCACCACCACCAAAGGCCAGCGCCCCGGTCCCGGCAATCCCCTTCGTCAGAATGAACGAATTGTCCGCACCATTCGTGTCCAGCGTCGATCCCACTCCACCCACCGTCAGATCCACATCCACCGGAATCGCCAGCGCCGCACCGGTTCCCGTACCAGTCCCCGTATTGTCCACCCGCAGGGTCCCCCCATTGAACGCCATCGCCGTCGACGTGTTCCGCCCCAGAATCCCCCACGTGCTCCGCACATTCAGCGTCCCGCCATTCAGATTATAGCGGTCCACACCATCCGGCATATTCGCGCCCGCACCCGTGTTCCCACGGTTGTCCAGCACGATCCAGTTCGTCGTCACCGTCCCGGCATTCTGATTGAAAATGCCGGTGCCATCCACCCCAAGGTACATCCCCCCACCCACAATCGTCGCCGGATTCGTCGCATTGATGTTGTTGTCTCCAGCCGTCCCCGCCCCGCCACCCGCCGCCGTCGATGGCGTCTGGAACGGCGAGTCACCAGTCATCGTCAGCGTTCCCCCATTCATGTTGTAAACCGACGTCTCCGTCCCGAAGTGCCCAACCCTGAACTGATCCGCCACCGTCACCGTCGTGCCAGCAGCCTGGTTCACCACCCCACTGCTGTTCGCCGCCTGCCCCGTCGTGAAGTAACCCGTGCTGATCGTCGCACCGGCATTCAAATTCAGCGTCGCTCCATTCGCGACCGCCACCGTCAATTGCCCGGACGTGTGCGTACCCGTGAAGTTCGTCACAGAATTCGCCCGCGCCTGACCAACCCGGATCTGCCCGCCAGTCAGGGTCGTCCCGCCACCCAGCGTGATCGGATTCCCGTTGTCGTTGAACCCGGCCCCAAGGCAGTCAAGATCCACAAACGTCCGCGTCACATTCGCACCGCCACCGATAATGTCCTGACCTGGCAGCAGCGTGTACCCATTGCTCCGGTCAAACCCGATGACCCCGTTCGCACCGTCACCGTTCACGAACACATCCCCAGTCCCCAGCGTCCCCGAAGTCCCGCCATTCCCAATGTTCAAACGCATCGTAGGAACCCCCGCCGTCTGCGTGTTCTGTCCGCCAATCGTCGTCGTTCCATACGAATTCGTACCCGTAAACACCAGCGTGTAGCTCGTGTTGTAGTTCGTCATGTTCGCCTCAAGGTCACCACCAGAAATCGCACCACTCACCGTGCCCGTCCCACCATGCGAGCCAATCCGCGCCGACGGCCCGTTGATCACCACAGGACCAGCCCACGTCGCCCCCTCAATACGCAGCGACCCGATCCACGCAGCCGCATCCTGATACCCAATCCCGGTAATGCTGATCGGATTGTTATAAGTCTGCCCCGCCGCATACAATTGCGCACCGTCCTGCACCTCAATCGCCGCCGTCCCCAGTGCCGCCGCCGCAGGCTGCTGCAACCGGTACGTTCCACCCAGCGGTGCCTCCAGACGGATCGTCCCCGAAAACGCAGGGCTCGCACCCGAAAGGATCGCCGCCAGCGCCGTCGTGTTCGGCCCCGCCGTCCGCGGATTGATCACCACCGTCCCGGATCCAGTCAGCACCCGGTTGAACGTGAAACCAGCATCATCACGCGTCAGCCGCAACGTCGCTCCCGACGCCACCGCCACCCCGGACGTCCCACTCAACACCACGTTGCCAACCGCATCATGATCCAACTCCAGCGTCCCCCCATTCAACGCCACCGGCCCCGTAAACGAGTTCGCATTCGTTAGCGTCACCTTCCCGGCTCCGCTCTTCACCAGATCACCAGGCCCCGCAAACCCAGCTCCACTCACGCTGTACTCCGTCGCCCCACCATTCGTGAAGTTGATCCGCGCCGCAGTCACCGTCGAACCAACCGCCACCGCCGTATTCACCGGCCCATCAGGGAACGTCACCTCGTCCCCCTGACGAAACGCCGCAGGCGTCCCGCTCACTGCCAGATTCCAATTGTTCGAAAACTCATCCCAGTTCCCGTCAAACGCCCCAGTCCACCGCAGCCCCTCATTCCCATTCACCCGCAACGCAATCGCCGATCCAGTATCCACCAGCGTCGCATCCGCATGCCCGAACGGCTGCAGCAGAAATCCGCCCAGCCCCGGACTCGCACCCGCATAACTCATCAACGGATACGTCCCCGGCGCAAGAATCCCGCCATTCTGCAGGATGTTCACGTTCGTTCCACTCGCCACCAGCGTCCCTGCCGTGATCGTGTCCACCGCCGCAGGACCCGCCTTGAAACTCACCGCCGTCCCCGGATCCAGTGTCAGCGACGTCGTCGTCGCACTGCCGCCCGCATTGAACCGCCCCACCGCCAGTGTCCCCGCATTGATGATCAATGGCCCCTGCACCTGCGCCCCATTCAGGCTCAATGTCCCGAAACCAGTCTTCGTCAGCCCGCCCGGCGCATTCACCGTCGCCGTCGAAATCGTCAAATCATCCGACGCAGCCGAATCCGCCACATTCAGAAATCCTGGCAATGGCCCGAACGACAGGGTCCCGCCAGCCGTCGCATTGATCGCGTGCGGCGCATTCCCAGTCCCCGTGTTCAGTGTGTTGATCGTCCCCCCAAACCCGCCATCCACCGTCAGGGTCCGCGCCCCGAGATTCACCGTCCCAGTCAATGCACTGTTGGCACCCCCATTGCCGAAGTTCACCCCCGACAGCATCTGATCAAACCCATTCAGATCCAGCGTGCAGTTTTCAGATCCACCCAACTGCACCGACGCCAGCGACGAAATCCCGTTCGCCGCACCATTCACCACCGTCCCCGACGCCACCAGCGAACTGTATCCTGTCCCGCCACCAGCATAGATCACCCGCCCCGCACGCTGCGTCACCCCCACACTCGAAGTAATCTGCCCGCCCAGAAACAACTCGCTCCCCGCTCCCACAAAATGCCCGCCGTTGCCCGCATTCGCATTGATCGTGATCGGCGCGTTCACCGTCGCACGCCCAGCCCCCGCCGACTGCACCAAACCATTGCCCGCCACCGGTGACCCACCGTTGATCACAATCGGATTCGTAATCGTCACCCCACCATTCACCACCAACCGATTCGCAATCCCAGTATTCGTTGACGGCTGAATCGTGATCGTATTCGCACCCGCCGCAGTGTTGTTGTTCAACTGCAGAATCCCCCCCACCAACGTGATCCCGCCACTCAGCGTGTTCGCCGCACCCAGCACCAGCGTGCCCCCCACCGTCCCAGTCGCCGACGACAAAACCGTCAGCCCATCATTCCCAGCCAGCACCGCGCCAATCGTCGCCGTTCGGTTCAACACCGTAATCGCTGCCGTCCCGCTCGCCACATCCAGCGTCAGCGGCCCAGCCGTCCCAGTGTTCAAAATCCAGTCGTTGCTCGCAGTCGTGTTGTCCCTGAATTGCAGATTCCCCACCGTCCGCGCCCCGTCCAGATTCACCGTCGCGTTCGCCGTGATGTTCAAGGTCCCGAAATCAGCCAGCGCACCGACGCCCGCAGCCACCGTGCTCGCCGACCAGTTCCCCACCGTCGGCCACGACCCACCAGCAAGGTTGGTCCAAGTCCCATTCGTCTGCGCTTGCACCTGTTGGTGCGGCCATGCCGCAATCAAAGGGGCGATCAGAAGGAACAGTCGTGACGGAAGAAAACGAAAGAGGGGACGGCGTTTCATATGGCGCTTCGGGGGGCTATGTTGGATGTTTGGGGGAGGGGCAGGCCAGGCTTTCACCCGGTTTCCTGCAATAAAACGCGTAATACTTTCATGCGGGCGCAATCTTGGCAAGCTCATCAGCACAAGTTTTCGTGAATTTTCGTTATCTCTCCGCCCCCCAATCTGACACCCTGCCCCCATGACGTGCGCCCTCCTCATCGGATTCCTCTCCCTCTCCACCCTTCCCAGCGCGCTCTCCCAATCCTCTCAATCCCCCCCACCTCCCCAATCCGCCGTCGGCCAATCCTTCACCGGCCACGACTCCCTCGCCCCTCCCCCGGACTCCAACCCGGACGCCACCAGCTGTCTCTCCCGCCTGCTCTGGGCTCCCTCCGACTTCCCAGTCATCACCGAATCCACCGGAAACCAGCACGGCGACTTCCTCATCCGCTTCCCCAGCCCCGCCCCCTCCGGCGATGCCGTCAATGACCGCGTCGCCCTCGAATGGTACCAGGCTCGCAGCCCAGACGGCTCCGTCCTCAAGGCCCCCGCCGTCGTCATCGTCCACGAATCCGGTCGCGGCATGGCCGCCGCTCGCACCATCGCCCGCGGGCTCCGCTCCCGCAACCTCCACACCTTCGTCATCCACCTCCCCGGCTACGGAGCCCGCACATCCATCAGCTCCACCGACATCAGCCGTCTCCTCCCCGCCATGCAGCAGGCTGTCGCCGACGTCCGCCGCGCCCGCGACGCCGTCGCCACCCTCCCTCAAGTCGATAACTCCCTAATCGGCCTCCAGGGCACCAGCCTCGGCGGCTTCATCACCGCCACCGTCGCCGGGCTCGACCACGCCTACCAGCGCGCTTTCATCTTCCTCGCCGGCGGCCAAATCGCCGAGGTCCTCATCCACGGCACCCGCGACGCCGCCGGCATCCGCAACCGCCTCGCCGCCGCAGGCATCGACTCCTCCCAAATCCGCGCGCTCTCCCTCGCCGTCGAACCCATGCGCCTCGCCCACCGCATCAACCCAGCCACCACATGGCTCTTCTCCGGAAAATTCGACGAGGTCGTCCCCCCACGCTGCTCCCTCGCCTTCGCCACCGCCGCTTGTCTCGCCCCGGACCACCACCGCCAGTTGCCAGTCGGCCACTACTCCGCCGCCCTCCTCCTCCCCGTCATCCTCCAGCAGATCGGCGACCTCATGGCCCCCACGCCAACAGCACAAAAATCGCCCTGATCACCCACCCTCACTCCCCGACCCATCCCCCGTCCCGCCCCACGGCTCCTCCCCACACGCACCCGCCTCCCCCGCCGCCGTCACCGTCATCTCCCGCCGGATCACCGAGGTCTCCCTCTCAAACGCATCCAGCAACCCCTGCACACGGTCCCGCTGCGTCACCATCGCAATCACCAGATACTGCGCCAGCGCCGCCCCATAACAACACCACCCCACCGTGTTCGCCGTCGACCCCGGCTGCCCGCCCCACACCACCGCCATGATCGCCAGCACCGGCGAAGACCGCCGCAGATGCAGGCACAAAAACCCGCGCACCAGCTCGCGCCGCAAACACCACGCCCGCACCCAGCCCTCACGCGTCGTCAGCTTCACCTTCGGCGGCCCGCGATGCAGCAATCCAAACAAGTCCTGGTCCGGCATGCTCTCAATCACCCCAACCGCCAGCAGCAACCTCAGCAGCAAGGTCTGCCACACCTGATTCTCATCCCCCACCCGGTGCCACGGCAACCACCCGAACAACACATCTTCCAGATTCGCCGTCGCCGCCAAAAGCAGCACCGCCCCCCGAAACCACATCTCTAAATCCCTCTCCAACTCCGCATCCGACGTCTGCACCCGCAATACCCGCCGCAACAGAAACCGGAACAACGGTATCGCCACCAGCCCGCTCACCAGCCGCACCAGCGGCCGGAGCACAGGCTTGAACACAAGATCACTGAACAAACTGGAAAATACCGGAGGCACTCAGCCGCCACTCTTCACCGCACTCACCCGCAATTGCGAGGCCAATCCTCGGTAGCACCCACCCGCACTCCCGCCTTCCCT
>JAIXPK010000069.1 GCA_027486335.1 Verrucomicrobiaceae bacterium | reverse complement strand
GGGAAGACCCGGTCGTCGTGGTCCCCGGTGAGGACCATGGTGGCTGGGTAGCGCGTGCCTTTTTTGACGTTATGGAGCGGGCTGTAGGCGAGGAGGGTGGGGAAGTCGGCGGCGTTGTCGGGGCTGCCGTATTCTTCCTGCCATGCCCAGCCGATGGTGAATTTGTGGAAGCGGAGCATGTCCATGACGCCGACGGCTGGGAGGGCGCAGCCGAAGAGGTCGGGGCGCTGGAGGAGACAGGCACCGACGAGGAGACCGCCGTTGGAGCCGCCGCTGATGGCGAGTCGTTCGGGTTTGGTCCAGCCTTCTTTGATGAGGAATTCGGCTGCGCCGATGAAGTCGTCGAAGACGTTCTGTTTGCGGTTTTTCATGCCGGCCTCGTGCCATGCCTGGCCGAATTCGCCGCCGCCGCGGAGATTGACCTGGGCGTAGACGCCGCCGGCTTCGAGCCATGCGATTCTGCTGGCGCTGAAGGTTGGGGAGAGGCTGATATTGAAGCCGCCGTAGCCGTAGAGGATGACGGGGAGGGCGGCGTTTTTGGCGGTGGATTTCTTATGCGTCACGAACATGGGGACGCGGGTACCGTCTTTGGAGGTGAACCAGAGTTGTTCGACGACGATGTCGGAGGTATTGAAGGCGACCTTGGTTTCGTCGTGGAGGGAGGATTGGCCGGTGGCGGTGTTGTAGCGGTAGATGGCACCGGGGGTATCGAAGCCGGAGACGGCGAAGAAGGTTTCCTTGTCGTCGAATTTTCCGCCGAAGCCGCCGGCGCTGCCGAAGTTAGGGAGCTTGAGGGAATCGAGGGATTTGCCGGAGAGGTCGGCGACGGTGACATCGTCGTGGGCGTCGACAAGACGCTGGATGAAGAGACGGCGGCCGACGATGCTGGCGGATTCGATGACGCTTTTGCCTTCGGGGACGATTTCCTGCCAGTTGGCGCGGTCGGGTTTAGCGAGATCGATGGCGACGATGCGGCGGTTGGGTGCGTTGAGCGTGGTGAGGAAGAAGAACTTCGAGCCATCGTTGCCGAGGAAGTTCCATTCTGCTTCGAAGCCTGGGAGGAGTTCGATGACTGGGGAGTCCTGGCCTTTGGAGAGATCGCGGTAGAAGAAGCATTCCTGAGGTTTGGTGCCTTCGTGGACGAAGAGGAGGAGGTAGCGACCGTCTTCGGATTCGGCGGCATTGAGGCCCCACTTGGGGAAGTCGGGACGGGCGTAGACGAGACGGTCCTTGTCCTGGGTTTGGCCGAGGGCGTGGTAGTAGACCTTCTGGTTGTAGTTTTCGGCTTTGAGTTCCGAGCCTCTTTCGGGTTCGGCGTAGCGGCTGTAGTAGAAGCCCTTGCCGTCCTTGCTCCATGAGGGGCCGCTGAATTTGACCCAGCGGATGACGTCCGGGAGTTCCTTGCCGGCGGTGACGTCGCGGACGCGGATGGTGACCCAATCGCTGCCGGCCTCGCTGAGCGAGTAGGCGGCGAGGGCACCGTCTTCGGAGAGGTCGTAGCCGCCGAGGGCGACGGTGCCGTCTTTGCTGAGCGTGTTTGGGTCGAAGAGGACGTGGTCGGGGGCGTCCTTGCGGTCCTCGCGCCAGTAGACGACGGCCTGATTCTGGAGCCCTTGTTTTTTGCTATAGAAGAGACGTCCGGCGGCGAGCTGGGGGACGCCGAGTTTATCGTAGTCCTGGAGATCGCGGAGACGTTTGAGGAACGTGGCGCGCTGGGGGATGGCGGAGAGGTAGGAGCTGGCGAGATCGGCCTGGGCCTCGACCCATTTTCTGGTTTCGGGGCTATCGATGTCTTCCATCCAGCGGTAGGGATCCGCGACGCTGGTGCCGTGCAGGGATTCGACGAGGGCGTCGCGACGGGCTGCGGGGTACGTGAGCGGGTCGGCGGAGGCTGCGGCGGAGAAGGCCATGAGGGCGAGGGCGGCGGATTTCATGAGCGGGCGGAAGAGCGGAGAGGGAAAACGGCAGCGCCAGCCGAGTGGGGGCTGGCGCTGCCGAGGGAAGTCAGGGAAGGCGGCTCAGCGGTCGAGCACGGCGTTCCACTTGGTGAGGAGGGTGGCCTGATCGGCGAAGAGATCGTCGGTGGAGTCGAGGATGTCGATGCTGGTGATTTTGTCGCCGCCGCGGATGGCGTTAACGACGTCCTGGCCGGTGGTGACCTCACCGAAGACCGAGTGTTTGCCGTCGAGCCAGTCGGTGGGGACGTGGGTGATGAAGAACTGGGAGCCGTTGGTGCCTGGGCCGGCATTGGCCATGGAGAAGATGCCGGGTTTGGTGTGTTTGAGGGACGGGTGGAATTCGTCACCGAACTTGTAGCCTGGGCCGCCGGAGCCGGTGCCGGTGGGGTCGCCGCCCTGGATCATGAAGTTGGGGATGACGCGGTGGAATTTGATGCCGTTGTAGTAGCCGCGCTTGGCGAGGTTGAGGAAGTTGGCGCAGGTCATGGGCGTCTTCGAGGCGAAGAGCGTGCCTTCGATCTGGCCCTTGTCGGTGTGAACGATGATGCGGATGTCAGTCATGAAATGTGTGATTGGGGTGTGAGAGGCGCAGTGTTGGGTGCGCGGGTTACTTTACGAGTGTGGCGGACTTGATGTAGTCGAGTTTGGGGAATTCCTTTTTGAAGTAGGCGTTGCCTTCGGTTTGGGCGCGCATCTGGTCCGGGCCGTTGCCGCGTGGGGCTCCTTCGCCGTAGCCCTTGTAGATTTTGTCGACGACGTCCATGCCTTCGGTGACTTTACCGAATGGGGAGAAGCCCATTTCATCGAGCTGGGTGTTGTCGCCGAAGTTGATGAAGAACTGGGTGCTGCGGGAGTTGGGGAGCCCGGTTTTGGCGAATGTGACCATGCCGCGGGTGTTGCTGGCTTTGACGGGATCGTCCTGGATGTTGGCGGTGCGCCATACGTAGGCGATTTTGGGGTCGCCGTGGATCCCGAACTGGCACATGAAGCCTTCGATGACGCGGAAGAAGGCGACGTCGGTGAAGAAGCCGTTTTTGGCGAGATTGAAGAAGCGGTCTGCGCCGTTGGGGGAGAGGGCGCGGGTGACTTCGATGGTGAACGAGCCGACGGAGGTATCGAATTTGACCTTGAAGGAATCGGGGGCTTTTTCTTTGAATTTGGAGGGATCGTCGAGGGAAGCGGATGGGGCGGCTGGGGCGGCTGGGGCGGCTGGTTTGGCGTCCGGGGCGGGTGTCGCGGCGGCGGATTGGGCGAACGCGGAGGAGGAGAGGCCTGCGACGAGAGCCGCGGCGAGGGATGGGAGGAGGAATCGGCGATTCATGGAGTGCGGAGTGTGGGTGGGGTGCGTGCGGTTTCAACCGGGGAACGGAGTGGCGAGAACGAGACGTGAGAAAGATTGCCTGTGGGAGGAAAGCGAGTAACCTTGCGGCGCGCGGGCCGGTCTGGTCCGGGAGAAACCGAATATTTTTTGCCATGCGACTGATTGCTTCACTGCTGATTGCCGGGACTGGGTTTGCTGCGGAACCCCTGACTGAATCGCCGAGGCCGGTGGCGGCTGGGGAGGCAGGTGCGGGGCGGATGGTGGCGGGGATTGAGGGGGAGGATGTGGATGGTCGGGTATGGAAGCTGGCGGAGTCGGCGCGTGCGGCGAAGGCGGTGGTGGTGGCGTTCAACAGTTCGACGTGTCCGTTGAGTGCGAAGATGCTGCCGAGCCTGCGGGCTTTGGAGGCGGAGTACTCGGGGAAAGGCGTGGCATTTGTGTATGTGAATCCGACGGCGACGGACACTGCGGAGGCGATTGCGGCGGTGCGCAAGGCGCATGGGCTGGCGGGGATGTATGTGCATGACAAGACGCTGGCGGTGGCGGCGGCATTGGGGGCGCAGACGACGACGGAAGTGTTTGTGCTGGATGCGGCAAGGACCCTGACATATCGGGGAGCGGTGGATGATCAGTATGGGGTGGGGTATGCGAAGGATGCGCCGGAGCAGCGGTGGTTGCGGGATGCGATTGAGGAGACGGTGGCGGGGAGGCGGCCGCGAGTGGCGGCGACGACGGCACCGGGGTGCGCGATTGATCTGCCGAAGGTGGAGGTGGCTGCGGGGCCGGTGACGTGGCACGGACGGGTGTCGCGGATTCTGCAGACGAATTGTCAGGACTGTCACCGGGATGGCGGGATCGGGCCATTTCCGCTGATGACGATGGAGGATGCGGTGTCGCATGCGGGAGAGATCCGGAAGGCGGTGGGGAAGGGATTGATGCCGCCGTGGTTTGCGGCGCGGGAGGCTGGGGTGACGCACAGTCCTTTTGTGAATGACCGGAGCCTGCCGGAGCGGGACAAGGCGGATTTGCTAGCGTGGCTGGAGGGCGGGCGGGCGGCTGGGGATCCTGCGGATGCGCCGGTGGCGCGGGTGTGGGCGGATGCGGAGTGGGTGATTGGCAAGCCGGATGCGATTTACGAGATTCCGCGGGAGATCGAAGTCAAGGCGACGGGGAAGATGGGGTATGTGCACCTGATTGTGGATCCGGGGCTGACGGAGGACCGATGGGTGAAGTCGCTGGAGGTGCTGCCGACGGCGCGGGCGCAGGTGCACCATGTGCTGGTGTTTGTGCTGTCCCAGGATGCGGATCGAAGGAAGATTGCGAACGGGGACAATTTCTTTGCGGCGTATGTGCCGGGGAGCAGCAGCATGCAGTATGCGGAAGGGTATGCGAAGAAGCTGCCGAAGGGATCGAAGCTGCTGTTCCAGCTGCATTACACGCCAACGGGGCTGGCAACGGTCGACCGGACGCGGCTGGGGGTGAAGTTTGCGGATGGTGCGCCGAAGCATGAAGTGCTAGTGGCGGCGGCGAAGAACACGAGGTTTGCGATTCCGCCGGGGGCGGCGGATCATGTGGAGCGGGGGCGGCTGGACGTGCCGCGGCATGCGGACATTCTGGCGTTCATGCCGCACATGCATGTGCGCGGGAAGTCGTTCAAGTATGAGGTGGTGAAGCCTGGGGCGGAGAAGGCGGTGGTGCTGGATGTGCCGCGGTATGATTTCAACTGGCAGCTGCTGTACCGGCTGGCGGAGCCGCTGCACCTGCCTGCGGGGAGCCGGCTGGAGGTGACGGCGTCGTTTGACAATAGCACGGGGAATCCGGCGAATCCTGATCCGGCGAAGACGGTGCGGTGGGGTGAGCAGACGGATGACGAGATGCTGATCGGGTATGTGGAGTATGTGTTTTCCGAGGACAAGCCTGCTGTGGCGGCGGCGGCGGCGAGTGGGACGGCCGGGTCGGCGGGGACGAGTCCGCAGATTCAGCTGACGGGGAAGAGCCTTGGGGCGTTGGGCAAGCGGCTGGACAAGGACGGGGACGGACGGGTTTCGAAGGAAGAGGCGGGCAGTGAGTTTGGCGCGCTGCATGCGGTATTGGATGGCGACGGCGATGGGTTTGTGACGGGTGAGGAGGCGCGTCGGGTGGCCCGCCAGAGGAAGGAATCGGGCGCGGGTGGAAGTACGCCTTGAGGGGGTTTCCCCTGATTAGGGACCGCCTGATGCGGCGGGGACCGCCATTGGGCGGAGGAGAAAGTGGTGGGCCGGACAGGAGTTGAACCTGCGACCTATCGATTATGAGTCGACTGCTCTAACCGTTGAGCTACCGGCCCGCGAGGGGAACAGTGAAGCGGGATGGGGATTGGTCAATCGCGGTTCTGTGGAAGTGAGAAGTGGGGGCGGATTCAGGGAGGGGTGAGGCAGTGGGTGGCGATGACGCGGGGGAGGAGGGCGCGTTCGGCGGCGTTGATTTTGGGGCGGAGGGAGGCGGCGGTTTCGTCAGGGGCGATGGGGACGGATTCCTGGGCGAGGATAGGGTTTGAGCCGTCGGAGGTGACGAGGTGGGCCGTGCAGCCGGTGGTGTGGGCGTGTGCGGCGAGGGCGTCGGCGATGGCGTTAGGGCCCGGAAAGTCGGGGAGGAGGGACGGGTGGATGTTGAGGATCCGGTTGGGGAAGGCGGCGGTGACGGGGTCTTCGAGACGGCGGCCGAAGCCGGCGCAGAGGATCCAGTCGGTCTGGGCGGCGCGGAGACGGTCGGTGAGTTCCTTGAGGGCGGCTGGGGAGAACTGGCCGGGGAGAGGGCCGGGGTCGATGGCGAGAGAGGGGATGTTGCGTGCGGAGGCCTTGGCGAGGATGCCGGCGGCTGGGTTGTCTGAGGCGACGAGGACGATGTCTAGATTGAGGGAACCGGAGGAAGCGGCGTCGGCGACGGTATCGAAGAGCGAGCCTGCGCCGGAGCCGAGGATGGCGAATCGCGTGCGGCGCGAGGAGGCTGGGGAATTCAGTTTCGCGAGGGAGGCGGAGGTGGAGCGGCCGGTGAGTTCGGGGAGGATGTGGATGGCGGAGCCGGCGGCTTCGAGGGCGGTGCGTTCTTCGGGGTTGAGGGTGGCGATGGTGTAGTCGCCGCCTTTGGCGAAGAGGTGCGGGCGGATGGCGGAGATGAGGTTAGTCGTTCGCGGCGTGTTGAAGATGACGACGGCGTCGACGGAGGAGAGCCCGAGGAGGACCTCGGCGCGGTCGGCCTCCGAGTGGACGGGGCGGTCTGGGCCTTTGAGGGTGCGGACGGATTCGTCTCCGTTGAGGGCGACGATGAGGGCATCGCCGAGGGCGCGGGCCTGGGCGAGATAGCGGACGTGGCCGGCGTGGAGGATGTCGAAGCAGCCGCTAGTGAAGACGAGACGCTTGCCGGAGGCGTGGAGTTGGTCGCGCCATGCGGCGGCGGCGTCGAGGCTGAGGGCCTGGGAAGGTTCCGCTGGGAGCATGGGGAATGTGAGTGGGATCAGATGGCAGGGGCGACGGGAGCAGCGGCGACTGGTTCTGCGGTGGCTGTGGCGGGCGGAGCGGCGTCGGTGGAGGTGGTGGGCTCGGCTGGCGCGGTGGCGGGGAGTTGCCGGGTGATGAATTCGTCGGCGAGGGCGCGGTAGGCGAGCGTGACTTTGCTGGAGGGCTCGTATTCGAGGAGGGTTTTTTCGAAGCTCTGGCTTTCGGCGACGACGATGCTGCGAGGGATCATGGTTTGGTAGACCACGGATTCGAAGGCGCGGCGGACCTCGTCGACGACGGCGCGGGAGTGGCCGGTGCGGCCGTCGTACATGGTCATGAGGATGCCCTCGATGGTGACGTCGGTGTTGATGCCGCTGGCGACGATCTGGTCGTGGACATCGATGATGCGGGCGAGCCCTTCGAGGCCGAAGTACTCGCACTGGATGGGGATGAGGAGCCCGTCGGCGGCGGCGAGGGCGGACGTCATGAGGATGCCGAGGGACGGGGGGCAGTCGATGATGACGAAGTCGAAGCGGCCGGATTCGCGGAGAGGGGCGAGGACGTCGCGGAGACGGGAGAGGTGATTGTCGGAGCGGACGAGATCGACTTCAGCGCCTGCGAGTTCGGTTTGGGCGGGGATGAGGGACAGGCCTGGGAGCCTTGTGGGCTGGATTTTGGTGAGGATGCTGTCTTTGCCGATGAGGACGCGGTAGAGACTCTGGCCTTCGACGGCGCGGTGGCCGAGGGCGCTGGAGGCATTGCCCTGGGGGTCGAAGTCGATGAGGAGGACACGAACGCCGCGGTCTGCGAGGCAGGCGGAGAGATTTACGGAAGTCGTGGTTTTAGCGACTCCCCCTTTCTGGTTGACGACTGCGATGATTTTCATGCCCCGGGACAAAGTTGAGGGTATCCCACAGGCGGTGGGGCAATGCCAGCGGTATTTCCTGCGGGCGGGGTGATGGGGTCAGATTTTGAGGAAGATTTTGCGGCGGTACATCCATGCGAGGAAGAGCCAGAGCGAGAGGAGGACGCAGGCACCGAGGAGAGGGATGGACCATTGAGGGCCGAAGGATTGGAAGGTGCCGGAGGGCGTGTGGCGGATGAGGGATTTGGCGATGAAGTCGGGCCAGAGGTGGGCGATGGTGTAGGCGGCGATGGAGTTGGTGCCGAGGACGATGAGCGGGAGGAAGGGCGTTCTGATTTCCATGACATCGCAGACGAGGTGGAAGGCGGCGAGTGCGAGGAAGCCGATGCCGCCGCTGAGGAGCGTCCATGAGGGCGTCCAGATGCGTTTGACGATGGGGCAAGCGCCGGTGGCGTCGAGGACGATGGCGAGGGAGATGGCGATGATGCCGGCGGCGGCGAGTCGTGCGATTTTGAGTTTGGTGGGGATGGGGGAGAGGAGCGTGACGCCGCCGAGGAGCCCCATGATCATGGTGCCGAGGGTGGGGATGAAGCTGAGCGTGGTGTAGCCGCCGGAATTGAAGGCGAAGGCGTCGGTGCGCGGGAAGCTGCTGAGGAACCACAAGTCGAAGTCGGCGGCGAAGTTGCTGTTCATGTTCCAGTGGCCGGGGAAGCCTTCGCGGATGAAGTCGGCTGGGGCGGCGGCCCATTGCGGGGGGACCCCGTGGGCGGCCCAATTGAAGTCGGGCCCCGGGAGCGGGTGGCGGGCGAAGGCGGCCCAGTAACCGACGAGGATGATGGCGAGGGAGGCCCACGCGACGCGTTGGCGGCGGGTGGAGGCGATGATGAAGAGGAACGGGTAGCCGAGACCGATCTGGGTGAGCGTGTCTTCGAATGTGAAGTTAGTGCGGGCGGAGTGGAGCGAGCGGAGCCAGATGCCGAGGCCGACGAGGAGGATCGAGCGCCAGAGCGCGTGGGCGGTGGAGGCGAGCGGCGATTGTTCGGTGCGGCGGCGGTGGAGACTGAAGGCGATGGAGGTGCCGACGAGGAAGGAGAAGGAAGGTTGGATGAGGTCGTGGAGCGAGCACCCGGACCATGGGACGTGTTCCGAGTGGAACGTGAGGAGGGAGGCGAGTTTGGGCCAACCGGCTTCTTTGAGATTGGCGGCGACGCGCCACCATTGGATGACTTCCGCCATCATGAGGAGCATGACGGCTCCGCGCCATGTGTCGAGGGACGTGAGGCGCGGCGGGAGGGCGTCGGGTTGGTGGTCTGGGTTCACGGGGATGAGTAAAGCGGATGGAGAGTCAGGTGCGAGGGAAAGCGTCGCCGTCATCGGGGTTCATGCGGGCGAGTTTCTGGCGGAGTGTGGAGCGGTGGATGCCGAGGGCGGAGGCGAGGCGAGTGGGTTTGTGGTCGAATCTGGGGAGGAGCTGGGCGAGGAGCCGGGATTCGAGGGCGGCGACGAGCCCGTCCCATGAGAGGGCGGCGATGGCTGGGTCGGCGAGCCATTCGGTGAGGGCGTGGTCGAGCGTGGAAGAGCCGGGGGGGGCGGCGGCGATGTGAGGTGGGAGGTGGGAGCGGAGGATGGGGGAACCGGCTGCGGCGTGGGTGGCGTAGGCGAGGACGTGGCGGAGTTCGGTGACATTGCCGGGCCATGGCCATGACTGGAGGGCGGCGAGGGCGCTGGAGGTGAATTCGGGCGGGCCGTCGGGGCCGGAGGGGGCGAGGGCGGCGCAGAGAGCGGGGATGTCCGAGCGGCGTTCGTGGAGGGGAGGGAGCGGGATCTCGCCCGGGCTGAATTGATAGTAGAGATCCTCGCGGAAGCGGTTGAGGCGGATGGCGTCGCGGAGGTCGGAGGAGGCGGTGGCGATGAGACGCGGGCCTTTGGGGCGATTGCGGAGGAGGGAGGCGAGGGCGTCCTGGGCTGGGGTCGGGAGGGATTCGAGTTGATCGAGGACGAGTGAGCCGTTAGGGTTGGCGTCGAGCGAGGCGAGGAGGGCGGCGGCGTCCGTGAGCGAACTGGCGGGGACGGTAGTGCAGGCGTGGGCGGAGCGAGGGGAGCGTTCGTGGATGATGGCAGCGGTGAGGGATTTGCCGGAGCCTGAGGGGCCGGTGATGATGGTTGGGTCGTGGGAGGCGCAGGCGCGGGCGATGGCGGCGAAGGCACGCTGGAGGGCGGGAGCGCCGCCGACGAAGAGCGGGGAGGCTGGGCGCGGGGATGGGGAATTGGCGGGGGAGAGCGGGCGGGAGGATTCGATGAGAGCGGCGACGGAGGCCTGGAACTGGCGGAGGTCGAGCGGTTTGACCATGTAGTCGGAGGCACCGGCTTTGCGGGCGGCGATGGCGTTATCGAGGTGGCCATGGGCGGTGATGACGAGGACTGGTAGGTTAGGGAGGTCGCGGCGGATGGCGGCGAGGACATCGAGACCGCTGAGGTCCGGGAGGCCGATATCGAGGACGACGGCGTCCCATGGTTGTGAGGCGAGACGGTCGAGGGCGGCGCGGCCGCTGGCGGCGGTGTCGAGGGCGTAGCCGGAGCGGCGGAGGGCGATTTCGAGGGCCGCGGCGAGGGAAGGTTCGTCTTCGACGAGGAGGATGCGTGGAGGCATTGGTCAGGAAGTCAGGAGGACGTGCTGATGGGGAGGGAGAGGGCGACGAGGGCGCCGCCGTCGGGAGGGTTGGAGACCGAGAGGGATCCGCCGTGGGCTGAGGTGACCTCGCGGGCGACGGTGAGACCGATGCCCATGCCGCCTTCTTTGGTGGAGAAGAAGGGATCGGCCCAGTGGGCGAGGGCGAGGGGTGAGAAACCGGGGCCGTTGTCGCGGATGGAGAACACGGCGGAGTCGGTGGTGGAGGTCAGGGTGGCGTGGACCGTGGTGTTTTCCGGGGCGGCGTGGAGCGCGTTGCGAAGGATGTTAGAGAGTGCCTGGGAGAGACGGAGGTGATCGCCGCGGATGGTGACGGGGGTGTCGGGGGTGGAGATGGTTAGCTGGACGCGGGCGCGGAGGGCGGCGGGGCGGAGGGCTTCTGCGGATTGGGCGAGGAGGACATCGGCGCGGACTTCGGAAGTGGCGGGCGGGGCCGGGCGGGCGAGGAGCATCCATTGCTGGACGAGGTCTTCGATTTTGGCGGCTTCGCGGGCGATGCAGTCGAGAGAGGCTTGGTCTTCCGGGCGGGCGTTTTCGGCGAGGAGCTGGGCGTGGAGGTCGATGGCGGAGACTGGGTTGCGGACCTCGTGGGCCATGGAGGCGGCCATGCGGCCGAGGACGACGAAGCGTTCTGCTTGTTCGCGCTGGGCGCGTTCGGAGCGGAGGGCTGCGCCGGTGGCGGCGAGAGTGCGTGCGAGTTCGCCGATTTCGTCCTGGCGGGAGGACTCGGGGAAATGCGTTAGCGAGGCGACTTTGGGGAGAGCGGCGGCGAGTGAGCGGAGCGGGAGGATGAGACTGCGAGCGAGGTACCAGCCTGTGGCTAGGGCGAGGAGGACGAAGACGGCGACGGCGGCGAGCATGGCGGGGCCGGCGAAGGCGGAGGACGGGATGCCCTGGGCAGGGGAGACGAGGGCCATGCGGAGGTTGGGGCCGAGCGGGGCGACGGCAGCCATGGAGCGATCCGGGAGGGAGATGGTGGAGTCAGGTTCCGGGTTGAGGGAGACGGGGAGAGGTGGTGCGCCGGGGGCGGCGATCCATGGGTTCTGGCCGGACTGGAAGTAGACCTGAGCGCCGAGGAGCGTGGAGAGCTGGGCGGCGAGTTGCGGGGATTTGGGGAGGTCGAGCCGTTCGATGAAAGCGGCGTTGTCGCGGGCTTTCTGGATGAAGGCGGCGGATTCGCGGCGTTGTTCGAGGTAGGAGAGGGCGGCGATGAGGGAGAGCGAGCCAGCGAGGACGAGGAGGGAGAGGACCCCGAGGAAGCGGGAAGTGAGCCCGCGGAAGACTGGCGTTTTATCCGCCATGGTTTCGGGGGATTGGACAGAATGTGTTCATTCGGGAAACTTGCGGGTGCCGTGTGTGCTGAGTAGGACGAGCGCCATGTCAAAGCAAGCTGTTGTTTTCCGGATTCTTCCTGTGTTTTTTGTGTCGGCGGTGGTGATGCGTGCGGCGGAGCCTTTGAGTGCGCCGGCGGCGGTGGCCAAGCCTGGGGCGGCGGTGCCTGCGGGTGCAGCGGTGCCGGGGGCGGCGGCTCCTGCAGGGGCTGAGGCGGTGGCGGGTTCGGCGACGGCGGAGCCATTGAAGGAGATGACGGTGACGGCGACGCGGAGTCCGCTGGCGGCGGCGGCGGCGCCGTACACGGTGCGGGAGTTAGGGGCGGAGACGATTGCGGAGCGGTTGGTGCGGACGATGCCTGAGGCGTTGCGGGAGTTGCCTGGGGTGAGTGTGCAGAAGACATCGAACGGGCAGGGATCGCCGTTTATTCGGGGCCTGACGGGTTTTCGGAATCTGGCGTTGATTGACGGGATCCGGTATAACAATTCGACCTTCCGTGATGGGCCGAATCAGTACTGGGCGCTGATTGATCCATTGGCGCTGGACCGGATTGAGCTGGTGCCTGGGCAGGGGTCGGTGCTGTATGGATCGGATTCGATGGGCGGGACATTGAATGTGCTGACGAAGGGGAGCGGGTTCCGGGATGAGGAAGCGGGGAAGATGTTTGTGCACGGGAGCAGTTTCTATCGTTGGGCGAGTGCGGAGCGGAGCCACACGGGGCGTGTGGAGATCAACACCGGGCGGGGCGGGGACTGGGGGTTGCACATTGGGGCGACGGTGCGTGATTTCGGGGATGTGCAGGCGGCGGGGATCGGGCGGCAGCCGAAGACTGGTTATGGGGAATGGGCGTACGACGTGAGGTTTGACGCGGCGCTGACGGACCAGTGGACGTTTACGGCGGCGCACCAGCAGGCGCGGCAGAACGATGTGTGGCGGACCCATTCGACGGTGTACGGGATTCCGTGGGCGGGTTCGACGATTGGATCTGATCTGCGGCGGTCATTTGATCAGGAGCGGACCCTGACTTATGCGCGGGTGAGTGGGGAGACGCCGGGGGGATTGGTGGACAGCACGGCGTTCACGGTGTCGTGGCAGACGAATGATGAGTTGCAGGACCGGGTGAGGTCGTCCGGGCAGCGTGATCTTGGGGAAGTGAATCTGGACACGCTGGGTTTTGATCTCCAGATGGGGAAGAAGACCCCGTTCGGGACCCTGACGTGGGGTGCGGATTACTATCGGGACAGTATTGACAGCAGCACGACGAACCGGCCGGTGGGCGGGCCGACGGTGCGGGCGATTCAGGGGCCGGTGGGAGATGATTCGACGTACGGGTTGTTCGGGATTTACCTGCAGGATCAGATTGATGTGGCGGACCGGCTGCATGTGTATGCGGGGACGCGGTATACGAGGGCGGATGCGGATGTGGGGCGTTATCAGGATCCGGTGACGAAGCAGGCGGCGTCATTTTCTGATGACTGGGATCAGTGGGTGGCGAGCGGGCGGTTTGTGTTTGACCTGGATGAGAAGGACCGGTTTGCGGTGATCGGGGGTGTGTCGCAGGGATTCCGTGCGCCTAACATCAGTGATCTTTCGCGACTGGACATTGCGCGGAGTGGCGAGCTGGAGCTGGCGGCGACGGATCTGAAGCCTGAGCGGTCGCTGAATTTCGAGATCGGGGCGCGGGCGACGACGGAGCGGGTGACGGCGAGCCTGACGTATTTCCACAACGTGCTGGATGACTTCATTGTGCGGCGGCCGACTGGCGAGAAGGTGGATGGAGCGACGGCGGTGAGCAAGGCGAATGGCGGGGATGGTTATGTGCAGGGAGTGGAGTTTGCGGCGGATGTGAGGCTGACGGACAACTGGTCGGTGTTCGGGCAACTGACGTGGATGGAGGGTGAGCTGGATCAGTTTCCGACGAGTGCGTCGGTGATGGTGACCGAGCCGCTGAGCCGGGTGGTGCCGTTGATGGGTCGGGCTGGGGTGAGGTGGCAGAGTGACAGTGGGAAGATCTGGTCTGAGTTGGTGTGTCTGGCGGCGTCTGCGGGGGACCGGTTGAATTCAGCAGACAGGGCGGACACGCAGCGGATTCCGGTGGGCGGGACGCCTGGGTGGACCCTGTTGCTGCTGCGAGGCGGGTGGCAGGTGACGGAGAATGTGAGTCTGACGGCGTCGCTGGAGAACCTGCTGGATGAGGATTACCGGGCGCATGGGTCTGGGTCGAACGAGCCAGGGTTTGGCGGGACGGCGGCGCTGACGGTGCGGTTCTGAGGGTGAGCGGCGAGAAACTGCGGCAGCGACAAGGCCGGGACGGCCTTGCTACGGCGGCTGCCGATACTGCTTCGCTAGGGCAACGACAAGGCCGGGACGGCATTGCTACGGCGGCATGCGCTGATTGCAGGGATTACTCAGATGCTGCCTTGGGTTGGGGCTGGGCCGGCGATGCGGGCCATGGAGAAGTCGTAGGCTGTGAATTCGAGGATGACGCGATCGCCTTCGGAGCAGGAGAAGGGCGGGGTGGATTTGCCGGGGAGGTGAGCGATGAGAGGCCAGCCGTTAGGGGCGGTGGCGTCCCATGAGCGGCCGTCTGGGCGGGCGTGGAGGAGCGTGCCGGTGGAGCGGATGGGGTTTGGCGCGGGCATGGCTGTGAAGCGCTAGGATGGAGCGTCAGGTGGCGTTGCGTTTGAGGAGATCGCGGAGGGCATTGAAGCCTGATTTGGCTTCGTCGACGGAGACTGGGGCGCGGCGGATTTCTTCCCATGTGTGAGGCTGGACCCAGTTGCGGTCGAGTTCGCGGAGGAAAGTGCTGGGCTGAGTGGGTTGGCGATCGCCCCATTTGAGTCGGGAGCCGCAGTAGGTGATGGTGAGGCGTTTCATGGCGCGGGTGATGGCGACGTAGAGGAGACGGCGTTCCTCGTCTTTGGTGCCTTCGTCGGCGGAGCGTTTGTGAGGGAAGATGCCTTCTTCGAAGCCGGGGATGTAGACGACGGGGAATTCGAGGCCCTTGGAGGCATGGACTGTGATGAGACTGACGCCTTTTTGTTTTTCGAGTTCGTCGCCGGAGTCGCGGTCGTCGTCGA
Source organism: Verrucomicrobiaceae bacterium (assembly GCA_027486335.1). Classification (GTDB taxonomy): domain Bacteria; phylum Verrucomicrobiota; class Verrucomicrobiia; order Verrucomicrobiales; family V1-33; genus V1-33. The sequence goes on along the minus strand of JAIXPK010000069.1, from coordinate 15,952 downwards.
GGCCGACGGAGGCTAGGAAGTCGATGAGATCGGTTTCCGAGCGGATGTTGCGTTCCTTCATGGACTCGAGGAGTTCGAAGATGGCTTTTTCGCGCTGGGCTTCTTCTTCGGGGTCCTTGCACTGGCGTTTGAGCCATGGGATGTATTCGATGGCGTCGAGGAGGGCCTTGAGGTAGGCGGACATTTCCGGGTATTGTCCGGTGAGACGGTCCTGCCATTCGCGCATGAAGGCGGTGAAGGAAGCGACGGCGGAGCGGCTGCGAGCGGAGAGGGAGGCGGTGAAGCCCTCGTTTTCGAGAGTGGTGGAGATGGGTTCCTTGCGAGCGGCGCTGGTTTCGAGGACGGCTTCGATGACTGATTCGCCGATGCCGCGAGGGGGAGTGTTGATGACGCGGAGGAGATTGACGTCGTCGCTGCGGTTCACCATGAGGTGGAGCCATGCGAGGGCGTCCTTGATTTCGCGGCGGTCGAAGAAGCTGCGGCCGCCGATGATGCGGTAGGGGATTTTGCGGCGGCGCATGTTTTCCTCGAACGGGCGGATCTGGCTATTGGTGCGGAAGAGGAGAGCGAAGTCGTCGAACTGGAGTTGTTCGCGGCCTTTGAGGAGTTCGATTTCCTCGACGATGAATTCTGCTTCTTCCTTATCGCCGGGCATGGAGATGAGGCGGACAGGTTCAGCGCCTTCGCGAGCGCTCCAGAGTTTTTTGGGTCGGCGTTCGCGGTTGTTGCGGATGACCCCGTTGGCGGTGTTGAGGATGGGGTTGGTGCTGCGGTAGTTTTCCTCGAGGGTGACGACGGTGGGGTTAGGGAAGTGGCGTTCGAATTCGAGGATGTTGGAGATTTCCGCGCCGCGGAAGCCGTAGATGGACTGGTCGTCATCGCCGACGACGCAGATGTTGCGGTGGGGGCCGGTGAGACGGCGGAGGAGGTCCATCTGGAGCCTGTTAGTGTCCTGGAATTCGTCGACCATGATGTGGTCGTAGCGGGCCTGCCATGCGGCGGCGACGTCCGGGAAGTCGCGGAGGAGTTTTTCAGCGAGGGTGAGGAGGTCGTCGAAGTCCACGGCGTTGAGGAGCTTCATCTGGCGATGGTATTCGCGGCCGACGTCGTTGATGAGCGCCTGGGGGTTAGGGTCAGCGGGGATGCCCTTGTTGCGCTGGCGGGAGAGGAGACTGATGGCGGTATCGGCGTCGAGTTTTTCGCCATGGGCGGCGCATTTGACGATGATGCGCTTCATGAGGCCGGACTGCTCGCTCTGGGTGTAAATGGTGAAGTTGTGTTTGTAGCCGAGGCGTTCGATGTCGCGGCGGAGGATGCGGACGCAGAGACTGTGGAAGGTGGAGATGGTGAGTTTGGAGGCTTTTGCTTTGGCGACCATGGAGCCGACGCGTTCGCGCATTTCGTTGGCGGCCTTGTTGGTGAAGGTGACGGCGAGGATGGAGTCCGGGCGGACGCCTTTGGAGAGAAGGTGGCAGATGCGGGTGGTGATGACGCGGGTTTTGCCGGTGCCTGCGCCTGCGAGGATGAGGACTGGGCCGCTGATGGTCTGGGCGGCCTTGCGCTGGGCTGGGTTGAGGTCTTCGAGGCGCATTGTGGGGAGGAGAGGAGGAGCGTGGAGGCGGACGAGGCGGGGCTTGGGGACGTGGCGCGAGGGGTGGGGCAAGTCAATCGGCGAAGGGAAACGGGAGGAATTGGCTTGAACGTGGGGGAGTGCTGGGGCAGCGCAGAGGGACTGTGGATAAAGGCCTGCTGATCCGGAAAATCATTGAACATCTGAAGGGAACGCTTGAGGCGGGGATGGAGGCGGCGCGTGCGACGAGTGCGGCGGCGACGGATCCTGACAGCAAGGCGGAGAACAAGTATGACACGAGGAATCTGGAGGCGTCGTATCTGGCTCGGGGGCAGGCGGCTCGGGTGGTGGAGACGCGGGAGGCGCTGATGGAGTATGAGACCCTTGTGCCGCGTGAGTATGGGGCGGGGAAGGCGATTGGGGAGGGCGCGCTGGTGGCGCTGCGGGGTGGGGACGGGGAGTTTTTCTGTTTTCTGGGGCCTGCGGCTGGGGGGATGGAGATTGAGGTGGAGGGGAGCAGCGTGATGGTGATCACGGCGGCGTCGCCGCTGGGGTCGCGGTTGTGGAAGCGGCGGGCGGGCGAGCGAGTGGAGTTGAGTGCGGGCCGGGCGGCGAGTGCGGTGGAGATTGTGGCGGTGACGTGAGTGGGGGCGGCGGGCGGGGGTCAGTCTTTGGCGGTGCGGACGTCGAGGGCGTCGCGGAGGCCATCGCCTGCGAAGTTGAGGCAGAAGAGGGTGGCGGAGAAGAAGAGGGCTGGGAAGGTGAGCATCCACCAGCTGGTTTCGATGTTTTTGGCACCGTCGTTGATGAGCGTGCCCCATGAGGTGCCGGGGGGCTGGACGCCGAGGCCGAGGAAGCTGAGACCGGCTTCGAGGAGCATGACAGCTGGGACGGTGAGGGTGGCGTAGACGATGACGGGGCCGAGGACGTTAGGGAGGATGTGGCGTGCGATGATTTTCCATGAGGGGAGGCCGAGGGAGCGGGCGGCTTCGACGAATTCCTGGCGGACGAGGGATTGGACCTGAGCGCGGACGATGCGGGACATGGTGAGCCATTCGACGGCTCCGATGGCGGCGAAGACCACGTAGATACTGTTGCCGAAGCGTTGTTCGACGAACTCGCCGAGGGTGGCGGTGAGGAGGATGACGAAGATCATGAAGGGGAGCGCGTAGAGGATGTCTACGAGGCGCATCATGAAGGCGTCGGTGCGGCCGCCGACGTAGCCTGCGGTGGCACCGTAGGAGACCCCGATGAAGAGGGCGACGAGTGTAGCGATGAGACCGACCATCAGGGAGACGCGGCCGCCTTTGAGGGTTCGGACGAGGAGATCGCGGCCGAGGCTATCGGTGCCGAGCCAGTGGGTGGCGGTGATGGAGGTGCCGGGGACGAGGGAGGTGGTACCTGGGGGGACGGCTTTGAGTTTGAGGTCCTGGGCGTCGGGTTGCCATAGAAGGAACCATGGGCCGGCGATGCAGACGACGATGATGAGGGAGAGGATGACCATGCCGGCGACGGCGGCGCGGTTGCGGCGGAGGCGGGCCCATGAGTCCTGCCAGAGCGAGCGGCCGCGGACGGAATCGTGGGTTGGGGAGACGAGGGAAGCGGAAGCGGTCATGAGGAGAGACGGACGCGCGGGTTCATCCATGCGACGATGATGTCGGCGACGAGGTTCATGGCGACGAGGAGGGCGGCGTAGAGGACGGTGGTGGCGAGGATGAGCGTGTAGTCGCGGTTGAAGACGGCGCTGACGAAGTGCTGGCCGAGGCCTGGGAGATTGTAGATTTTCTCGATGATGAACGAGCCGGTGGTGATGCCGGCGAGGGCTGGGCCGAGGAAGGCGGCGACGGGGAGGAGACCGTTGCGGAGCGTGTGGCGGATAATGATGAGCCAGCCGGGGACGCCTTTAGCGCGGGCGGTGCGGATGTAGTCCTGACTGAGAACCTCGAGCATGCCGCCGCGGGCGAGACGGGAGATGTAGGCGGCATAGGATAGGCCCATGGTGGCGGCGGGGAGGATCCAGTCGGTGGGTTCGAACCAGCCGGCGACATTGAGGAGACGCCATTTGAGGCCGAAGAAGGCGATGAGGATGGGGCCCATGACGAAGGTGGGGAGACAGATGCCGATCATGGCGAGGGACATGGGACCGACGTCGAGCCATGTGTTGCGTTTGACGGCGGCGATGATGCCAGCGGGGAGCCCGATGGCTAGGGCGACGACGAGGGCGGCTGCGCCGACGATGAGGGAGACTGGGAACGAGTCGCGGATGATTTTGCCATTCCGCATGCCCTGGTTCTTCATGGAGAGCCCGAAGTCGCCGCGGCCGTAGGAGGAGAGGGCTTTCCAGTACTGGACGGAGAGACTTTCGTTGAGGCCGTACTGGCGTTCGAGTTCCTTTTTGACGTCAGGGTTCATGCTTTTCTCGGAGGCGAAGGGATCGCCTGGGGCGAGACGGATCATGAAGAACGTCATGGTGAAGACCGCGAGGAGGACGGCCGCGGACTGGAGGAGACGACTAGCGATGAAGCGGAGCATGGATGGGGAAGATGGGCGGGTGGGTTATTCCCTGCGGAGTTCGCCATCCATGGAGCTAGGGGGAGGCGGGTAGCGGAGGTCGAAGTATTTCCACATGCGGTCGTCGAGGAGACGTTTGGTCCAGCCGACGACGGCTGGGTGGATCATGCGGGTGCGGGTGTAGTAGTAGTAGGGGAGGACGGGGGCTTCCGAGAGGAGGAGGGCTTCGGCTTTGCGGAGCGTGGCGAGGCGTGAAGCGGCGTCGGTGCACTGGCCGGATTCTTCGAGGAGCTTGTCGAAGGCGGGGTTGGACCAGCCGGTGCGGTTGTTGCCGCCGTCGGTTAGCCACATGTCGATGAAGGTGGCGGGGTCGTAGTAGTCCGCGTTCCAGCCGGCGTCGGAGATATCGTAGTCCATGTGCTGCTGGGAAGAGAGGTAGGAATTGTAGTCTTCCATGCGGATGGGGATGCGGATGCCGAGGTTTTTCTGCCACATGGCCTGCATGGCTTCGGCGACCTGGATGGCGCGTTCCGAGTCGGCGATGTGGAGTTTAACATTGGAGGGCCAGCCTTGGCCGTTAGGGAAGCCGGCTTCGGCGAGGAGACGCTGGGCTTCGGCGATGTCGAAGGAGAAGCCTTTGACCTCGTCGTAACCGTCCATGGGAGGGACGACGCCGAAGGCGGGGCGCTGGTTTTCGCGGAGGACATTGTCGACTAGCGACTGGCGGTCGATGGCGAGGCCGAGGGCGCGGCGAACGCGGGCGTCGTCGAAGGGTTTGCGCTTCGTATTAACGCGGTAGAAGCGGACGGCAAGGTTAGGGTCGTTGACGATGACGTCCGGGTGGTCGTGGAGGTAGGTGGGGGCTTTATCGAGCGGGACGTTGTAGGTGATGTGGAGCTGGCCGCGGCGGAAGAGACGGTCCTCGGTTTGTTCGCTGGTGATGGGGTAGAAGCGGATGCCGTCGAGTTTGACGGTGGCGGCGTCCCAGTAGTGGGGGTTTTTTTCGACCTCGAGGTAGCGGCGGAAGAGATAGGTTTTGAGGCGGAACGGGCCGCTGGTGATCATTTTGCCGTCATCGGTCCATGGGTTGAGAGCGCTGAGCGGGTCGCCGTATTTTTCGAGACAGTGGCGAGCGAGCGGGCACCAGATGGAGTGGCAGAGGACCTGAGGGAAGTGAGGGGTGGGCCCGGTTAGGGTGATTTCAAGGGAATGGGGGCCGGTTTTCTTTGCGCCGAGCTGGTCAGGTGGGAGTTTGCCTTCGAAGATTTCGCGGCCGTTTTTGACGATGAAGAGCATGCCCGAGTATTCGGCGGCGAGCTTTGGGTTGAGGAGCCGCTGCCATGACCAGATGAAGTCGTCCGGGGTGATGGGGTTGCCATCGGACCAGCGGGCGTCGGGTCTGAGTTGGAAGGACCAGACGGACTTTTGCGGGTTGGACTGCCATGAGGCGGCGATGCCGGGGTCGGGGTCGCGTTCGTTGGTGGCACCTTCGACGACGAGGCCCTCGTGGAGGGCGAGCATGATATTGTTTTCGACGACGCTGTTGGTGCGGTGGAGGTCGAGCCAGCGCGGGTCGTCCTTGTTATTGACGAGGAGGATTTTTCGGCGGGCGCCTTCGGTGGCGTTGATGGATTCGCCGGAGCAAGCGGAGAAGAGGAGAGTGAGCCAACCGGCGAGGAGGGCGACGAGGAAGCGACGCATGACGGACGGTCATGGTGCAGGGGGCGTGCCTAGGCCAGGGAAAAGAGTGGCGGCGGCGAAAGAGCTGAGGGAATCAGCGGGTGGCGACGGCGGTGTCGGCCTTGATGGGAGTGCCTGGGGAGCGGTCTGGGCGGGAGGGGGCCTTGTAGACGTACTCGCGCATGAGTTTGGCTTCGAGCGGGAGGCCATTTTTCTCGATGATGACCGGGGTACCGACGGGAGTGCGGTTGAAGAGATCGATGACGTCCATGCTGCGCATGCGGACGCAGCCGTAGCTGGCTGGGCGGCCGATGTTGCGTTCTTCCGGGGTGCCGTGGATGTAGATGCAGCGGCGCTGGGTATTGCGGGTATTGGAGTCTGTGCCTGCGAGCCAGAGGATGCGGGTGACGACGGGGTCGCGGCCGGGGGCGTCTGGTGCGAGGATTTCGCCGGTGGCGTGGCGGTGTTTGAAGACCATGCCTGGGGGCATGCCGTGGCCGATTTTGCGGACGACGCGGAGTTGGCCGATGGGGGTGCGGCAACTGTTCATGGAGTCGCCGAGGCCGAATTTGGAGGTGGAGATGCCGTAGACCCGGACTGGTTCGCCGCGTTCGTAGAGGACGGCTTTCTGGTCGCGGACGGAGACTCTGATTTCCTTGGCGGCCTTGGAGGTGGAGGCGCAGTTGCTGCAGGAGAGGGCTGCGGCGAGGGCGGCTGCGGCGGCGAGCCACTGGGTGTGGCGACTGCCGGTTTGGGAGGTAGAAGGATGAGTCATTCGAGAGTTCCCGTTGGAGAGAACTTAAGCAGCGATCGGGCCGTTTTCGTCCTCATTTCGGGCTGCTGGGAAGAGTTGGGGCAGAGAGCCACAAGCGACGTACCAGAAACCCGCTGAAAATAGTAACAAAAACGGGACGGAACTCCAGTAATTTTTTAAGAAAGCTGAAATAAGTGCAGCAGTGAAATATAAAGCGCAGGTGATTTCTGCGCCTAAGGCGATGGATTTGAGGGACTTGTAGTTCTTTTTGGCGGCGGGGGCTTTTTCGCGGCCCTGGATGCCGTATTTTGGGGTGCGGACGAAGGGGGACTCCTGATTGAAGAGGGCTTCGAGGACGGCCCGGCCGTTATTGACAGCCATGCCGACGAGGACGGCGACGAGCATGGGGTAGTAGAGCATGTGCTTGAGCCAGTGTTTCGGGTACGCGGCGATCTGACTGGAGAGGTAGAACGTGGCGACGGAGACCGTGCTGAAGAAGAAGACCGGGAGGTCGAGGAGCCAGAGCCGGTAGCCGCCCATATTGAACTGACCGCCCATGCCTGGCCATGCGACGACGCACTGGCAGAGGAGGAGGAGGTTCATGAAGTTGATGGCGAGGTGGACGGTGGCCTCGAGTTTGATGGCGAGGGGTTGTTTGGAGCGCCAGACTGGGCCGAGCATTTTTTTGCAGGTCTGGATGGAGCCCTTGGTCCAGCGGTGCTGCTGGGTTTTAAAGCCGTTGACGTCGACGGGGAGTTCTGCGGGGGTGACGAGGTCGCAGAGGAAGATGAAGCGCCAGCCCTTCATCTGGGCGCGGTAGGAGAGGTCGAGGTCTTCGGTGAGCGTGTCGTGTTCCCAGCCGCCGGCGTCGATGATGGCGGCTTTGCGCCAGATGCCTGCGGTGCCGTTGAAGTTGAAGAATCTGCCGGCGCGGCTGCGGGCGACCTGTTCGACGACGAGGTGGCCGTCGAGGAACATGGCCTGGACCTTGGTGAGGAGCGAGTAGTCGCGGTTGAGGTGGCCCCAGCGGCTTTGGACGAGAGCGACTTTGGGGTCGGTGAAGTAGTCGATCATCTCCTTGAGGACACCGGGCTGGGGGATGAAGTCGGCGTCGAGGATGAAGACGAAGTCGCCGCGAGCGGTGAGGAGACCGTGTTCCATGGCACCGGCTTTGAAGCCCTCGCGGTTGGTGCGGTGGATGTGGGAGACGTCGAAGCCGAGGGCGGTGAGGCGGGAGGCTTCATCGGCGCAGATGGCGACGGTCTCGTCTGTGGAGTCGTCGAGGATCTGGATCTGGAGGAGGTGCTGTGGGTAGTCGAGACGGGCGACGGCTTCGACGAGACGCCTGACGACGTGCATTTCGTTGAAGACGGGAAGCTGGACGGTGACGAGCGGGAGGGATTCGAAGCGGCCGGCTGGCTTGGGTGGGTTACGATAATGTTTCCAAAAGAGCCAAACGATGTAGAACCGGTGGAGTCCGAACAGCGTGAGGCCGACGACTACCGGCAGATAGCAAACAAACCAGAGCGTGGTTTTCCAGTCCCAGGGCATAGTAATTGACTGACTAAACAGAAAAGCCCGGGCTGTGTGCGGCCGGGCGGGAGGGTTTCATCCGGTGGGAACGGGGGCACGTCAAGGGACCGTTTCCCTCGAAGGGGAGATGGGAGAGATGGATCAGGCGGCGACGCGGAGGTGGTTCCAGACGTTTGTGAAGACGTGTTCCGGGAAGCCGAGGGCGGATTTGAGGCCGAAGTCGCGGTGGAGGAAGTTGGGGACGGAGGCCCAGTGTTTGGCGGCGTGGGCTGGGAGGATGCCGCGGAGTTTGGCCCATGCTGGCTGGATGGGGACTGGGAAGTCGCTGCCGTGGAAGAGCCGGTGGTGCCATTCCGGGAGTTTGAGGAGCCGGGCGAGACCGGCGCTGCGGACGGGGAGGTTGAGGGCGCTGATGTCTGCGAAGAGATTCGGCCAGCGATGCATCATTTCGAGGAGATGGTCGAGGTAATCGGGGTCGCGGAGACCGCTGCGGGTGGCGGCGTGGGCGGCGATGACGGTGACTCCGGCTTCGAGGGCACCGATGAGGGAGCGCGGGTCGGCGAGGGATGGATCGATTTGTGGGACCGTGTGTTCGCCGCCGGAGTGGGCGAGGAGTGGGAGCTTGGCGGCGGCCATGCGGTTCCAGAACGGGCGGTACTGAGGGAGACGCGTGTCGATGTTCTGGCAGTTCGGGAGGAACTTGAGCATGACGGCACCGAGATCGAGACAGCGGTCGAGTTCGTCAAGGGCGTCGGGTCGGGCTGGGTGGATGGAGACGGCGGGGAGGAGTTCCGGGTGGCGGCGGCAGACGGCGAAGACGTAGTCGTTGGGGACGTGGAGCGAGCCGAAGTTGAGTTTCTGGCCTGAGTGGTCATAGACCTCCTCGTGGGCGAGGAGGACGGCGTGGGAGACCGGGCTGTCGCGGAGCCAGCTGGTGAGGAGGTCGACGTAGGCGTCGTCGAATTCGGGGGCGCGCCACGAGACCTTGAGCCCGAGCTGGCGGAGCATCCAGTCGGCGAGGAAGCGGTGGAGGAATGGGGGTTTGAGCCAGCAACCGGAGCCTGAGAGCCCGTTGCCGACGAGGTGGACGTGCATGTCGACGGGGCCGCGGAGGTGGAGCGGCACCGTGATCATGGCGCGGGGCTGGCCGGGGTTGGCCGTTAGGAACTCGGGAGGGCGGCCTGGTCGCCTTCGGAGGATTTGCCCTTCTTTTCCGGGGCTTCGCGTTCGAGACCGCTGAGGGCTTCGAGGGCGATGGCGTCGGCGTCGAGGATTTGCTGACGGAGGTTGAGTTTCCGGCGATCGGCCCACCAGAGGACGACTGGGCTGGCGATGAAGATGGTGGAGTAGACCCCGGAGAGCATGCCGATGAGCATGGCGAAGGAGAAGTCGGCCATGGATTTCCCGCCGAAGAGCCACATGGCGAGGACGGCGAGGGAGGTGACACCGGAGGTGATGATGGTCCGGCTTAGCGTGGCGCTGATGGCGTGGTTGAGGACGTCCTTGAGATCGCCCTTCATGGTGCGGAGGTCGTCGCGAACGCGGTCGAAGATGACGATGGTGTCGTTGATGGAGTAACCGGCGATGGTGAGGAAGGCACCGATGAGGATGAGGCCGATTTCCTTGCCAGCGATGGCGCAGACCCCGACGGCGATGATGACGTCGTGGAGAATGGCGACGATCCCGCCGATGGCGAAGGGCATTTCGAAGCGGAACGTGAGGTAGATGAAGATGCCGAGGAGACCGATGCCGAGCGCCCAGAGGGATTTGGTGAGCATTTCGCCGCCGACGGCGGAGCCCATGGATTCGGCGGAGGCTTCGGAGAATTTCTGTTTGAGGGCGGCGTCGGAGCCGCCGAGAGCGGAGGCGAGGTGAGCCTTGAGGGAATCGGCCGTGGCGGGTGGGCTGCGGAGGATGGTGTAGGCGTCGCCGGTGAGAGGTTTGACGGTGGTGACGTTGACGTTGTTAGCGTCGAGGGCGGAACCGTCCTTTGTGGTGACCTTCCAGTTCTGAAGGGCGGTGCGGACCGAGTCTTCGGTGGCGGAGGGGACGTTATTGAGACTGACGACGTCACCGCCGCGGAGTTCGTAACCGAGGACCTTGCTACCCTTGATGCCGACGATGACGAGCATGATGGTGCAGACGATGGCGGAGATGGTGAGCCAGAGTTTGCGTTTGCCCATGAAGTCGTAGAGCCGGTTCTCGATGAGTTCCATGAAGGAGAGCTTTTCGAGGCCAGCGCCGCTGAGCCAGAGGAAGCAGACGCGCGTGATGAGGAGGGCGGAGAACATCGAGGCGATGAGCCCGATGGTGAGGGAGAGACCGAAGCCCTTCACTGCGCCGGTGGCGATGACGATCATGATGATCGACGTGATGAGCGTGGTGATGTTCGAGTCGAAGATGGCGCTGAAGGCCTTGCTGTAGGCGGCGTTGATGGCGGGCCCGAGGGAGCGGCCGGCTTTGAGTTCTTCGCGGAGACGCTCGTAGATGAGGACGTTGGCGTCGATGGCCATCCCGAGGGTGAGGATGATCCCGGCGATGCCAGGCATGGTGAGCGTCTGGTCGAAGACGCGCATGGCACCGAGAAGGAGGAGGAGGTTTACGATGAGGCCGACGACGGCGATGATGCCGGAGAGTCGGTAGTAGAGCATCATGAAGAAGAGCGTGAGCCCGAGGCCGACGAGACAGGCGTAGATGCCCTGCTGGACGGTTTCCTTACCGTAAGTGGGGGAGATGGTGCTGGACTGCTCGACGAGGAGCGGGTTCTCCAGCGGGTTCATGAGAGCGCTGGAGAGGTCGCGGGCTTCGGTTTCGTCGAAGCCACCGGTGATTTCGAAGTTTGCGCCGAATTCGCCGTTGATGGACGGGGCCGAGAGGACCTCGTTGTCCATGATGATGGCCATGGGGCGGCCTTTATTGGTGCTGGTGAGCTTGCGCATCTGGTCACCGAATTCCGAGTGGAGTTCGACGACGATGTGGTAGTTGACTGAGCCTGGGTTGAGGGCGGCGTAGGCGGACTTGACGCTTTTGCCCTGCATTTCGACCTTCTTTTTGACCCAGATGAACGTGTCTGGTTTCGGGCGGGGTTTGCCTGGCTCGCGGGCTTCCTTGGCCTTGTCGTCGCCGCGGTCGCCGAGGTAGCGCATTTTGGTGGCGTCCGGCTTGAGGGTTTGGTCGGCCTCGTTGGTGAAGTTGAAGCCGTCTGCGCCGAGGAGGCGGAATTCGAGTTTAGCGACCCGTTCGATGACGGATTTGGAGTTGGCTATTTCCTCGTCGCTGAGGCCGGGGACCTCGACGTAGAGACGGTCGGTGCCTTGAGGGGTCACGACGACGTCTTTACCGCCGGTGGGGTTGAGGCGGGATTCGATGATGGCCTGAGCGGTGGCGAGGACGTCCGGGGTGACGGGGCGTTCGCCGGCGGGTTGGACGCGGACGAGGAAGGAAGCACCGCCTTGGAGGTCGATGCCTTTTTTGACGCCCTTGCCTTCGGTGATGCAGAAGATGCTGAAGGCGGTGAGGACGAGAGAGAGGATGGAGCCGACGATGCGTTTACGGCGATCGGTTTCGGAGGCGAAGTAGGCGACGAAGAGACCGGCGGCGACGACCCCGATGCCAAGGACGAGGTAGGGCAGGTATTTTTCCATCTGCGACAGGTTTTCAGCGGCAGCGAGCATGAGAGCGGATCGTGAGGGGGTAAAGGAAAGGTGCGGGGCGGTCGATGAGAGCGGCCAGCGGGGTTGGAATTGTCCTTTTAATCAGGACTGAAGGCAATGAAGATCAGGCGGTGGCGTCTGATTTTGCGGCTTCGGCTGGTTCGTCGGAGGCTTTGAGGACGGAGAGGACCGAGTTTTTGTCGACGCGGATTTTGACACCGTCGGCGATTTTGAGGGTGACGACCCGGTCATTGATGTTGGTGACGAGCCCGTAGATGCCGCCGGCGGCGATGACTTCGTCACCGCTTTTGAGGGCGGCGAGTTTGGCCTGATGTTCCTTCTGCTGACGGCGCTGGGGCCTGATGAGCATGAAGTAGAAGAGGACGATGAGGAGGACGGGCATGGCCATCTGGGCGATGCCACCGCCTTGGGCGGCGTCCTGCTGAGCGAAGAAGAGAGAGGCGGCGAGAGAGGAAGAAGAAATCATGGAGGACTAGAGAGAATCTGGAGGAGGGGAAAGGTATTCCGCGACGAAGGCCGCGCGGAAGTCCGAAAACGTACCCGCTTCGATTTCCTCCCGGGCGCGGCGCGCGAGGGACAGGTAGAAATGCAGATTGTGCAGACAAATCAACCTTAAACCCAGGATTTCCCCGGCGCGGAAGAGGTGGCGGACGTAGGCGCGGCTGAATCGGGAGCAAGCGGGGCAGGTGCAGCCTTCTTCGATGGGGCGGTGGTCGAGAGTGTACTTCTGGTTTTTGAGATTGATCTGGCCGTGGCGGGTGAAGGCGGAGCCGTGGCGGGCGAGGCGGGTGGGGATGACGCAGTCGAACATGTCGACCCCGCGGGCGATGAGGTGGAGGATCTGTGGGGGCGTGCCGAGGCCCATGGCGTAGCGGGGTTTGTGGGCGGGGAGGTGGGGTTCGGCGTGATCGACGGCGGCCATCATTTCGGGTTCGGGTTCGCCGACGCTGACGCCGCCGATGGCGTAGCCGTCCCATTCCATGGCGGCGAGGGATTTGGCGGCGCGTTCACGGAGTTGGGGGTAGACGCTACCCTGGACGATGCCGAAGTGGAGTTGGCGGCCGGTATTGCCGCCGGCCTGGGGTTGGTGTTTTTCGACCCAGTCGCGGCAGCGGAGGGCCCAGCGGAGGGTGAGGTCGAGGCTTTTGGAGGCGTCGGGTTCGGAGACTGGCCATGGCGGGCAGTCGTCGAAGAGCATGGCGATGTCGGAGCCGAGGACGGCCTGGATTTCCATGCTCTCTTCGGGGCCGAGGAAGCGTTTGGAGCCGTCGAGGTGGCTTTGGAAGTGGACGCCGGCCTCGGTGATTTTGCGGAGCTTGGCGAGGGAGAAGACCTGGAAGCCGCCGCTGTCGGTGAGGAGCGGGCGGTTCCATGCGGCGAAGGCGTGTAGACCGCCGAAGTTGCGGAGGACGTCGCAGCCTGGGCGGAGGTTGAGGTGGTAGGTGTTGCCGAGGATGATCTGGGCTCCGAGGGATTCGAGTTCGTTCGGGGAGACGGCTTTGACGGCGCCCTGAGTACCGACGGGCATGAAGACTGGGGTTTCCACCACCCCGTGCGGCAACTGGAGCCGCCCGCGTCGGGCGCGACTGTGCGGGTCGGTCTGGAGGAGAGTGAACATGGAGGCTCCTGAGCGGTGCGGGGGAGGGCGGCAAGGGCAAAGCCGGGGAACGCCCGTGGAACATGCGTGCGGCGGGGGTGCGGGCTAGTTGATTCGCGGGTTTTCCCCAGCTTATTCACAATTGGTCAGGATGCGGGGAGGGGATGTGTGGTTTCCGGGGGAATTCATGGATTGTTCATGAATTGGAGTGGGGGAGAGAAGCAGTGGAGGGGAGCTGGAGGGAGAGGGGGAATATATCTAAGAAAGCTGAACTAAAGGGGAGATCCGGGAAAATCCGAGTGTGATTCAGGTTGACGGAGGGGGAATGAGGAGGGGGGACGGGCGGGGTGAGTTATTCACCATGCGGTGTAGGGGTGGGTGGTGAAGAGAAGGTTTTCCCGGGAGCGCTTCGGGGGTTGGGAGGGGGGAAATGGGGTGTGTTCCCAAAGTTATTCACCATGAGGGGATGGGTGGGGGTGCTGTCTTGTTTGTGGCGGTGGCTGAATGTTCGATGAGGGGGATTTGGATCCGCAAATCCGCAGTTTGCGGGGAGGGATGGGGCGGGCAAGGTGGGCGGCATGAAGATGATTTCGATGCTGGCGGCGGTGATGTCGATGAGTGGTTGGGCGGAGGGAGCGGGAGGGAGGCCGAACATTGTGGTCGTGCTGAGTGACGACATGGGTTTCTCGGATCTGGGGTGTTACGGAGGTGAAGTGGGGACGCCGGTGCTGGACGGGTTGGCGGCGAAGGGGGTGAGGTTCACGCAGTTTTACAATGGGGCGCGGTGTTGTCCGACTCGGGCGAGCCTGCTGACGGGGTTGTACCCGCACCAGGCGGGTGTGGGGCACATGACGGATGATCGGGGGCACGACGGGTACCGCGGGGAATTGGGTCGGCGGTGTCTGACGATTGCGGAGGCGTTGAGGCCGGGAGGTTACCGGACTTATATGGCGGGGAAGTGGCATGTGACGAAGTTGCCGGCGGCGGGGGCGGAGGCGGACCGGGGGAATTGGCCGCGGCAGCGAGGGTTTGACCGGTTTTACGGGACGATCATTGGCGCGGGGAGCTTCTGGGATCCGGCTTATCTGGTGCGGGATGACGAGCGGGTCTCAGCGTTTGCGGATCCGGGGTATGAGCCGGCGGAACCTTATTTTTACACGGATGCGATTGCGGACCATGCAGTGCGGTATGTGCGGGAGCACCATGCGGCGCATGCTGAGCAGCCGTTTTTCCTGTATGCGGCGTTTACGGCGGCGCACTGGCCGATGCATGCGCGGGAGGCGGACATTGCGGCGATGCGGGGGAAGTATGACGGCGGGTACGAGGCGGTGCGGCGGGCGCGTTATGAGAAGATGGTGGAATTGGGGGTGGCGAGCCGGGAGACGACGGGATTGATGCCATTGCCGCGAGGGGAGACGGGGACGGAGTTCGAGGCGTGGGATCGGCGGAACATGGAGGTGTACGCGGCGATGATTGCGGCGATGGATCGGGGGATCGGGCGATTGGTGGAGGCATTGCGGGAGACGGGAGTGCTGGAGAACACGCTGATTTGTTATTTGCAGGACAATGGCGGGTGCGCGGAAGGGATCGGGCGGGGCGGGCGAGGGGAAGCTCGGGCGGCGATGCCGAGTCTGCCGGTGGAGCGGGCGGACGCGATGCGGGATGAACTGACGCCGAAGCAGACGCGGGATGGTTATCCGGTGCGGCAGGGGAAGGGCGTGATGGCGGGCGGGCCGGACACTTATGTGGCGTATGGCGAGGCGTGGGCGGCGGTTTCGAATACGCCGTTTCGCGAGTACAAGCACTGGACGCATGAGGGAGGGATCAGTACGCCGCTAGTGGTGCACTGGCCGTCCGGGATTCCGAAAGAGATGGAGGGCAAGCTGGTGCATGCGCCCGGGCACCTTGTGGATATCATGGCGACGTGTCTTGATGTGGCGGGGACGAGTTATCCGGAGAAAGCGGGCGGGCAGGAGTTGAAGCCACTGGAGGGGATCAGCCTCCGGCCGGCGCTGAATGGCGGGATGTTAGTGCGGGCGCGGCCGTTGTGCTGGGAGCACGAGGGGAACCGGGCGGTGCGGGAGGGTGACTGGAAGCTAGTGGCGAAGGCTGGGAAGCCGTGGGAATTGTATGATATTGCCAAGGACCGCAGCGAGCGGCTGGATCTGGCAGCGGAGCAACCGGAAAGGGTGAAGGCGATGGCGGCGCAGTGGGATGAGTATGCGGCGCGGTGCGATGTGCTGCCGCTGGGGGCATGGAGGGGGAAGGGCGGGAAGTGAGGGGGGCATCGACGCCGGCTTAGGGGAAGTGGTTTTCGACCTCCGGGTGGCAATGGCCCCAAAAATGGGAGATTTCCGATAACGGTTTCCTCACTTCCTGCTATCCATTGGTGAACCCCGGCGCCATCGACGCCTCGGAATTACCGCCCCATGAAACTGCATCTGAAACCGTACGCTGAACGCAGAGACCACCAACAGCTTGGCCGTGACCGGCTCGGTCCACTGGTGGTTTCCCTTTTTGCGGCGCTGACGGTTTTTGCGACGGGTGCCGAGCCGATTGCGCCGGGGGAGTTGGTTGCGCCGAAGCTCGAGATTGTTGGGGGGAATCTGAACTTCACGGTCCAGCCATCGGTC
>JAIXPK010000159.1 GCA_027486335.1 Verrucomicrobiaceae bacterium | reverse complement strand
TTTCACAAATTCAGTTGCCGGGGCAGGGTAGAAATCGAATCTCTTCTGGTGGCGAGTCGGCTGACCGCTGGCCGCTGCTGCAACGTTCGATTTTCTTCCGCACCATGGCCATCACGTACAAATCCGGCAAGCAACCGCACCCGAAGGAACACCGGCTGATTTTCCGCAATGTGGACCGCGAGGGGTGGAACACGTCGATTGAGCGGAGTCTTCAGGAGGGTGGGTACGAGCAGTTGAAGAAGGCGCTGAAGATGGAGCCGAAGGCGATTACGGAGGAGGTGAAGCTGAGCGGGTTGCGGGGTCGAGGGGGCGCGGGCTTTCCGACTGGGGTGAAGTGGACGTTCATTCCGCCGAACAACACGAAGCCGGTGTATCTGATCTGCAATGCGGACGAGAGCGAGCCGGGGACGTTCAAGGACCGGTATATCATTCACCAGGATCCGCATCAGTTGATCGAGGGGATGACGATCTCGTGCTTTGCGGTGGGTGCGCACCTTGCGTACATTTACATCCGGGAGGAATTTCCGGAGGGGGCGCAGATACTGGAGCGGGCGATTGAGGAGGCGAAGGCGAAGGGATTTCTGGGGAAGAACATCTGCGGGTCCGGATTTGATCTGGAGATTTATGTGCACCGCGGGGCGGGGGCGTATATCTGCGGGGAGGAGACTGGGTTGATTGAGAGTCTGGAGGGCAAGCGGCCTTACCCGCGGATCAAGCCGCCGTATTTCCCAGCGGCGCTGGGGTTGTACATGTGTCCGACGATTGTGAACAACGTGGAGAGCCTGTGCCATGTGAAGCACATCATTGAGATGGGCGGTGCGGAGTATGCGAAGCTGGGGACGCCGCGGAACACGGGGACGAGGATTCTTTGTGTCAGCGGGGACGTGGTGAAGCCCGGGTATTACGAGATTCAGGTCGGGAAGGTGACGATGCGGGAGGTGATCGAGGACATGTGCGGCGGGCTGAAGCCTGGGCGGACGCTGAAGGCGATCATTCCTGGTGGGTCATCGGCGAAGGTGCTGCGAGCGGATGAGGTCTTCAAGGTGAAGCAGCCGGACGGGAGCATCAAGGAGCTGACGGTTTGGGATATTCCGATGGATTTCGACACGATTGCGGCGTGCGGGTCGATGGCCGGGTCCGGCGGGGTGATCATTATGGATGACTCGCGGAGCATGGCGTGGGTGCTGAACAATCTGAACACGTTTTATGCGCACGAGAGCTGCGGGCAGTGCACGCCTTGCCGTGAGGGGAGCCTGTGGATGCGGAAGATCAGCGACCGGATTGCGGGCGGGACGGCATCGCCGGACGATGTGGGGCTGCTGGAGAGTGTGGCCTATCAGATTGACGGGAAGACGATCTGTGCGTTCGGGGAGGCGTGTTCGTGGCCGACGGAGAGTTTCATTGCGAAGTTCCGCGGGGAGCTGACGGCGGCGACGCGGCCTGAGAACAAGGGCCGGATCACGAATCCGGAGACGCAGGTGGCGGCGGCGGCGCTGTGAATGCGCCGGGTGATGAAACAGACACGATGGGTTGGGCGTAACGCTTACTGAGCAGAGCCATCCGGCGTGAAACCGCTGGGGAAGTTTCCTTTTGCAAGGCCCTGAACGTCCCGTACCCTTTCCCCAACATGAATACGCTTCCCTCCCTTTTCGCCTTCGCCGGCATCGGCGGCCAGGAGATGTTTCTCATCTTTCTTGCGATCCTGCTCCTGTTCGGGGCGAAGAAGCTGCCGGAATTTGCGCGCGGGCTTGGACGGAGCATGGGTGAGTTCAAGAAGGCCCGGCAGGAGTTCGAGCATGAGATCACGAAGGCTGTGGAGGAGAAGGACACAAAGATCTGAGGAGGGAGCGCATGAAGCGCCTGAAGGCTGAATTTTTTGCGAGGGGCACCCTGATGGGTGCCTCTTTTGCGTTGATGGCTGCGGTTTCGCCGAATTGGGCGGAGGATGATGGCGGGCGGGCGGCGGCGGAGGTTGAGGAGGTGGCGAAGGTGGCGAGGGGAGGGCGGGGGAGAGCGGGAGAGGTGGAAGGGGAGGTGCGGTTTGTGTCGTGGAATTTACGGAATTTCGTGCAGGTGGGTGGGCCCTTGCCGGCGGATGGGATGCGCGGGAAGCCGCGGGAGGAGGTGAGTGCGGTGGTGGAGGTGCTGGCGGCGATGCGGCCGGATGTGCTGGGGGTTTGCGAGGTGGGGAGCGAGGAGGATTTGGAGCGATTGCAGGAGATGCTGGCGGAAGAGGGGGTGGATCTGCCGCATCGTGAATGGGTTGGAGGTGCGGATACGACCCGGCATCTGGCGCTGCTGAGCCGGTATCCGGTGGTATCGCGGGCATCGCAGACGGGGATGTTCTATCAGCTAGATGGGGCGAGGTTTCCGGTGCAGCGGGGGATGCTGGATGTGACGGTGGCGGTGCGGCCGGGTTGGCAACTGCGGTGCTGCGGGGTTCATCTGAAGAGTCGGCGGGACACGCCGGAGGCGGACGAGGGATTGATGAGACGCAATGAGGCGCACCTTGTGAGGAAGGCGGTGGATGCGATCCTGAAGGAGACGCCTGAGGTGAATCTGCTGGTGTACGGGGATTTCAACGACACGCGGGACGCGCCGGCGATGCGGGCGATCCGCGGGTTCCGGCAGGGAGGCGGGTATCTGACGGAAATTCCCTGTGCGGATGACCGAGGCGAACGCTGGACGTTTCATTATCCCGAGGACGATGCCTACACGCGGATTGATTTTCTGCTAGCGTCGGAGGGGCTGGTTCCGGAGGTGGTGGAGCGGGCGTGTGTGGTTGAGGCCCACCCGGCATGGCGGCTGGCGAGCGATCACCGGCCGCTGCTGGCGGTGATTCGCGGAGAGGAGCGAGTGAAAGGGACGGGCAAGCGCGGCGCTGGAGACGGAGTCCGCTGAGCGGGGTGGATGGGGGCAGCAAAAAGGCCGGAACGCCTGAGCGTTCCGGCCGTGATGATGTTAGAGGCGGCGGTGACTATCAGGACTGCTTCGCCTTGTCGAACTGGGCGTCGAAGACGATGTTCGAGGGTGGGAAGTCGACGCGTTTGACGTAGGCAGCGGACTCGGTGGCTCCGAATTCGCGGTCCATGCCGCCGTCTTCCCATTCGACGCTGAGAGGGCCTGCGTAGCCGACGTCATTGAGGGCGCGGATGATTTTTTCGAAGTTGATGTTGCCGCGGCCGACGGACTTGAAGTCCCAGAAGCGCTGAGGTTTGTGGAAGTCGACGTGACCGCCGAAGACACCGGCTTCGGAGCCGAGGTTCCATGCGACGTCCTTCATGTGGACGTGGAAGATGCGGTCGTGGAATTTGCGGATGAAGCCGACGTAGTCGACGCCCTGATAGCCGAAGTGTGAGGGGTCGTAGTTGAAGCCGAAGGCTGGGTGGAAGTCGAGGGCTTCGAGGGCGCGCTGGGCGCTGCTGATGTCGAAGGCGATTTCTGTGGGATGGACTTCGAGGGCGTAGCGGACGCCGCACTTCTGAAATTCGTCGAGGATGGGGAGGAAGCGTTTGGCGAAGTCCTTGTATCCTGCTTCGATCTGGCCAGGAAGGACGGGGGGGAAGCTGTAGCAGAGATGCCAGATGCTGGAGCCGGTGAAGCCGTTGACGACTTTGACGCCGAAGCGCTGGGCGGCGTGGGCGGTCTTTTTGAGTTCTTCGGCGGCGCGCTGGCGAACGCCTTCCGGGTCGCCGTCGCCGTAGAGGTAGTCCGGGAGGATGGTCTGGTGACGGGCGTCGATGTTGTCGCAGACAGCCTGACCGACGAGGTGGGTGGAGATGGCGAAGCACTTAAGGCCGGCGGCATCGAGTTGGGCGCGGCGGGCATCGCAGTAGGCCTGGTCGGCCTTGGCGACTTCAAAGTGGTCGCCCCAGCAGGCGAGTTCCACACCGTCGTAGCCGAACGATTTGGCCTTTTGGAGCATGGTGTCGATCGGCAGATCGGCCCATTGACCGGTGAATAGGGTGACGGGTCTTGGCATGAGAAGGAGCGGTTGAGTTTGAGGAGGGAAGACAGAGCCGGGCGCGAGCCGACGGCTGGTGGACATGCCACGGCGCGGGGGCTGGTGGCAATGGAAAATCAGCGCAGCGGACGCGGGTGGGCAGAGGGGCCGGAGTGGTGATCGCCATCCCGCCGCATGGGGAAGGTTTGCGGAGGTTGCGGCGCAGTCGGTGCAGTGCCGGGTCACTCCCGCAACTGCCGCAGATTGTAAAGATCCTGCCACTCCTTACCGATCCGCCGCGCCCCGGTTTTCCGCTGCTCCCGGCTCTTTCCACCAAACCAGCTCCGATTCCGTTCAAACCATCCGTCGATGAACCCGCGGCTCCCGAGGATCACTCCGTCTGTCAGGTGGCGCACTCGCCGCAGCAACAGTTCGGTCCGGATCCACTGCTCGCGCGCCAGTCGCCCCCTCACCGCTTCACTGACCCCGCGCCGCACCGAGCGGCCATCCTCATCCACGCGCGGTTTGCCCGCGATCCCCAGCAACTGGCGGTACCGCACCAAGGCCTGCAGTTCTCGCCGCCGCCGCTGACGATCCGTTTCCACCGGAGCCGGCGCACCCAGCGCCCGGCCGTGAACCCGTTTGGCAGTCCATCCGGTCAC
>JAIXPK010000399.1 GCA_027486335.1 Verrucomicrobiaceae bacterium | reverse complement strand
GTGATCGGGGGGAGTTCTTATGACTGGTTAGGTGCGGGTGCGGGTGGGATTGCGTATCTTGATTCGTTCGGGTGGAACAGCGACACGCCGGCGTTTGTGTTTCCGGTGCAGCTGGGGAACGGGTTTCCGAAGTATGTGGCGGAGGCGGTGAGTCATGAGGTTGGGCACACGCTATCGCTGTCGCATGACGGGCTGACGACTGGCGCGGCTTACTACAGCGGGCACGCGAACTGGGCACCGATCATGGGGGTGGGTTACTACAAGGAGGTGACGCAGTTCAGCAAAGGGGAGTATGCGGGGGCAAACAACACGGAGGATGACACGGCGAAGATCACGACATTCATTCCGCGGAGTCCGGATTTTGCGGGGAGCGACATTCTCACGGCGGTGCCGCTGAGCGGCGCGGCGCTGAGTGCGACGGGGATCATCGAGCGTGTGGGTGATGCGGATCTGTATCTGATTGATGCCGGGGCGGGGTTGCTGTCGGTGACGGCGGGGACGGCAGCGCCGGATGCGAATGTGGACATCACGCTATCGCTTTATGATGGAGGGGGTACGCTGTTAGGGAGTGCGAATCCTGCGACGCTGGGGTCGACGCTGGCGGCGACGGTGCCAGGGGGGACGTATTATCTGGCGGTGGAAGGGACTGGGGAGGGTACTGGGGAGACTGGGTACACGAATTATGCGAGCCTCGGGCAGTTCACGCTGAACGGGACGGTGGCGGCACCGGTGGGGTTGCCGCCGGTGGTTAGTGTGAGTGCGTCGGCTCCGGTGAACGGGCTGACGATTAATTTTTCGAGTGGGGGGTCGAGTGATCCTGACGGAGGGGCGCTGATTTACGACTGGGATTTCGGGGATGGGGCGACGTCTGCGGCGGCGAATCCGACTTACACGTATGCGGCTCCCGGGACGTACACGGTGTCCCTTGTGGTGATGGATGTGACTGGGTTGTCGCGTGCGGCGGCGACGACTGTGACGGTGGTTGCGCCACCGCCGCCGGTGCCTGTGGTGTATGTGGCTGGGATTACGATGTCGAGGGTGGCGAGCGGACGAGGGACGCAGGCGCGAGCGGTGGTGACGGTGCGGGATGGGGATGGGAATCTCCGGCCGAACATCACGGTGACCGGTACGTGGAGCGGGCTGACGAGCAGCAATGTGAATGGGGTGACTGGCGGGAGCGGCACGGTGACCCTGTCGAGCGCGGTGACGAGGAACAACGGGACGTTCGTGTTTACGGTGACCGGGTTGAGCGGGGCTGGGTACACGTACAATCCTGCGCTGAACACGGTGACGAGCGGATCGATTGTGAGGTGAGGGGGAGTTGAGGGAGAATTATACGAATGACGCGCGGAGCGGCGGCTGGAAACGGCCGCCGCTTTTTGCGTTGTGGAGGAGAGGGCGGGCTAGGGATCAATCTGCGCCGTGGACCGCCTTTGCCGCCGGTTTTGGGTTGGCGTGGCTGGCGGGATTTACTCGAGGGAGCACCTGCGGAAGAAGGCTTCCTGCTCGTTGATGAGGGAGCCGCCTGGGAGGTCGTCGGCGAAGGCGTCGGTTGGGGAGATGGCGAGTTCGACGTGGACGCCGGAGTCGCCGAGGGAGGAGTGCTGGGCGGCGCGTTCGCAGATGAGAGCGATCTGGTGTTCGATGCGGACGGTATCGGCTTCGATTTCGTCGAGACGGCCGAGGCGCATGCGAGCGGTGCTGAGGCGCTGGTCGAGGAGGTCGAGGGAATGCTGGCGAGCGGTGCGAGCGGCGTGGGTGAGGGAGGGGTTGGCGAGTTCAGCGGCGATTTCGTCGCGTTCAGCGGCGAGGGAATCCGGGGAGCTGAGGGCGGCGCTGTCGTTGAGGTGGTCGCGGGCGATGAGGAGTTTGAGGTGGAGCCAGAGGAGGTGCTCGCCTGGGGCGATGATGGTGGAGCTGGGTCCGGGGGTGAGGTCGCCGAGCCGAGAGACGAGAGAGTGCATGGCGTTGTAGCGCTGGCGGGATGAGGGGCTGAGGCTGGCGACGAGTTCGGAGTTACGGAGGAGGAAGGCGGCGCGCTGTTCGTTGATCCATGCCTGTCTGGCGCGGTTGCGGACGGCTGGGAAGAGCATGACGAGGGCGATGCTGGCGGAGATGGCGAGGCAGGCGATGAGAGGGAGCATGGCCCATGCGTCGGCTTTGCCTGCGAGGTCCATCCAGCGCATGAGGCCGAGGAGGGCGAGGCCGGCGGCTCCGATGAGGAGGTGGTTTTCGAAGAAGGATTTGAGCAGGCGGGCGTGGAGGCGGCAGGATTCTGCGAGGAGAGCGGCCAGCGTGAGTGGCGGGATCATGGGAGGGATGGTGTGCGGGAGGACCGGGGTAAGTCCTGAGGGCGAAGGTATCCGGAATCGGGCCTGAATGCACGGTAAATCGGCGGTTGGGCCGATGGGTTGGGAGGAGGGGGGGTGATATATTAGTGCTTGAAGCCCTTGAAACGGCTTGTAGCATCGCCCGCCAAACCAACCCCCTTACCAGCTTTTCAATATGGGCAAACAACTCAACAAAGAAATCAAGCGTCGTCG
>JAIXPK010000367.1 GCA_027486335.1 Verrucomicrobiaceae bacterium | reverse complement strand
GCCTTGATCAGGCCGGACTCCCGGGCGCTGGCCTGCAAGTCGGGCAGCCATCGGAGGATCACATTCCAGTCAGCCTCAAGTTCGGACAGAGTCATCCCGGAATGGTGCAGCCACTCCGTCCAACATTCAAGAAAATTATAATTACTAGGTTAACGCATATGGGGCATCGCCCCGGGTACGCACCTAAAAAGATTCCCAGCCCTGAAAGGGCGAAACACTCTCCCAACACGCCCCCCTCCGCGCCAGCGCGCCGCAGGCTCTGGACTGCTGTGAGCCATCACAGCTCTCGGGGCGCACGGGGGCATCACTTTGCCATTCATCCATCAAAATTCACTTCATGAATGACTAAACCCTCATCAAACACCGCCGAAAGATCCAAATGATCGACCGGTTCCGGCAGCGCATACCAACTCTCGTAGCGCGAACCCTGAAAACAATTCGCGCCGGTCAGAACCAATGCCCCCAGCAAATCCGGGCCTGAAGGAACTTCAGCTTCCACCCCCAACCAGTAGTCACTCATGTCCCGTACCGCCCTATCAGCGATCGCCGGACGGACAAGTGGCTCATTGTCAAAAAACCATTGCAGTCTGCGCTCCACCTCGAAGAGCAACCCCGACCGATCACCCACAAGTGCCAGGGGGCAGTGGACGTCAATGGCCACCATGACTCCACAGTGCCCGATACCATCCGACCGGTAAACCGGATACTCCGTGTCGGCTAACGCATATAGCTCACCGAAAATCTCGCTGATCAACGGATCATGAATGGCCATATCGCTTCGCAAGTTGAGTGATCAAACCATTCCCGCCGCCCGCCCGCCATCCCTCTCCCCGACTTCGGCGTTCAGAATTCCCGCACCAGCCCCCTCACAGTGGCACCCACCCCGAACCACCACAAAATCCGGCTGCTTCATCATGCCCAGAACCATGCATACTCCGACGGTCCTTGTCCAGCAGACCTTCCCGCGGGAGCTTCACTCCTCACCAACGGTTCCTGCCCCCTCCCCACAAGCCCCCTTTTACTATTCACTATTTCCAATTTGTAATTTCCAATCTCCCCCGCACCTCCGGGGCTTGCATCTTTCCAGACCACGCCATCGTATCGGACCTCGAATGCCGATGCCAGTCACCATGCCTCCGACGCCGCCAGCCCTCCGCTCCGCGGCCCAAGGCATCGCTGCCCTCCTCCTGTTCGCGTTCACTTCCGCCCACGCTGCGGAATTCGCAGAGCCTCCCCACGACTACTGGAACCGGAAACCCGCCGACCGCTTCGCCCGTCTCAATCAGGACATCGAATCCGGCAAGCTCGCCCTCGACACCTCCTCGGAAAAATCCCTCCTCGCCTCTCTCCTCAAGGCCCTCGAAATCGACGACAGCTCCCAACTCATGGTGTTCTCCGCCACCAGTCTCCAGAGCGGCATCGTCAACCCTCGCAACCCGCGCGCCCTCTATTTCAACGAGGACACCTTCGTCGGCTTCATCCCCGGCGGACGTCTCGAAATCGCCAGCTTCGACCCCGACGCAGGCATGGTCTTCTACATCTCCGACCGCAGCCGGGTCGCCGACCGCCCAGCCTTCACCCGCTCCACCCGCTGCATGAATTGCCACGCGGACACCCAGAGCCGCCACCTCCCAGGCCTCGTCATCAGCTCCGTCGGCGTCACATGGGACGGCTCCACTCAGGAAACCTACCGCTACGACGAGATCGGCCACCACGTCCCACTCGCCGATCGCTTCGGCGGCTGGCACGTCACCTCCACCAGCTCCTCTTTCACCCCAGCCCACGCCAATAAGGTCGGCCATCTCATCCCCGGCGGCTTCAAGTCCGACCCCAACCCGCCCGGCAAATACTTCCCGCTCGCCAATTACCCGCGCCCCACCAGCGATCTGCTCCCGCACCTCGTCATGGAACACGCCGCCGGCTTCACCAACCGCGTCACCGAAGCGATCTACCAGCTCCGCGAAAAACCAGACGATGCCACCCTCGTCGACAAATTCGCCCGCGAACTCACCCGCTACCTCCTCTTCGCCGGCGAAGCCTCCCTTCCCGCAGGCGGCATCAAGGGCGACCCCGACTTCATCCGCGACTTCCTCAAACGCAGCGAAGGCAAACCCTCCGCTCCCTTCCGCCAGTTCGACCTCAGATCCCGCATCTTCCGTCACCGCATCAGCTTCATGCTCGATTCCGACGTCTACCGCGCCCTCCCAGCTCCCGTCCGCCGCTCCATCGAATTCCTCCTCGCCGACGTCGCCGCAGGCAAATCCCCATGGAAAGATCTGTCCGTTGATCCCGATGGACGGAAGGCTCTTCTGTCGTACCTTCTCCCCGTCCCCGCAGGCCCCTGAACCCGGAAACCTTCTCAAAACCTTCCCAAAACTTTCCCCACAAGGAACCCAATCCGCCGTCTCCGTAAAACGAGGCGGCCACTTCAACAAAAACCCAACCCCACAAAACATACCATGAAAAAACTCCTCGCTATCCTCCTCAGCCTCTTCGCCGTCGCCAATGTCTTCGCCGGTGAATTCCCTGACATCAGCGTCGCCGACCTCAAGAAGGCCATCGCCGACAAAAAGGCCGTCGTCATCGACGTCAATGGCAGCGACTCGTGGAAAGCCGGCCACGTCCCAACCGCTCTCGACTTCGACGCCGTCAAGGAATCCCTCAAAACGAAGCTCCCAGCCGACAAGAAGACGCTCATCGTCGCTTATTGCGGCGGCCCACGTTGCAACGCCTACACCGCCGCGGCCAACGCCGCCAAGGAACTCGGCTACACCAACGTCAAGCACCTCTCCGCCGGCATCTCCGGCTGGAAAGCCGCTAACGAAAAGACCGAAGCCGGCAAGTAATCTGCCAGCCACCGGTTCTCTCCGGTAATCGCGCC
This sequence comes from Verrucomicrobiaceae bacterium, assembly GCA_027486335.1. Taxonomy (GTDB): domain Bacteria; phylum Verrucomicrobiota; class Verrucomicrobiia; order Verrucomicrobiales; family V1-33; genus V1-33. The sequence goes on along the minus strand of JAIXPK010000367.1, from coordinate 178 downwards.
GGACCGCTCCCCAAAGGGCGGTCCGGTTTTCTTTTGCCCCGCGCTCCACCAATCGCCTTGCTTCCCCTCCCCTCCCGGCCCCACTCTCCCTCCCCATGGATCCCATCGTCCAAATCTCCCTCGACCTCACCAGCATCGACGAAGCCCTCGAAACCGCCAGCATGGCCCTCCGCGCCGG
>JAIXPK010000306.1 GCA_027486335.1 Verrucomicrobiaceae bacterium | reverse complement strand
GGTGACATCGAATCGTTTGGCACGACGAAGGCGTGAATGACGAATGTGCGGAGCAACAGAGCCACCGCGATGGCTGGCACAATCGTGCGCCCTGCGGTGCGCTTCCAGGACTCGGCGCGGGTGCGGCCCGCCGTCTTGATGTTCCTCGCCAGCATATAAAGAAATCCGGCTCCTGCGACAAGGATGGTCGTGGCCAGTGCAACAGGTAGCACCACGTTCGAGCCAGCTCCAGCACCGGCAAAAAGCGACCGGTTGAGCAATGGCCCCTCAGACAACTTCAACAACCACAGCGCTCCAAAGATTGTCAGGCACGTTCCGATGACCCACACGTCCCAGCCTTGCCAGCGTGAGTGCTGCGCCGCGCTATTGTCCGCCAGTATCGGACCGGGCCCGGACAATCCATCGGCACCGCCCCCACGCTCATTCGTAAGGCGGTGGAAAAACCAATGCCACACCGCCACCAGCGGAAAGAGCACCAGCACCCAGACAAACGTCAACGGCGACACCGCCACGCCCCCTGGCCAGCGCGAAAGCATCGCCAACCCAAGCCAGTGCGCCCCGAAAAGGAACGCCGCCGTCGACACAAACCCTGCCGCAATCAGCCACATCTGGCGGATAAACTGGCTCACCCTGTCGCCCGACTTCCAAAGCACCAGTGCGGCAACGACTACAATCCCGACTGTTGCGGCGCATAAGGCTGCACCAGCTCCACCCCAACCCGAGAGAACCGCAGTCACCACCATCCAACTGGTCATGCCCAACGCCGAACCAACCAGCCCCCAGCCATTCCTCGGTGGTTGCACCGTTCTCGCTGGCGCGTGAGAGACCGGAGGTGCCTGCCGCCGCATCCACCAGTGAAAGCCCAATGGCATCAGCATTAGAATGACAGCAGTCCCAATGAGGATCTGCTGCTTCGTAAAACCGACGGGCACAGGCCCCACCATCATGACCAGGAGCAACACCGTCACAAAGACCGGAAGCAAAACAATGAGCACATGCGGCCAGCTCGAACCCTGAGAAATCCTCAGTTCATTCGCAGGCGTGGATCCCGGTTCTTTCCCTGCGGCTGCCAGCACCGCCGATTTGATCGCTGCATGCCATTCGGCAGCATAGGCATTGCGGCTGGAGGGCAACCCAATCCAGCCCTCCATTGGTGAGATCAGCACCTGCCTGGATTCCCCGCCATCCTCATAAGTCAAACTGATGAGATCACAGCTGACCGGCGACACGGACCGGGGATACTGTCCAATGCTGAGATCCCGGATCGATGCGAGCGGAATGGTCGTATCCACACCCCCGCGCGAAAAAACTAGCATTTGATGATCGAGGATCAATTGCCCCCGCTCGCGATAGGCAAAAAACCGCCCGCTTGCCGTCGCAAACTGCGTCGGCTCGAAAAGAAAACCCTGCGTCGATTTGGGAAGCCGCCCCGATCGCCTGCCCACCGGAGGCAAACCAGCCGCCTCCACCTGCGTTCGAAACTCCACCGCCGTCTGAAATCGCATCTCCGGCGTCTTCTCCAGCGCCCGCAGCACCACTTCATCAATCCGAATGTCCACCTGCACACACTTCGACGGCGGCGTAATCGTCTCCTTCGGCCGCTCTCCCGTTAGCATCTCATAGAGCACCACTCCAAGGCTGTAAATGTCCGCCCGGTGGTCCGTGGCGACCGCATGGTCCTGCTGCTCCGGGGCTGCATAGGCAGGCGTACCCTGCCCCATCGTCCCATCAGTCGCTGCCATCCCTCCCGATTCCTCGGAATCCCCCACCATCATCGCGATCCCGAAGTCCGCAATCTTCACCGTGCCCGCCCTATCAATGAGGAGGTTCTCCGGCTTGATATCGCGATGCACGATCCCGTGATCATGCGCACACTGCAACGCATCACAGACAGGCGGCACAATACTCAGGGCCTCCTTCGGGGTCAGGCGCTTGGCGTTCAGCAGTTGCCGCAGGTTCATCCCGTCCACAAACTCCATGAGCAGGAAGTAGTACCCGCCCGCTTGCCCGAAGTCATACACACCCACGATATTCGGATGACTCAATGCCGCCAGCGCATGCGCCTCCTTCTCAAACCGCGCCGCAAACCTCGGTTCGCCCGCCCGCTCCGGAGCAAGCAGCTTCAGCGCCACCAACCGGTTCAGCGACTTCTGCCGCGCTTTGTAAACCACACCCATCCCGCCCCGTCCAAGACACTCGATGATCTCAAGCTGCGGGAAATAAGGCTGCAATTCCTCAGGCGTCAGCGGCGGCATGACCCCAATCGCTCCCGCGATCTCCGTCGGAGCAATGATCTGCGCCATGAGACAACGCGGACACTGCCCCGCCGATCTTCCTGACGGAATTTCGGAACCACAGTGAGGACAGGTCATGGGGGGAGATGAGGCGCTCATACTGGAGTACTGACTCTTCCAAAGTCCAAACCGAACAAAGGTTTCAGCCGCCCAGCGCCGCAAACAACGCGTCCATCTCATCCTGGACCGCAGCCGGGTCATCCAGCGTGCCAGCAACTTCAGCCTTCACGCAGTCGCGCAGTCGTTTCCGCAGCCGGGAGACAGCCATGCGGAAGGCATCAAAGGTCATACCCAGCGTGCCAGCCAGCTCCGTTTGCTCACCATGACTGGCATTGCCATTCAGGATGTTTTGAACCGAATCAAAAAAGGCCCCCCGCCCCTCGGCGACGCATTGTGCCCGCAAGGCATCCATGCTTCGCGCGAGAACCGTCATCGCCCACTGACGGTCAAACTCCACATCGGGCGGCAGTTGCCGGTCGTCCAGAACCTCAACGGCTTCATCCGCTTCCAACGACACATGGACAGTGCCTCCCCCGCGTTTGAGACGCCGTGCCGCTTCCCGTCGGTGACTGACAAAATGCTTCACCGCTCCCAGCAGATAGGAACGGAAACGCCCCTTGCCCTCGTCCGCAAGGCGGATCGCCCCACCGCCCAGCATTTCCTCAAAAAACGCATGGCTCATCTCCCTCGCTGCCCCGGCATCCCGAAACACCCCGCTCAAATACGCAACCACCGGCTCATAATAGTGATCGCAAAGCTCCGCCAGCGCCCGTCGCCCGTCCTCCGAATCCGCCTTCGCAAGGCACACCCGAGTCCACCGCGTCGTGTGAAACGGGGCTGCCTGAATCATGGTTGAAGGCACGGTGGTCATCGTCGAGTCCAATCCTGCCACAGCTCCATGACGTTTAGGAGGAAAAACGTGACGCCGATTTCCACCACCCATTATCCCCAATCCGCTCCCCGTTTGACCGCCCGACTCCCCTGCCCCCGCCATGCTAAGTAATACTTCGCTTTTTCAGCAAATGCCGCATCCAACTTATCAAGTAGCGCGAGGCCATTCTTGGCAGAGCCTCGGGCGGCGAGGGATCGGAAGCGGGTTTCGGCGTCGAACTCGGTGATACTGATGGTGGCGAGTTCCTCCATGAGCTTATTGATGCTCATCGAGCGGCGGCGGGCCCATTCGCGCAGGCAGATTGTCAGGGTAGCCATGTTGTCCGGGGGTCAAGTTACGATAGGATTCCATACTCTCCGGAATCCCAGCCCTTCGAAGTCCTTAACGTTCACGGTGGCGAAGTCGGTCACGCCCTGTGCTTTCATGGTCAGGGCGGAGCGGGCGTCGTAGAGCTTGCGGAAGGCGAAGTCCTTGGCTCGGGCTTTTTGCCAGAGGACGTCGTGCAGTGGGCGGCTTTCAATGGGGAAGCCGATGAGCCGCCAGCGGGGATGACGGCGGAAAGTTTGAATGAGTTCGACCGCTTCGTCGGCCGGGAGAGGATGTTTGAGGACAGCAGAGTTGCGGAGCAATCCATAGAACTCGGCAAGGATGAGTTCGGAAATAGCCACGCTTTCATCGCCTTGAATGGAGCTCAGCCAAGCACGCGAGCTTTCGTGCCAAGGCGAGGCGATGTTGAATGCGTAAAGCAGCAGGTTGGCGTCGATGGAGAGCATGGCCGCTATTTTTTGGCCCGGCGGGTCAGCCGTAGCTCCGTGTTGGTCAACTGGGCCTCAGCCTTGATTTCGGCGTGGCTCAAGCCTTTCCAGCCGAGATTGCGTGGTTCGGGCAGTTGCCACTCGCGCTTGGCGTCCGCCTCGGACGCATACACGCTGAGGATGTATTCAATGCCGCGCCGGGCAAGTTCGGCCATCGACATTTCGCGGGCTTCGCACAGCTTTTTCGCTCGGGCGAAGGTGTCGTCGGGCAACTGAATTTGTGTTCGCGTCATGACGACAGATTGGCAGCAGACGGCCATGCCGTCAACACGGCGGCATGGCGGCTTTTCAACGCCACTCATCGGAGAAATCGCAGAGCAAAGGCGGCCCCGTTCCCCGCGGCGGATGGGCAGTCTGCTGCGATTCGGGGCTGGGCATTGTTCCGCGGAACGTCGAGGAATCACTGCTCATCAAGGCGATGGCGTTACACCGATCCCGCCCCGCTGAACATCCCCCCCCATCACTCCACCACCAACTCCCCCTACATCAGCCGCCAGTGCCCAGGAAACGTGCACAAATAAGGATAACGCCCCGCCTTCTCAGGCGCATTGAAGTGAATCACCCCGCTCGTCCCCGCCGCCACCAATCCCCTATGCACCACCACCGGCGCACCCAGCGGCACAAAATGCCTCGCCACCGCATCCGCCGCACTCACCTCCACCTGCTGTTCCGGTTCGGCTTCCGGAACCGCGTCGCGGTAATCCTCCAATGGATCTACTCCTGCTTCACATGGCGCCGCAGAGCGCGGATCATCAATCCTCACGCGGGACGCGCCCATCCTCCCGGTCCGGCCGCCTGCAAGCCTCACAAGCTGTTGCGCCGGCGAAAGAGGGCGGCCTGGCGACGGGAGATTTCCACCGCCACGCCGTTGCGCAGTGTGATTTTCAAGCCGCCGCTGAACCACTCCGCCACGCTGGTCACGGCCCGCAGATTGATGAGCTGCGCGCGGTTCGCCCGGAAGAAGCAGGAGAGCGCGAGGCGGCGTTCGAGGGTTTGCAGGGAACGGGGCACTAACACGTTTTCCCCCTCAAAGTGGACCCGCGTGTAGTTACCCTCAGACTCCAGTAATTGCAGGTGCCGGACCGGCACGAACCAGGATTTTTCCCCGCTCTTCAGCAGCACCCGGTCGGTCTCCAGCAGGGCGCCGCCTTCGCTTTCCGGCGCTTCTTCCGTCGCCGCAGCCGGGGCCGCCGTGAGCCGTGCGAGGGCTGCCGCCAGCCGCACCGGATCCACCGGCTTGAGCAGATAGTCCGCCGCATTCACCTCAAACGCCCGCAGCGCATGGGCGTCGTAAGCCGTGCAAAAGATGATGCGGGGATGCGGAGGCGGGATGGCGGCCAACAACTCGAAGCCATCGAGTCCAGGCATCTGGATATCCAGAAAAATCAGGTCCGGCCGCAGGGTGGGCAGCAGGGCGAGGGCGGTGGTGCCGTGGTCCGCCTCGCCCACAATATCAATTTCCGGATGCGCTTCCAGCAGACGACGCATCTCGCGCCGGGCCAGCCGCTCGTCATCAATAATCATCGCCTTCATGCGTCCTCGGAAGGCTGCTGGTTTTGCGGAATCCGCACCTGCGCGGTGACCTGCCCGGCGTTTTCCTCCAGCGTCAGGAGGGCCGCCGGACCATATAAAAGTTGGAGCCGCTCGCGCGCGTGAGTCAGGCCAAGGCCGCCGCCGGGACCCGCAGCGCGAGGCCGCAGCACGCCTTCATTCTGGATCAGAAGAACCAATTGATCTCCCTCCCGCCGCGCGGCATAGCGCACCCTGCCCGCGCCGGGATGCTCGCCGATGCCGTGCTTCACCGCATTCTCCACCAGCGTCTGCACCAGCAACGGAGGCACGCGGTCGGTCAGGGTTTCCGGCGCGATCTCGCGTACCACGGTGAGCCGGTCACCATGCCGGGCCAGTTCCAGCGAGAGATGGGCTTCCACGGTGGAGAGTTCCTCCGCAAGGGGGATCAGGCGGTGCTGGGTGCTTTGAAGGGAAGCGCGGAGCACATGCGCCAGGGCCGTGACCGCATCCCGCGCCCTCGCCGGATCCTCATCGATCAAGCCGCGCACGGTGTTCAGACTATTGAACAGAAAGTGGGGGTTCAGCTGCGCTTGGATCGCCTCCAGACGGGCGTCCTTGGCGGCTGCTTCCTGCTGGAATTGCTGGATGCGCAGCCGTGTTAGACGGGCGGCGGCGTGGAAGCCGTAAAACAAGGCGCACCACCCGGCAAACTCCAACGCGTGTTCCAGCCACCTCCCCAGCGCACCCCAGAAAAAGGACCAGTCAGGCGGGGCCGGCGCTGCCGGAGGACCGATCAGCAGCGCGGACAGCGTCAGTTGCACCACCGTCACCCCCAGGGCCATCAGCGCACAAGCGGTCAGGGATTTTCCAGCGAGAGCCGGCATGGAACCCGCCAGCCAATCCCGCCTCCGAGAATAACCCATCAGCGCGTGGGTGAGTCCCACCCCCAGCAGCACGCCGGTGCCCGCATCCAGCCAGGCCTGAAGAATGGTGGCCCGCAGCAGCTTGCCAAACACCGCCTCCTGGCCAGGGGTCAGGGGAATGGCCGGCTCACCCGAGGAGGCCGACAATATACCCAGGCCCGTGAAGGAAAAAATTACCAGCCAGAACACCGCCTGGAAAATCCAATACCCCGACCGGCCGCGCGGGAACGCGGCTTGAGGATCGATGCTGGGTGAAGAAGGCATAACGCTGGGGAGACGGCAGGAAAAGGGTCCACCGCCGTCGTCTCCTGTCAATCCATCCGCTTCTGATTTCCAGCCGCCAAGTGACGGACGGTCATTTTCGCCTGCCGAACGGCAGGGCCGGCCGTTCAAACGCGCCGGGCGGCACCCCTAACGCGGCACCGGCCCCTCTGCAGCCGCCCGCCCTGTCCTTCCAGCCGTCGGACATCTTTCGGCCCTCCCCCAGCCCGATCCACCCAAAGTGCAGCCCAGCCAGCGGATCTCTCTCCGCCCGCCCAACCTATCACACACCACCAATCATGAAACCTGCCCTGCCTTGCCTCACCCTCGCCGCCCTCCTCACCGCACCTCTCGCCGCCAAACCAGCCGCCCCGCCCTCCCCGCGTGCCCCCCTCCCCGCCGCCACACCGACCCTGCTCATGACCAGAGCACGGCCCGCCTTTACCGCCGCCGAACAACAATCGCTCGCGGCCCGCCTCGCGGCCTACACCGCCCAATTCAACATGGACGGAGCCGCCGCCGCCATTGTCCAGGGGGACCGCCTCCTCTGGTCCGCCGGGGTCGGCACCGCCAACCCGCTCACCAATCTTCCGCTCACCGCCGATACCCCACACCTCTCCGCCTCCATCTCAAAAACTGTCACCGCCGCCGTGCTGATGCGCCTCACCGAACAACGCCTCCTCAGCCTTGATAGCGACATTTCCACCATCCTCGGCTTCCCGGTGCGGCACCCTGCCTATCCGGACATCCCCCTCACCTGCCGCCAGCTCCTTTCCCACCGCGGCTCCCTGACCGACACCCAGCTTTCCCTGCTCCCTACGGAGGAACTCTACACTTTCGGGGCCGATCACGCGGAAAGCCTGGAGTCCTTCTGCCGCTCCCTTTTTCTGCCGTCCGGCAGCCGTTATCTCGCGGCCACCTACGGCCCGGATGCCCCCGGCACCCGCTTCGAATACAGCAATCTCGGCATCGCCCTCGCCGGACTCGTCGCGGAAAAAGCCGCCGGCGTGCCCTTCGATGAACTCAGCCAGCGCCTCATCCTCCGTCCCCTCGGCATGACCCGCAGCGGCTGGAGGTTGGCGGATTTCGATCCCGCCACCCTCGCGATGCCCCTTAACGCCGCCGGCGCGGCCTACGGTCATTACACCTTTCCTGACTATCCGGACGGTGGCCTCTACACCTCCGTCAACGACTACTCCCGCTTCCTCCGCGCCATCATGAATGGCGGCAGCCTGTCCCGCACCCGCATCCTCCAGCCCTACACTGTGCGGCAAATGCTGACTCCGCACCGCACCGGTTACCCGGAGGACGCCGCTCCCCTCACCGGCTACTCGCTGGGATGGAGCCATTATGCCTTCGATGGCATCCACCCCCTCGTCATCGGCCACGCCGGCGGCGAGCAGGGCGTGAATACCCTGATGGCCTTCAACCCCGCCACCCTCACGGGAGCTGTCGTCTTCCTGCACAAGGACTTCCAGGATCGCGGCCCCGCCACGGAAAGCCTCGCGCCGCTGCTTTCCGACTTCATGCTGGCCGCCGAAAACCTCCAGCCATTGTCTGTTAGGGAACAGCGCCGCCGCCTCGCCCAGGTGAGCGCCGCCGACCGCTTCCTCACCACCAGGCAGCAGGAAGGATTCAGCGGCCAGGTCTTCGTCTCCCTCAAAGGCCGTCCCCTGCTAAGCAAAGGTTATGGCGAGGCGGACCTCGGCACCGCTGCCCCCATCACGCCGCGCACCCGGTTTGCCATCGGCAGCATCACCAAAACCTTCACCGCCACCGCCATCGCCATCCTCGCCGACCGCGGGGAGATCGACCTCGACCATCCCATGGTCAACTATCTGCCCGGCACCCCGGCGGAGTGGCCCGCCGCCTGGCAGGCGATCACGGTGCGCCACCTCCTCCTCCACACCTCCGGTCTCGGGGACTATGTCGAACAGGGCGCGGCCCTTGGCGTCGACCCCCGCCTTCCCCTCACCCCGGAGCAGATCATCGGGCTCTTCCGGGACGTTCCCCTCACCTCTCCTCCCGGCACCACCCATTCTTACAGCAATTCAGGCATGTTCCTGCTCGGGGCCATTATCACCAAAGTCTCCGGCCTCTCCTACCAAGTTTTTGTGGAGCAGGAAATCCTTGATCCCCTCGAGCTGAACGACACCGGATTCGACGTGCCTGCCGCCGCCGGACAGGAGGCGCACGCCATGGGCTATAACTGGTCGGAAGAGGGACCAGCCACCCCCGCCCTGCCCTTCGATACCTCCATCACCTGGTCCGCCGGGGCCCTCCATTCCACAGGCGCGGACTTGGATCGCTGGGCCCGCGCCCAGCGCCCGGGCCAACTCGTCTCGCCCGCCGCGTGGGAGGTGATCCAATCCAGCCAGGTGGATGCCAGCGGCGGGATTCCCGAAGCCGGTTTCTTCAAACAGCTCATCTGGTTCACCGGCAACATCGATGGCCGGCCGGTCTTCACCCATGACGGCTCCATCGATGGATTCGCTGCCAGCCTCATCGCCCTGCCGGAGGAGCAACTCACCATCGCCATCCTCCAGAATAACACCACCACCGACCCCAACGCCATCGCCGCCGGTCTCGCCGGCCTAATCGTCCCCTGACACAATCCGCCATCCCTGCTGTTCAAAAACCGACCCATTCCCATGAAACTGATCCTGCCCTTGCTAATCATCCTGACACTCCCCGCCCGACCCGCCATCATCGAATGGCGCGCCCTCTGGTCCGGCCAGCCTTATGGCAACACCGCTGCGGCCGAAGCCATCATCCTGATCGATACAGATCTCTGGAACGCCGCCACCTCGGACTACGAAACCGCCAGCCTGACCGCCTCCGGCATTCTCGGACTCGACCTCACCGTGAGCGGAGCCACCACCGGCAATGGCACGTTCACCGAAGCCGATTTCGACCTGTATCAATGGGACACGCTCGGATTCGCGCTGGACCTCGAACGGGAACTACTCGGCCAAGCGCTCGGCACCGCCTTCTGGGGCCTCCGCCCGTCCGGGGAATCCGGCGATTTCAATCTGATTTCCGGTCTCCCCGCATCCCCCACCGGAACGGATTATCTTGAACTCACCACCGCCGGCGGCACCGGCGACCCGATGCGCCTGACTTCCATCTCCCTCATCCCGGAACCCTCCACCGC
>JAIXPK010000191.1 GCA_027486335.1 Verrucomicrobiaceae bacterium | reverse complement strand
GGCCTTTGAGCTGGGAGAGAGTGGAGGCGAAGTTGACGAGGTCCGGGTCGATGTTAGGGCCGCAGATGCCTGTGGAGCAGCACATTGGGGGGTCGTAGACCTGAATGGTTCTGATCATGGAACAGAATACTTGGCAAAATCGCCAAGTAAAGAGCGGAGGGATTCAGCCTGCGGTGGAGCAGGAGGAGGCGGAGGACATCCGGTCGACGCAGTTGAGGAAGTCGAGGAAGCAGGGGCAGGAGAGGCGGTAGAAGACCTTGAGGCCGCGTTTTTCCATGGAGAGGAGGCCTGCGGAGCGGAGGATGGCGAGGTGTTTGGAGACGGTGGAGAGGTCTGTGCCGACGAGGTTGCGGAGGTCGCAGACGCATTGTTCGCCGTGCTGGAGGGCTTCGACGATGGTGAGGCGGGAGGGGTGGGCGAGGGCCTTGATGACGTTGATCCTGCTGGTGGTACGCGGGAGCTGGGGAGGGGTCATGGGGCGGTGGGAGGTGCCCTTGGAGGGTGGGTAAAGGAGCGTCGAGGGGGGTGTGGTGCAAACGGGATCGTGGAGGGGTGGGGAGAGTGGGGAGGGAGAGTGGGGAGTGAAAAACCGCTTTACACCTGGGGTAACCGCCCGCAATGCTCGTCAACGTGAGCAGCGACACACAACTACTCGACTCGGGTGCAGCCCCAACCGGCTTCACGAATGACGCTCCGTTCAAGAAGAAGGGCCGGAAGAAGGACCCTGCTGGATCGGCGCTGATGGCCCTTGGTATTTTTGGATCATTGCTGTGCCTTGGGGCAGCGGCGCTGGCGTTTGTGTCACTTTGATTGCGGTGGTCCTGCGGGATCTTCCCTGTAGATAGTGGGGAGATTTGAGTGCGTTGGGCCGTTGGATTCCCCCTATTTTATTAATGCTGGACCGGTGAGTGAACCGGAGCGGCGTGTATTTTTTTGAAGCATCATGGCTAATGTGATTGTTACTGGCGCCCAGTGGGGCGATGAAGGAAAAGGCAAGATTGTGGATTTCCTGACGGAGACTGCGGATGTGGTGGCGCGCGGGGCGGGCGGCAACAATGCCGGGCACACGGTGATTCAGGGTGGGACGAAGTATGTGCTGCACCTGATTCCGAGTGGGATCTTGTGGAGGGACAAGGCGTGTGTGATTGGGAACGGGGTGGTGATGGATCCTGTGGGGTTGAATGGGGAGATCGACAAGCTGCGCGGGCAGGGTGTGTCGATTGGGGAGAGCAATTTGTTCATCAGTGACCGTGCGCACATTGTGATGCCGTATCACCGTGGCTTGGACCAGCGGCGGGAGATTCTGCTGGCGGCGAAGAAGATTGGGACGACGGGTCGCGGGATTGGGCCGGCGTATGCGGACAAAGTGGAGCGGCGCGGTTTCCGGTTTGTGGATGTGGGGGACACGGCGGTGTTCCGGGAGCGGTTGGCGGAGCGGGTGGCGGAGTGCAACGAGTTGTTTGCGGCAGTGGGTGTGGCGCGGTTGGAGGAAGCGCAGGTGCTGGATGAAGTGCTGGGAGCGATTGCGCGGCTGGCTCCGTTCCGGACGAACACGTCGATGATCATTCACGAGGCGGTGAAGGCCGGGAAGAGCGTGTTGTTTGAGGGGGCGCAGGGGACGTATCTGGACATTGATCACGGGACGTATCCGTTTGTGACGAGCAGCAATACGACGGCGGGCGGAGCGATTACGGGGACTGGTGCGGCGCTGCGGAAGATTGATCGAGTGGTGGGCGTGTGCAAAGCGTACACGACGCGGGTGGGGAGCGGGCCGTTTGTGACGGAGAATGATGCGCTGGGCGATCGGTTGCACAACATGGGCCGGGAGTTTGGGGCGACGACGGGTCGGCCGCGGCGTTGCGGGTGGCTGGACACGGTGATGGTGCGGTATGCGGGGATCATCAATGGGCTGGATGATCTTGCGGTGACGAATCTGGATGGGCTGGATGGGGTTTCGGAGATCCATGTGTGCACGGCGTACACGCTGGATGGGGAGCGCCTGGAAGTGCCGCCGGCGACGGTGGAGGACATGGCGCGTTGTGAGCCGGTGTATGAGACCCTGCCGGGTTGGAATTGTGATATTACGGCGGCGCGGACGGTGGGTGAACTGCCGCGGAATGCGCGGGCGTATCTTGACCGGATGAGTGAGCTGACCGGCTTGCCGGTGTCGCTGGTGGGGGTTGGGCCGGATCGTGAGCAGACGCTGGTGGTCTGAGGGGGGGCGGCATGGAGTTGGTGACTGAAGGGATGGCCATCGGCGTCGTTGATGGCGATGGCGAGGTGGCTGGGGTGGGCGAGGAGAGCACATTTCCTCTTTCGTTTCGGCGGCCCCCTCGTGAGATGGAGGGAGAATGAAATCCCTTCCGTCTGGCATTCAACCTGACAACATCCCGCGGCACATTGCGGTGATTATGGATGGGAATGGGCGGTGGGCGAAGCGGTTCGGGTGGCAGCGGACGAGGGGGCACCGGGCGGGGGCGGATGCGGTGACGCGGTGTGTGGAGGCGTGTCAGGATCTTGGGGTGGAGTATCTGACGGTGTATGCGTTCAGCACGGAGAACTGGCGGCGGCCGAAGGCGGAGGTGGCGGCGCTGATGGCGTTGCTGGACGGGTTTCTGGTGGATCGGACGCCTGAGATGATGGAGCGGAATGTGAAGCTGGAGGCGATCGGGCGGCTGGGGGATTTGCCGGAGAACGTGCAGGAGCGGTTGAGGGAATCGATCGCGAAGACGAGTGGGAATACGGGGGTGACGCTGGTGCTGGCGTTGAGTTATGGCGGGCGGGAGGAGATTGTGGATGGGATTCGGAGCCTGCTGCGGGGGATTGAGGGAGGGGAGGTGGATGCTGGGGCGATTACGCCGGAGGTATTCAGCGGGCATTTGTACACGCGGGCGTATCCTGATCCTGATCTGCTGGTGCGGACGAGTGGGGAGATGCGGCTGAGTAATTTTTTGTTATGGCAGTGCAGTTATGCGGAGATTGTGGTGATGGCGAAGCTGTGGCCTGATTTTCAGAAGGCGGATTTATTTGAGGCGGTGGTGCAGTATCAGCAGAGGCACCGGCGGTTTGGGGGGGTGTGAGCGGGGTGAGGATTTGAGATTTGAGTTTGGGGAACTGGGATTGGGGATTGAGATGAGGGCAAAAGAAAGCGCCCGGACCTCCGAGGGGGAGATCCGGGCGCGCGAGAGATTAGAGAGAGGGTCGGCTTGGCCGATTACTCTGGATTGAGGATATTCGGGTTGACGCCGGTGCCGAAGAACTGGGAGCTGAAGACGTTGACGGGTTGGCCGTTGTTGCGTTCAGCGACGAAGAGGTTAGCGCCGAGGTCGTGAGCGGCTG
>JAIXPK010000246.1 GCA_027486335.1 Verrucomicrobiaceae bacterium | reverse complement strand
GGCTCCACAATCTCCGCCTCCCGCGCCTCCCGGAACCACTGGTGAAACTGCACAAACGGATCCGCATGCACATCAGCCACATCAAGGCTGTGCTTTCGGTATTCCATGCGGAGGCTGGCAAGATCACTCATCGGTTGGTCGTTTTCGCGGTTTTCACTCTTCGTCGTCACCACCACGGAACATCAACCCTCCTTCCCCGGAAACCGCAAATTCCCGACGCCGATGCACAACGACATTGCCGAAGTCCTCCACCACGAGACCACCATCCTCAGCAGGCTCGACGCCATGGCCCGCGACATCATGCGCGACTACAAGGACAAGCCGCTCACCGTCGTCGCCATCCTCAACGGCGGTCTCATCCTCATGGCCGATCTCCTCCGCCGCGTCCAGCTCCCCCTCAAAATCGAAACTGTCTCCGTCGCCAGCTACCACGGCGGCACCGAAAGCTCAGGCACCGTCACCTTCAATCAATCCCGCCTCCCGGACCTCTCCGGCCAGCACGTCATCCTCCTCGACGACATCCTCGACAGCGGCCGCACGCTCCACGCCATCCGCGAACGATTCGCCGCAGAATGCCACCCCGAAAGCATGCGGATCTGTGTCCTCCTCCGCAAACTCAAGGAACGCTCCTGCGCCGTCTCCTCCGACTACACCGGCTTCGACATCGGCGACGAATTCGTCGTCGGCTACGGGCTCGATTACATGGGCCGCTACCGCAATCTCCCCTACATCGGGGTCCTCAAACCCGAGGCCATCGCCGCTCCCACCACCCCATGACCGCCCGTCTCCTCTGCTTCGGTCAACTCGCCGACCTCACTGGCCAAGGCCCCCACCAGCTCGACCTCCCGGACCAAGCCTCCGTCCAACACGTCATCGACCTCGCCTTCTCCCGCTGGCCTGCCCTCGCCCCTTGGGACTCCTCCCTCCTCGTCGCCGTCAATCTCCAGTTCGCTTCCCGCACCGACCCCATCCCGCCCGACGCCGAAATCGCTCTCATGCCTCCCGTCCAGGGCGGCTGAAAACCCTCACACTCTCTCCCCCATGCCACGCATCGTTGTCCTCGACGGCTTCACCCTCAACCCAGGCGATCTCGACTGGCAACCCATCGCCGCCCTCGGCGACCTAACCATCCACGACCGCACGCCGCCCGACCTCGTCCTCGATCGCGCCCGCCACGCCGACATCATCCTCACGAACAAAGCGCCACTCCCGGCCGCCGTCATCGACGCCCTCCCCGATCTCCGCTGCATCGGGGTCCTCGCCACTGGCTTCAATGTCGTCGACACCGCCGCCGCACGCCGCCGCCACATCCCCGTCGTCAATGTCCCCGGCTACGGCACTAACGCGGTCGCCCAGCACGTCTTCGCCCTCCTCCTCGAACTCACCCAGCAAACCGGCCGCCACAACCAGTCCGTCCACGACGGCACATGGTCCCGCCACGCCGACTGGACCTACTCGCTCTCCCCTCTAACCGAACTCGCCGGCCTCACCATGGGCATCGTCGGCCTCGGTGCCATCGGCCGCCGCACGGCCGCCATCGCCCGCGCCTTCGGCATGCAAACGGTCGCCCTCGCCCGATCCCCCCGCCCCCCGGAACCCGACATCGCCTTCCTCGAAAAAGATGCCTTCCTCGCGGCCACCGACGTCATCTCGCTCCACTGCCCGCTCACCCCGGAAACCTCCGGCATGGTCAACGCCGCATGGCTCGCCGCAATGAAACCCTCCGCCTTCCTCATCAACACCGCCCGCGGCCCGCTCATCGACGAACCCGCCCTCGCCGCCGCCCTCCGCCAGCACACCATCGCCGCCGCCGCCCTCGACGTCCTCTCCTCCGAACCCCCGCCCCCGGACCACCCGCTCCTCGGCATCCCCAACTGCCTCATCACCCCGCACCTCGCATGGGCCTCCCGCGCCGCACGCCAGCGTCTCCTCCTCACCGTCGCCGATAACCTCCGCGCCTTCCTCGCCGGTTCCCCCCAGCACGTCGTCAATCCCTGACGCCCCCACACCACCAACACCCCAACTTTCCCGTAGCCCCGACAGCCTCGCCCCTGTATCCTCCACCCCAATGAAGTCCGCGATCGCCAGCCTGCTCCTCGTGTCGTCCGCCGCTTTCCTGCGGTCGGCACCGCCGCAGTCTGTCCCCGAGCCGCCCCTCCCAGGCGAAGACGGTCCCGTCCCCACCGGCGAAGCCTTCGAAATGCTCCCCATCACCGGCGAAGCACCCCCGGAAAGCCAGGTCGATCAACCCATCATCCCGGAAGCCGACCCTCCCATCGAGGCACCCCCACTCTACGACCAGATGCCGGACCTCCCGCCCCTCGGCCTCCCCGCCGACGGCGAAGCCATGCCAGCTCTCCCTTCCGTCCCCGGCCTCATCGTCCCCAAACTCCGCACCGCTCCCAACGTCCCCGCAGATCCTTCCAATCCCTCCGCCCCACAAGGCACCGACGCACCTCCCGCTCTCGACCCTCTCCCCGACGACCCAGCCCTCGAACTCGCCCAGAAGGCCTACTGGCACCCTAGCCCCATCGCCGCCCGCAAAGCATCCGTCTCCCAGCAGCGCCCCCTCCTCATCTTCTTCGCTAGCAAATGGGACGGCGAATGCCCGGCCGTCGACCTCGTCGACGATCTCTTCTCCCAATCCGATTTCAGCGAATTCGCAGGCGCTCACCTCGTCCTCACCACCGTCTTCGAACCCGTCGGCGTTCGCCCCCCTGGCTTCACCGACGCACGCATGGCCGCCGTCAAACGCTTCAAGGAATACTTCAAAGTCCGCAGCTTCCCCACCATCATCATCCTCGACGACCACGGCCGCGAACTCGAACGCCTCAAAGGCTACTCCCGTCTCAAAAAATATGGCCGCGTCGGCAACTCCATGAAGGAAACCGGTCGCTTCAGCACCGCTCACCTCCACCTCCAGAAAATCAAAGACGCCGTCAAACGCCACGAAGACCGGCTCCAGAACGAACGCGTCCGCCGCGAATCCCTCGCCCGCCAGGGCTACCGTCTCTGGACCAGCCGCGCCGGCTCCTCCCTCCTCGCCAAACTAACCGAGGTCCGCAGCGACGGCATCATCCTCATGGACGAACAAGGCCGCTCCCGCCGCGTCCACCCCAAACAACTCTGCCTCTTCGACTTCGAATGGGCCCGCCGCAAACACGCCGGCACTCTCCCTCCCCCACGCCCCCCAGCCACCACCACCGCCCTCAACCCCTGACAACGGAGCGCGGACTTTCCACTCCCCCCGCAGCCACCGTAGCAAGGCCGTCCCGGCCTTGTCTCAGCCATTAGCAAAGTGGCACGGGCGTCCCGCCTGTGACTTCAATGCCAAAGATCATACAAGCAGCCACCGTAGCAAGGCCGTCCCGGCCTTGTCTCAGCCATTAGCACACTGGCACAGGCATCTTGCCTGTGACCTCAATGCCAAAGATCATACAAGCAGCCGCACCCAAAGGAGGGGGGACATTCCTGTCCCCCACACCCCGTTAACAACGCCACTCGCCTCCACCGAGTATCGCCGCCGCCGCAACACTGCCCGCCCTCTGTGCCGCAATCGTCAATTGCCGCACCCATGCGTTCCATCGACCTTCGCTAATCTCAGCAATCCCATGCTCCCGCCTTGTCATCAAAAGGCTATCGCACCGTCCGGAACTCACCATCCCATTCTAACAACATGAACCCTCCTCCCTCCAGCACCGACCTCACCCGCCGCCACTGGACAAAACAATTCATCCTCGGCTCCGCCGCCGCCATGTCCGGCCCCCACTGGTCCGCCGCCGTCCTCGCCGATGTCGCTTCCACAGGCCCCGGCCCAGGCATCATTCGCATCAAACCCTCCGCCTTCCCAGCCCTCGCCAACCCCGGCGGTTCCATCCAGTTGCAGTTCAGCCAGCTCTACGCACCACTCACCCTCAACCGCGTCAGCCCGGATCGCTTCGTCACCCTCGACTCCGTCTGCAGCCACGCCGGCTGCACCGTCGGCCGCTATATCGTCACCAGTGGCCAGAGCAGCATGACCTGCGGCTGCCACGGCTCGCGCTACGACATCGAGGGCCGGGTCTTCCGCAACGCTCAGGGCATCTCCACAGAACCCGCCCCGGAGGATCTCGGACGCTACGAAACCGCCTACGACGCCACTGCCGGAATCATCGCCATCACGCTCCCCGGTCTGCGCCTCCACATCGACTCCATCACCGTCCACCAGAAGGACCAGAACGGCAACATCCGCCTCAAACTCGTCTTCCCCGTCGCCTTCGGCGCAATCTACGAAATCCGCTATCAGCCCGACCTCTCCTCGCCCTCCGTCCCCATCCGCTACTCCACCACTCCCTCCGGCGCAGCCGACAAAACCACCATCGGCCCAGCCACCTCCGGCAACTTCACCGCCTACGTCGACGCCATCGGCAGCAAGGGATACTTCACCGTCGGCGTCAAACTCACTCCAGTCCTCTGATTCCTATCAGACTTCGCCTTTGCGGAAACCCCCGCCCGCAGCTACCTTCCCTTAATGTCTCCTCTGTTCCGTCTGCTCTGCTGCTGCCTCTTCTTCTCCGGGGCTCTGCCGCTCGCCGCCAGAGTCACCGCCACCGACGGCATCACCTTCGATGCCGTCCCGAACTCGCTCTTCATCCCGCTCGACGAGGTCACCCGGCTCTTCTCATGGTCCCCAGCATGGGATCCCGCCACCAAAGGCCTCATCCTCAACAGCACCCCCATCCCCGCCGCCGCCACCCGCCAGCTTCCCGACGGCACACTCCTCGTCTCCACCTCCGCCCTCATCTCCGCCGGCGCTTCCCAACTCCTCTCCTCCGCCAACCCGCGCGACCCCGCCACGGTCCTCCAATGGAAACGCCGCACGCTCCGCATCACCCCCGCACCCCAGCGCGCCGAAATCAATCTCGCCGAACAAAAACTCCGCGCATGGCAGGGCCAGCGTCTCATCCTCGAAACCAACATCAGCTCCGGCCGCAACGGCCGCACCCCCGCAGGCAACTTCAAAGCCGGTCCCTACAAAGCCCGCATGCACCGCTCCTCACGCTATCAGAACGCACCCATGCCATGGAGCGTCCAGATCAACGGCCACATCTTCATCCACGGCTTCTCCTCCGTCCCAGCCTACCCAGCCTCCCACGGCTGCATCCGCGTCCCCCTCACCGGCCCCAACCCAGCCCG
>JAIXPK010000100.1 GCA_027486335.1 Verrucomicrobiaceae bacterium | reverse complement strand
GGGACGGTTTGGGCGAGGACCTTGAAGACGGCGGAGAGGTGGCGGAGGAGAACGCCTTCGACGCGGTGGAGGTCGTAATCTTTGACGTAGTCAGCGAAGCCGCGGAAGTTTTCGAACATTTCGCGGGCGATGCTTTTGGGGCGGATGTTTTCGGTGCCGATCCATGGGTGGAGTTCGGAGAAGGCGTTGAACGTGCGGTAGATGAATTCGCGGCAGGGTTTGGGGTATTCGAGGTCTTCGAGTCTGGCGACACGTTCTTCGAAGGGGACCCCGTCGGCTTTCATCTGCTGCATGGCCTCGGTCTTGGCTTTGGCGAGCTGACGGCGGAGGATGATGTCAGGGTCTTCGGTGATGGATTCGCAGAGTGTGAGGACGTCGGCGGGGAAAGTGGGTGAATCGGGGTCGAGGAGGGCGAGGGTATCGATGAGATAGAGCGAGAGCGTGTTGTGGAGGGAGAAGTCGTCCTGAAGACTGACGTGGACCTCGAGTTTGCGGGCGGAGGTGCGTTTGGATTTGGGCAGGATGCCGATGATGCCGCGATCTGTGAGGGAGCGGAAGAGCTGCCATGCGCGTTTGCGGTGGGCGGTTTTGGCAGGGGCAGAGTCGTGGCAGTCGCGGATGAGATTCTGGAGGGCGCGGCAGCCGTCGGAGTCGCGGCTGAGGACCTGGAGGACCATGCCGTGGGAGACCTTGAATTGAGAGGAGAGCGGTTCGGGCGGGGCGGACTGGAGTTTGGTGAAGGTTTCGGAACTCCAGCCGACGAAGCCGGGCGGTGGTTTTTTCTTGATGATTTTGCGGAGTTTTTTGGGATCGCCGCCGGCGCGGGCTTCGAGTTTGGCGTTTTCGACGATGTGTTCCGGGGCCTGGGCGGCGACGTAGCCGATGGAGTCGAAGCCGCGGCGGCCGGCGCGGCCGGTGATCTGGTGGAAGTCGCGGGCGCTGAGGATGCGGACCTTGGTGCCGTCGTATTTGGAGAGACGTGTGAGGAGGACGGTGCGGATGGGGACATTGACGCCGACGCCGAGGGTATCTGTGCCGCAGATGACGGTGAGGAGACCGCGCTGGGCGAGGGATTCGACGAGGATGCGGTATTTGGGGAGAAGGCCGGCGTGGTGGACGCCGACGCCGTTCTGGAGGAAACGGCGGAGTTCACGGCCGTAGGGGCTGGTGAATTTGAAGCCGGAGAGGGCTTCTTTGAGGGCGTTGCGGGCGGAGTTAGACGTCAGGTTGAGGCTAACGAGGTCCTGGGCGGCCTGGGCGGCGTCGTTCTGGGTGAAGTGGACGGCGTAGACTGGGGATTCGCCGTGGTGGACGATTTCCTGGATGGTTTCTTCGACTGGGGTGTCGACGTAGCGGAATTCGAGGGGGACTGGGCGGACGGCTCCGCGGACGACGGAGGTGGGGCGTTTGGTGAGGGTGGTGAGGCGGTCGGCGAAGAAGTCGGTGGCTCCGAGGGTGGCGGACATGAGGAGGAACTGGGCGCGTTCCATGGTTAGGAGCGGGATCTGCCATGCGACCCCGCGTTCCCGGTCGGCGTAGTAGTGGAATTCGTCCATGACGACCTCGTCGAAGGGGGCGTCTGCGCCTGAGCAGAGGGCGTGATTGGCGAGGATTTCTGCGGTGCAGCAGAGGATGGGTGCGTCGCGGTTGATGGTGGCGTCGCCGGTGGCCATGCCGACGCGGTCCGGGCCGAAGTCGCGGCAGAGGGCGAGGAATTTTTCGTTGACGAGGGCCTTGATAGGACTGGTGTAGACCGAGCGGTGACCTGCGGCGAGGGAGCGGAAGTGGAGGGCGGCGGCGACGAGGGATTTGCCGGAGCCGGTGGGGGTGTTGAGGATGACGTTTCTGCCGGCGAAGAGGTCGAGGATGGCTTCTTCCTGGGCTGGATAGAGGTCCATGCCGCGGGAGGTGATGACGCTGAGGAAGCGGCCGAGGAGATCGTCAGGGGAGGTGTCGCGCGATGTTGGGAGGGCGTCTTGGAGCGCGCGGTTGTTCATGGAGATTACGAGGTGGGAGCGGAGGCGGGTGTTGGTGAGACGAGGGAGCGGATGGAGGAGAGGAAGCGTTTTTCGAGGGACGGGTCTGAGGGTTGGTCCTCGTAGCGGATGGCGTAGTGGTAGTCGACGATGGGGAGGAGCGTGTTAGGGATGAAGCCGGAGGTCAGGAGGGCGTTGAAGTATTCGCGGACGGTGGCTCCCCTTGGGTGGGGTTGCCCGGCTTTGGAGGCGATCCTGACGAGTTCGCGGAGGTAGAGCGGCTGGTTGAGATCGTCGGCGAAGCCGTTAGTGGCGGCGGTGTTGTGGTTCTGGCGTTGTTTCCAGAGTGACCATGCGACGAGAGCGGCGGCGAGGGCACCGGCGATGGGGAAGGCGCGGGTGAGGTATTCGAGGTATTGGCCGTTCTGGAAGAAAGCGAGGAATTTGTCGGCCCATGGGCTGGTATCCGGGGGCGGGGCGGAGGGGGCGTCAGGGTTCTCGGCGTCAGGGGCGAGGGGGGTGAATGCGCCTTCGTCGAATTCGGGTTCCTTGTCTTCGGCGGAGGAGCGGCCGAGATTGCCGATGCTGGCTGGGGGTGTGAAGTCGCAGATGGTCCAGCCGTGGTCTTTGAGGAAGATTTCGGTCCATGCGTGGGCGTGAGCGCCTGAGAAGACGAAGATGCCGCGTTTCTGGTCGAAGGAGTTACCGGCGTAGCCGTAGGCGATGCGTGAGGGGATGCCCTGGGCGCGGAGGAAGAGACAGGCGGCGGTGGCGAAGAAGTCGCAGTAGCCGACGCGTTCGCCGGTGAGGAAGTTTTCGAGGCCGGAGAGGCCGTCGCGACCGGCCATTCTGGTGCTGTAGGTGATGTTGTCTGCGAGCCACGAGCGGAGGGTGGCGATGCGGCCCTCGAGGGAAGCTGGGGCGTTGCGGAGGGAGGGTTCGGAGAGGAGGAGGCGGTCGATGACTGGGGTGTCCGGGAGGGCGAGGTGTTCGTCGGCGGGAGGGGTGCCTGGGGCGAGGGGATCGCCTGCGGCGATGAGATTGTCGTAGAGATTGGGCGAGGAGAGTGCGCCGTAGCGGACGCTGCCGGAGGCAGGGAGTTGTGCGGTGCCGGTGGGGAAGAGGCGAAGACGGTCGGTCTGGTAGGCGGAGACGTTGGCGAGTGCGGGGAGTGAGGAGCCGTCGGCGTCGACGAGGAAGATTTCGTGTGGCGTGGCGTTAGGGCCCGGGGGCTGGAGAGTGATCCAGCCGTCGGGGGTGCCGTCGTCGGCGTCGCTGATCCATGAGCCGGTGCCTGGGAGAGGAGTCCATGTGTTGTCTGTGAAGACATCCATGGTGTGGCTGCGGACATAGATATTGGACTGGGAGGCGAGGTTGCGGCGGGCGTCGGGGCTGGCGGGTTTAAGGTAGAGCCGCGGGAGGTTAGAGGATTGGATATCGGAGCGTTCCGGGAGCGTGTGCTGCTGGGTGGCGGAGGAGGCCTCGGTGCCCTGGCGTTGTTCGAGCTGGTTGGAATCCTGGGTGGATGGGTCTGGAGTGTTGGGGGAGGAGACGCGTTCCTTGAAGGGGTTATAGTGCGGGGAGATGCGGCAGAGCGTGTCAGCGGCGTGGGGGAGTGCGGTGGAGAAGAGGGCGGCGAGGAGGATGTAGAGGAGGAGGCCGGAGAACCATGCGAGGAAGCGGCGGTGATTCGGGGGGGATTTTGGTGGGTGGGCGCGGCGGAGGCGGAGCAGCCTTGAGGAGTCCCATGTCTGGACGGCGAGGAGGGCGGTGAGAACGGCGGCGGCGGTGGAGAGCGGTTGGGGGATTGGGGAGATGGAAGTACGCAGGAGCATGACGGCGAGCGTCAGGGCGGCGTAGAAACCGATGGTGAAGATGAGCGAGCGCATCCGGATGGAAGGGGAGATGCGTTCGAGCTGGCCCCATGAGAGTTCCCAGACCGCCTGGGTGGCGGAGAGGAGGTGAGCGAGTGCGAGGAAGCACATGACGAGGGCGAAGGGGGAGCCCTGGTAGAAGCCTGGTGCGGCGATGGCGATGAGGCCTGCGGCGAGGGCGCGGACGGTTTCGCCGAGGCCTTCCGAGCGACGGGCGACGGCGGCGTAGACGAGGAAGCCGGAGAGGGAAGCGGTGAGGAGGAAGTAGTTTCCTGATGAGCGGCCCGCGAGGATGCCTTCTGCGGTGAGGAGGATGAGGAAAGCGGCTAGGGAGAGGCGCATGGCAGGTCAGACTGGGGACTGGCTGGCTGGCGGGGTGGCGCTGACCATGCGGAAGATGCGGCCGGGGCGGCGGATCCGGAGGTCGAAGATGCTGAGGCAGGTGACTTCGCAGGGGAATTCCGGGAGGAGAGGTTCCCATTCTCTAACGGGGACGTCGCTGAGGAGGAAGATGCGTGTCTGGTATCCGTTGGCGGCGATGGCGCGGATGAGGGCGGCGGGGTCGCGTTCGCCGGTGCGCCGTGCGGCGGCGAGGAGGTTGAGGGCGGCGTCCATGGAATGGGCGTCGCGGACGCGGAGGGTGCGCCAGTCGTTGAAGGAGGCGGCGAAGTCGAAGGGGATGGCGTTGGCTTTGCAGTTGAGGAAGAGACCGCAGACGAGTTCCATGGCGCCTTCGAAGGCGTCGGCGCGGTCGCTGTCGGTGAGGGTGGGGCTGATGCTGTGGTAGGCGATGAAGTAGTGCTGAGGGAGGGGGCGGTCGTAGAGGCGGACCATGAGGTTACTGACGCGAGCGGAGGCTGGCCAGTGGATCATTTTGAGGCGGTCGCCTGGCTGGAAGCGGCGGATGCCGTGGAGGTCGCCGGAAGAGTCGCGGCGATTGGATTCGATGATGTCGGCGTCGGCGAAACCGGCGTTGGAGGAGTCGTCGAGGGCTCGGGGGAGGACTGGGCGTGGGAAGACGGTGAAATCGATGTGGTCTCTGATTTCTCTGCGGGATTGCCAGATGCCGAGGGGGAACTCCGAGACGAAGCCGCAGCGGATGCGGTGGTGGGTGCCGCGGCGGAGCATGCGGGTGGCCATGGTGCGGCGGACGGTGGCGCCCTGGGCGAGGAAGGGTGTGGAGAGGCCTTTTTCCGAGGGGCCGGCGATCGCGTCTTCGAGTTCGATGGAGAAGCGGGGGAGGAAGCGTGAGTTGTTAGAGAGTGCGAGGTCGGTGGAGAACAACTGGCCGACGAAGCAGTCTGTGGGGAGGGAACGCTGGATGGAGAGGCGGGAGAGGTTCCACCTTGCGAGAGGCCATGAGAGGGGGATGAGGGCGAGGCCGAAGAGGCCAGCGCGGACGACGTCCGGGTCCGGGATGAGCGCTCCGATGGCGACGGCGAGGAAGGAGATGAGTGCGAGGACGCCTCCGCGGCTTGAGAGACGGGAGACCGTGTGGCGTCGGCCTTGGCGGGACATGAGGTATGGAGCGGTCAGGGGACCGGGACGGAGGCGAGGATGCCTGTGATGATGGAGGAGGCGTCGCTGGACTGGCCGTGGCGGGAGTCGCGGAGGACGAGGCGGTGGGAGAGGACGGCTTCGGCGACGGCTTTGACGTGATCCGGGTAGACGGCTTTGGCGTTTTCGAGCCATGCGGCGGCCTGGGCGGCGCGCATGATGGAGATGCTGGCGCGAGCGGAGAGGGCGCTGCGTCCGCCGTCGATTTTGCGAGCGGCTTCGCAGATGGAGGTGATGTAGCGGCAGATGCGGTCGTTGACGGGGATGGCGAGGCAGAGTTGCTGGCAGGCGGTGATGTCGTCGACGTGGAGGATGGGAGGTTCTTCGGATTGGGAGATGCCTTTGGCGGCGTGGAGTTGGAGGAGTTTGGCCTGAGTCTCCATGTCCGGGAGGTCCATGGTGACGGTGAGGAGGAAGCGGTCGAGTTGGGGTTCCGGTAGAGGGAAGGTGCCGGTGTCGAAGAGATTGTTCTGGGTGGCGATGACCATGAACGGGGAGAGGAGCGGGCGGGTGACACCGTCGACGGTGACCTGTTGTTCGCTCATGCACTCGAAGAGGGCGCTTTGGATGCGAGGGCTGGTGCGGTTGATTTCGTCGGCGAGGACGATGTGGGAGAAGACCGGGCCGGGGATGAACTCGAATTTTCCGGTGCCCTGGTGGAAGATGGAGTAGCCGGTGATGTCGCTGGGGAGGAGGTCCGGGGTGAACTGGATGCGCTTGAAGGAGGCGTCGATGCTGCGTGCGAGGGTGGAGGCGAGGGTGGTTTTGCCGATGCCTGGGGGGCCCTGGATGAGGACGTGGCCGCCGGCGAGGATGGCGACGATGAGGTGCCATGAGGCGTCGTCTGAGCCGAGGACGGTGGAAACGAGACGGGAGTTGAGTGCTTGGATTTTTTCTCTCACGGTGCTGCGGGTTTGGGGGAGTATCGGGGGAACAGTGATACGGGCAGCTTCATAGGTGGCACCTTTTGATTATCTGGGAAAGCATGAAGATTTGGCCATTGCGGGAGGGGGGCGGGAGGGGGAGGGGGATTTGAGATTTGAGATGGGGCGGGTTCGAAGGGCGAGAATGGAGAGGGGGTCTCGGGCGAAGGAGCGAAAGGGTTGGTCGGAGAGGGGGGGTACGGCGAGAATGGAGCAGGTGGGTGCTCGGGGTAACGTTGTGCTGAGGTTGGAGAGGCCTGGGCACTTGGGACCTACCGGTGGTGTCGCTCGTGCCGAGCTCAACCACCGGGGGCCGTCATCCCTTCGGGATGATGAGGTGGGGGAGGCGGTGGCGACGAGTTGGAAGCGATAGGGCGGATGGGGCGGATGGGGCGGATGGGGCGGATGGGGGCGGATGGGGGCGGATGGGGCCGGATGGGGCCGGATGGGGTGGGATGGCTGGGCGGGGTGAAAAGCGGCGGGACACCGCTTCCACTTTGGCTGGAGCGGTGAGGTGGAGGCTACGCGGGATTGGGGGGATTGGGGTGGTTGGAGGTGCGGGAATGGCCGCGGTAGAGGGTGGCGAAGGCGGTGGTGAGGAGGGTGGCGGCGGCGGCGAGGAAGGACCAGAAGCGTGGCCAGTTGGTGGAGCCGTCCGGGAGGAGACAGTGGCGGTGCCAGAGTTCGATGGCGAGGTAGCCGGAGAGGTTGCCGATGCCGTTGTTCATGATGGAGAGGAGGGCCTGGCTCTGGGCGCGGATGGCTGGGTCGATGCGGAGTTCGAGGTAGATCTGGCTAGTCATGTAGAAGAGGACGAAGAGCGGGCCGTGGAGGGCGACGCTGGCGACCATGGCTGGGCGGTAGTCGGTGGCGAGGAGGAGGTAGCGGAGGATGCCGAGGGAGAGGCCTGCGATGAGGAGCCATTTGATGCGGAAGCGGAGGAGGAGGCCGGAGATGCCGAGCATGGCGATGCCTTCGCAGAGTTGGGCGAGGGACATGGTGGCTGCGGGTGTGGGGTCGCCGCCTGCGGCGAGGTGTGGAGCGGTGTGGACGTAGAGGGTGGACATGACCGCGGAGAAGGCGGCGCTGGTTAGGAAGATGACGCGGTGGTCCGGGTGGCGGAGGAGAGGGAGGGCGTCCCAGCCGATGACATCGCGCCAGCGGCGTGGGGCGCGGCCCTGGGGAGGGTGGGAGGGTGTGAGGGAGAGGCAGAAGAGGGATTCTGCGAGGAAGATGGCTGCGCCGATGTAGCCAGCGATGGGGGACTGGTCGAGGTGGAGGCAGCGGCTGACGATGAAGGAGGAGGCCATCCAGCCCCATGTGGCCCAGACGCGGATGGGGGCGAATTCGCGGCGTGCGTCGGAGAGGCGTGAGAGGACGATGCTGGTGACGAGGGAGAAGCCCGGGGCGTTGGTGAGGGCGTAGGCCATCATGAGGCCGAGGAACCATTGGGGGCCCCAGTGGAACTGGACGGAGGCGTGGACGAGAGCGAGGAGGGAGCCGGAGAGGAAAGTGAGGGCGGCGAGGAGACGTTCCGGGGCGATGCGGCGGTCAGCGAGGGAGGCCGCGAACATGGGGGAGATGAAGGAGGCGATGCTGCCTGTGCTGACGGCGAGGAAGGCCCAGGCGGAGAGTCCGTGGGATTTGAGGACGTTAGGGAAAGGGACGGCGTAGGCCGCCATGGCGGCGGCGTGCATGCAGAAGAGCACGCACAGGGAGGTGCGGCCTTTGACGGCGCTGAGGTCGGCTTTCAATGCGTCAGC
Organism: Verrucomicrobiaceae bacterium; assembly: GCA_027486335.1. Classification (GTDB taxonomy): domain Bacteria; phylum Verrucomicrobiota; class Verrucomicrobiia; order Verrucomicrobiales; family V1-33; genus V1-33. Next base: position 2,042 of record JAIXPK010000100.1, on the reverse strand, counting down.
GTTTTCCAGCGCAGAGGGTCGACGCGGAAGAACTGTTTGAGTCGGAGGTAGAGACCGGCGTCCTGCTGATGGAGGAGGGACGGGTAGGAGAAGAAGGCCTCGGTGGCGGCGGCGTAGAAGGAGGCGATGTCGCCGTTAGCGTGGTAGGAGTGGAGGTAGTCGCCGCTGATTTTGAAGCCGAAGGAGTTGTGGAGATCGCTGCTGAGGACGCGGCCCCAAGGGGTGAGGCGGAGGTCCGGGCCGGAGGGGGTGATGGGAGGGTTAGCGCCGAGGCGTTTGAGGATGGAGAGGACGAGGTTGGAGGAAGCGTTGTGAGGGTCGAGGCAGGCGCGGAGGGAATGGTCCCAGAGGAGGGCTGGGTGGCTAGGGGTGGCGGCTTCGAGGGCTTTTTCCGGGGGGGTGTCGGCGAAGAGGTGGACGCCGAGGATGGCACCGTGGCAGCCAGCGGATTCGCGGTTCATGAGAGGGAGGCAGGCGTGGGCGGCGATGATGACGCGTTGTTCGTCGGTGATTTCGTCGAGGGATCCGCCTGGGCGGAAGTGTTTGCCGTCGATGAAGGAGAGCATTTTATCCTGGAATTCGGAGCGCAGTTCCCATGGGAGACGGTGGTAGAGCGGGACGGAGGCGTGGAGGTGTTTGAGCCACGGGCGAGGGAAGGCGTAGTAGCGCAAGCGCCAGATCCCGAGGGACTTGCGGAGCCGCATGAGGGCCCACCATCCGAGGAGAAGGGAGGCGGTGGCGATTAAGCCGATTTGGAGGGAATTCATGGACTGACCGGGATGACGCGCACTGAAGGGAGGTTCATCTGTAGGCGGCGGAGTCGGGTGCGCACCACGAAAATGAGTGGGGCGGGGATTTTCCGGCGGGCCTTGCAAACCTTGCGTGGGTGGGCGACGTAGGGGTAGGTCAGCGAACCTTAAACCCTTTGTTTTTCAGTTATGCCAACTTACGATTATGCCTGTCCGGCGTGTGGACACGAGTTTGAAGTCTTTCAGTCGATGAACGACAAGCGGCTGACGAAGTGTCCGCAGGCTGGGTGCAAGGGGAAGGTGCAGCGGAAGATCGGGGTGGGGGCTGGGTTTGTGTTCAAGGGGTCGGGGTTTTACATCACGGATTACCGGAGCGAGGGGTATAAGACGGCGGCCAAGCAGGACAGTGCGCCTGCTGCGGCGGCACCGGCTGCGGCTGCGGCTCCTGCGGCGGCGGCTCCTGCGGCTGCGCCTGTGGCAAAGGAGAGCAAGCCAGCGAAGGGGAAGGGGAAGGCTGGCGGTGGTTGAGCCGGGCCTTAGTGGAGGTCAGAGACCTGCGGCGGCGCGGTAGAGGGCGTCGAAAGATGCTTTGGTGACCGGGACGGGATTGAACTGGGCGGTCCACTGGGCGGCGGCCATGGTGGTGAGATCGTCGAGAGTGGCGGGTGCGAGCCGGTCTGGCGGGAGGAGCGTGGGGAAGCCGGCGTTGGTGAAGAGGGAGGCGAGGAAGTCGGCGAGGGAGTTTTCCGGGAGCGAAGCGGCGCGGCAGAGGGATGCGTAGGTGGCGGCGGCGTCCGGGTTGGAGGAATTGAGGCGGACGACGTGTGGGAGCATGAGGCCGACGGCCTCGCCGTGTGGGGTGTGGAAGAGGGCGGTGAGCGGGTTGCAGGCGCTGTGGGCGGCCCCGAGCATGGAGTTTTCGATGGCGGTGCCGGCGAGGGCTGCGCCGAGGAGCATGGCGGAGCGGGCTTCGAGGTCTGAGGGGTTAGCGAGGGCCCTGGGGAGATTGGCGGTGAGGAGCGGGAAGGCTGCGAGGGAGTAGGCCAGGGAGATGTCGGTGCGGTTGCGGCTGACGGCGCTTTCGACGGCGTGGGCGACGGCGTCGATGCCGGTTAGGGCGGTGACGCGTGCGGGCAGGCTGAGGGTTAGTTCCGGGTCGAGGATGGCGATTCGAGCGGCGGCTTTGCGGTCGCCGCAGGCCATTTTGGCGTGGGTGGCGGCGTCGGAGATGAGGGCGTAGCTCTGGCATTCGCTGCCGGTGCCTGCGGTGGTGGGGATGGCGATGCTGGGGAG
>JAIXPK010000224.1 GCA_027486335.1 Verrucomicrobiaceae bacterium | reverse complement strand
CCACTTCTTCGACTGGTGACCGAAATGAACGCCCGCCTCAATCAAGGCCTGCAAAGATTCTGTACTCATGTATTTTAGGGGTCTCCCAGATGCACAGGCCGCGCCACCGGGCGCTCTTTGTTGCTCCTGCTCGGGCTCTCGCCCGATCCACCCGGGAGGATGGTTTAGGTTGGTTCCCTCCTGAAAGGGAGCGCGCCTCTCGTTTACCATTCCCCGCCGCGCAAGCCGTTTTTTCTCCTTCTGCTCCCACCCCCACCCTCTCACCCCCATCCCTCCCCACCTCGGACACGGCTTGCACCCACCGCCACATTCGTTCCCTGTACCAACATGAACCTTCCCATCCGCCCCAGACGCAACCGCCAATCCCCTGCCCTCCGCGGTCTCGTCAGGGAAACAAGGCTCCACCCGGAACAGTTCATCTACCCGCTCTTCCTCAGCGGCTCCTCAGCCGACGAACCCATCGCCTCCATGCCCGGCTGCCAACGCTGGTCCCTCGATGGCCTCGTCTCCGAAGCCACCGCCGCCTTCGCCGAAGGCATCCGCTCCGTCGTCCTCTTCCCACGCATCGACGACACCCTCAAAACCCCGCGCGCAGAAGAAGCCATCAACCCCGACGGCCTCATCCCCACCGCCATCCGCACCCTCAAACACGCCCTCCCGGACCTCGCCGTCATCACCGACATCGCCCTCGATCCCTACAACAGCGACGGTCACGACGGCCTCGTCGCCCCAAACGGCACCATCCTCAATGACGAAACCGTCGCCATCCTCTGCAATCAGGCCCTCACCCACGCCCGCGCCGGCGCAGACGTCGTCTCCCCTAGCGACATGATGGACGGCCGCGTCGGTGCCATCCGCTCCGCTCTCGACTCCCACGGCTTCACCAGCACCGCCATCCTCAGCTACACCGCCAAATACGCCAGCGCCTGCTACGGCCCATTCCGCGGCGCTCTCGACTCCGCCCCCCGCGCCGGTGACAAGAAAACCTACCAGATGGACCCCGCCAACGCCCGCGAAGCCCTCCGCGAAGCCGCCCTCGACGAAGCAGAAGGCGCCGACATCCTCATGGTCAAACCCGCCGGCCCTTACCTCGACATCATCCACGCCCTCCGCGCCGCCACCCCTCTCCCCATCGCCGCCTACCAGGTCAGCGGCGAATACCTCATGATCCGCAGCGCCGCCGCCGCCGGTTGGCTCGACGAAAAGAAAATGATCCTCGAATCCCTCACCGGCATCCACCGCGCCGGCGCAGACATGATCCTCACCTACTTCGCACGCCAGGCAGCTCGCTGGCTCCTCAACGACTAACCCTCCTCACTCCCCTCCCATGCTCCTCCCCACAGACATTCAGGCCATCGGCTCGGAAATCGCCATCCGCTGGTCGGACGGCTCCGAAAACTTCTTCCCCATGGAACGCCTCCGCGCCTTCAGCCCAAGCGCAGAAACCGCAGGCGAACAAGACCTCCTCGGCCACAAAATCGGCGGCGACGACCGCACCGAATTCCCCGGCGTCCGCGTCACCGCATGGCAGCACGTGGGCACCTACGCGGTGGCCTTCGCATTCAGCGACGGCCACCGCACAGGCATCTACAGCTTCGATTACTTGAAACGAATCGCCACTGCACTCGGTCAGAACTCCTGATCCACCAACGCCTCAATAGCGCGTCTGCACACGCCAGAACTTAGTCGGATCCATCGACTCCGCCGTGAACTCAATCAGCGGCGTGAACGCATCTCCAAACCGAGTCTCCACATCCGTCCACGTATTCAGATTGTCACTCGACTGCAGCTTGTAAACCCGCAGGTCAACCCCCGTCATGCTCACGTTCAAGCGCTGCAGCGGCGTCGCCCCAGAAATCACACTCACAGTCTGCACCGCCCGGAATGCCGAGGCCTTATCAAACGGATTCGTCCCGTAGAAATCCTCCTCACCATTGCTCACCCCATCCCCATCATTGTCCGCCAGCGGATCAGCCCCAATCTCCAGCTTCATCCCGTCAAACAACAGCACCTCCGAGGTCGAAAGCGCCACATTCAGCGGCTGCGCAATCCGGAACCGCGCAAACCGATGCCCAGCCGGCACCGGAATCGCCAACCGCCCAAACGTATAATAACTCGGCCCGGGATTCAGTGACCCGTCATCATACACCCATCCAGGACTCGGCAGCACCGCCCCAGGCCCTGCCGCAAAGTTGTCGCTGAACAACACCGTCGCTCCAGCCGTCACCTTGATGTTGTTGATCTCCCAGTTCGGATTGCCCGCCAGCGTATTCTCGTCCCAGCTTCCCAGAAACTGCAGCGTGATCGTGTCCCCAGCCACCACCCCGGGAACCGTCAGCACCGACGTAATCATCCTCCCGCTCCCATACCCCGCTGAATCCCCGTTGAACCCGTCAAACCCATTGAGCACTCCAGGCCCCGTTATCGTCCCAGTGTAGGAATTCTGCGTGAACGACGTCGTGGGAATGTGCGTGTACGGCCCGCCATTCACCGACACCATCACCGCTCCCCCGTCCCACCGCGTCGCCCCATCATACTCAAAACTGTACCGATGCGTAAACTCCACCTGCACCGGATCAGGTCCGGCAGGCACCGCAAACGGCGGAAGATCAAGGTTCTCCTGCCCAGGCCCCGTCGCCACCCCCACCACCGCCCACCCACGGCGCGACTTCAACACCGGAGCCCCGGGCGCACCAGGCCCAGTCGCCGTAATCAACTGGTCAATCCCCCCAAGATCCGCATTCAAGCCGATCAGCTGCGGCACCACACTCCCCGCATCGCTCCACGCCGTCCCATCAGAACTCGTCTCAACACTCACCCGCACCGAATCATCCAGCTCAAACCCAGTCCCGCTCGTCGTGTAACTCCGCATCGTCAAACCAGCCTTGATCCCCTTCACCGATGGATCCAGCTGCACCGCCTCGGACGTCATCGTTCCCAGCGATCCCACAAACCGCAGCATGTTCGACCCAGTCCCGTTCGCCAGCGCGTCATTCACTACCGCACCACTCGACGTGAACCCCAGCTCCGTATTGAAATAACTCCGCTGGAAATTCCCCTGACCCAGCCCCGCCTCTTCAAACTCAGTCCCCACCACCGGCGTCGCCGGTGCCAGCACCAATGGCGTCGTCGCCAGCGCCGCCGGAGCAGTCACCACCACCGAACTGAAAAGCAGCGGATCCGTCGAATCCGTAAACTTGATCGTCGCCGTCGTCAGCTGCCCGCTGTTCACCTGCGCAGGATATGTGTACGTATAAACCGTAGGCGCATACGCCCCAGTCACCGGTCCGTTCGCCGCCGCATTGTCGCTCGTCCACGTCGTCGCCCCAGGCATGTTCAACGCCGTCACCGCCACCTTGAACGTAAACGTGTCATCCGCAAACCCAGGCCCGTTCAACTGCCGCTGCACATCCGAAACCTGCGCCGATAACCCCGCATCATTCGCCAGCAACTGCAGCCCCATCACCATGTCCGAACTCGTCACCGCATTGTTGCGCGCCGACACCGCCAGCGTATGCACCCCAGCCGCCAACGTCGGCACAGGAACCACCACCACCGAATCCGCCTGCGGACTCGTCCCAGCCGTCCCCAGACTGAACGATTGCAACACCGACTCGTTGTCCGCCGCCGCTCCATTCACATTCGCGTTCGCCGTCGTGTCCGTCGCAAAACTCGTGTACCCCTCCGTGTTGTCCGATTTGTTCACCCGCGCCACCAGCACGCCATCCAGATAAACCAGCGCCCCGTCATCCAGCAGCATCCGGATCTTCGGCGATGTGTAGTCCTGCGCCAGCGTGAACGTCGTCCGGAAATACGCCGTGTACCGGTTCACGTTGGTAGGCGTCGTCAGCGCCGTCCCGAACGCCGTCATCTCCGCCCCGCCAGCCGTGAAATAGACGATCCCCCCATACCCGAATGGCCCAGCACCACTCCCCTTGTCGAATGACGCCGTGTTCGCCGCACTCCCCACCACCACCGCCCCGCCAAACGCAGGCCCATTGTAGCTCGCCGCAAAATCCGCCGCTTTCAGAAACCACGTCGCATTGAAATCCGGATCCACACTCACCGGATCCCGCCCCATCGGATGATGGTAATCCCAACTCTGGCCCCAAGGAACCACCACGACTTCCGCCGCACTGATGCGCTCAGCCACGGATGCAAAGGTGAAAACGACTGCGAGGATGGAAGGTAGCGGTTTCATCTTCAAGAACTCTGCCAGCACCCCGACACATCTGTCACGAAATTTTCATCTTTTTTCGCGTGCGCGGTTGACACTTGATTCCCTCAGGCGCGCGACACCTACCGAAAATTTTTCCTTGGCAGATCGTTAAGGAATCCGTTAATCCGTACGTGGCTGGTATTAATCAGCCCCCCCCCCCGAAAACCAACCCCCGGATCCCCCCGGATTCCGGCACATCCCCCAACTCCTCATGCAAATCAGGAATCTGGCAGCGCTCGCTCTGATCTCAAGCACCGCCGCCGCTCACTCCCAGGTCTTCACCGGCCCCTACGGCCCCGGCGGCACATGGAACGTCTACCGCGTCATCACCACCGTCGCCACATGGGACGCCGCCAACACCGCCGCCCTCGCCGCCCAGGCCTCCTCAACAGGCCTCCCCTCCCTCGCAGGCAACACCACCACCGGCCACCTCGTCCAGATCAGCAGCGACGAGGAAAATACCTTCGTCGCCATCGCCGCCGCCCTCACCCCTGGCTCCGGAAACTCCAGCATCTGGCTCGGAGCCAATGACAACAACGCCGAAGCAGGCAACAGCCCCACCGGCTGGGAATGGTCCGGTACCACCGGCGGCACCGGAACCGCAGGCGCTCAAGTCATCGGCACCGACACCCAATTCTTCGCGTGGGCCCCCGGCGAACCCAATAACTCCGGCACCGAAAACGCAGCAGAAATGCGCACCGACGGCCGCTGGAACGACAATAGACACAATCTCTCCACCGTCACCCGCCGCTACGTCATCGAGTGGAGTCTCGGGCTCCCCGCCGCCCCGCAAGGAGCCGCTCAACACCCTGTCTACTACACCGCTCCCTACGGCCCAGGCGGCACATGGAACCTCTACAAAATGGTCGCCGCAGGCCAGAACTTCGACACCGCTCGCTCCCTCGCCACCAGCACCACCGCAGGCTCCACAGGCATCGCCGGCGTCTCCACCGGTGCCCTCGCCACCCTCACCGGTTCCCTCGCCACCGTCGCCTCCCAGCAGGAGAATGACTTCATCTTCCGCATCTCAGGCTACGCCGGCGCTAACACCATCGCCACATGGCTCGGCGCCACCGACGACCCAGCACGCGAACCAGGCGCTTCAGAATCAGGCACCAGCAAAACCTCCGGCTGGAAATGGATGGACCGCAACGGCGGTGAATCATGGTCCTATCAGAAATTCGCCACCCGCTTCCCCCTGAACTCCGCTGAAAACCCGGACAACGGAGGCGGTACCGAAAGCGCCCTCGAACTCCTCGGCACCAGCTTCTGGAACGACATCACCCCAGCCGCCGGTACGCTCCGCCGCTATGTTATCGAGTGGCAGACGGAAAGCACTTCCCCCATCGCCGGAGCCGCCATCCCCGCTCCCATCCTCCCCGCTCCCACCCCAGCCCTCGCCAACGCACACGCCGTCGGCACATGGGCCATCAAGGAACAGCGCGCAGGCCTCGTTTCCGCTACCCTCCCCGGCGCTCTCGCCCTCGTCTACGCTAACACCGCCACCTCCGCCACTCAGGCCACCCGCCCAGTCCTCTCCCAGACCGACAACGCGGTCTCAGGCACCGCCGGCCGATCCACCACAGGCCTCTTCTGGCCCAAAACCGACCTCGTCGGCGATGTCGCCAGCACGGATGATAACAACTACACTGTCTTCGCCAAAACCAAGGTCAATCTCGCCGCCACCGGCCCCTACACCATCAACGTCCACAGCGATGACGGCTTCTTCTGCCGCATCAGCGGCCCAGGCACCGTCACCATCTCCCAGGTCAGCGGCGCTGGCATGCAGGACCCCGGCGACTCCGCCTTCTACTACCCCTTCGGCATCGGCGACTCCAACACCCGCGCCGTCTTCACCGTCTCCACCCCCGGCGAATACGACGTCGAATACATCGGCTGGGAAGGCACCAGCAACTCCTTCCAGGAGGTCTCATGGTGCGAAGGCGCCGCCCCCAATGACTGGGACGGCAACTGGAAACTCCTCGGCGCAACACCCACCGGCACCCCAGTCCTCGCCGCCGCCGCTTCCTTCAACGCCCCAGCCCCCACCGACAATAAATGGCAGATCCGCGCCATTACCCCCGGCTCCGGCGGCACCCTGACCACCATCCCAGGCGCTTCCACCGCCCTCCAGAACAGCGTCGCCACCACCGACTCCGTCGCCCCAGTCATCAACTTCGCCGACTCCAACAACGCCGGCGGTCGCGGGCTCTTCACCCTCGATACCCCGCAACCAGCCGACACCACCGTCGACGACAACAACTACACATGGGGCGCCCGCACGCTCCTCACCGTCCCCGCCGCAGGCATCTACACCATCGGCTCTCACGCCGACGACTCCGTCGCCATCCGTCTCCTCAACGGCGCAAAATGGCGCGGCCGCGTCTGGAGCACCACCGCCCAGGGCCACATCGACCCCAATGACGACTCCGTCATGTACTGGTTCATCGGCTCCGGCGACGCCAACATCCGCGCCGCCGCATGGTTCCCCGCAGCCGGCACCTACGAAATCCAGTTCCTCCACTACGAGGGCACCGGCGGCTCCTACGCCGAACTCTACTACGCCCCAGGCGTTCAGTTCGCCGACAACGACACCGGCGCATGGAAACTCATCGGCGACACCTCCGCCGTCCAGCCTCTCCTCCCGCCAGTCATCGCCGGCTCCCCCTCCGCCTCCACCGGCCAATGGGGCACACGCTACGTCCGCTTCGCCGGCACCACTCTGAACACCATTCAGGACGCCGTCGCCGCTCTCACCTCCAATGCCGGCGAAAGCGTCTACGGCACCACCCAGGTCCTTAACTTCTCTGACCCTTCACAGCCAGGCACCGCAGGCCTCTTCGGCGGCGACCAACCACTCCCCGGTGACCTCGAATTCACCGATGACAACGACGTCGTCGTCCAGGCTCGCGCCACCATCTTCGTACCCACCACCGCCCTCTACACGTTCGGCGTCCGCTCCAGCGAAGGCTTCGCCCTCCGCATCGGCAATAACCCATGGCTCAGCCGCAACGGCACCGGTGGCATCGACCCTGCCGACCCCTCCGTCCTCACATGGGCCGCCGGAGCCACCGGCCTCTCCGAAATCGTCACCCGCTCGCTCATCATGCTCCCCGCGGGCTGCCACCAGATCGAATTCATCGCCTTTGACCGCTCCCGCGACTTCATGGCCGAGGTCTTCGCCATCCCCGGCAATCAACTCGGTACCGGCGAGTACGCCAACGGTGCCACCGCCAACAACGGCTCAGTAAACATCAACGCCGCCGATGGCTGGCGTCTCGTCGGCTACAAGGCCTCCGCAAACCCTCTCGGCTTCATCACCGCAAAAGCCCCAGGCTTCTCCGTTGTCCAGACGCTCCCATTCACCACCACCCAGCCCGCCGGCTGGGGCACCACCGCCGCCCAAACCGACAACTGGCTCGCCACTCAGCCGCTCACCACGCTCGTCAATCGCGACTCCATCAACCTTCGCGACCCCGCAGGCGGCACCGGGCTCTTCCCTAACGACTACCCGAACCCCAACGATGTCGCCAGTGTCGACGACAACTTCTTCGTCTCACGCTTCGAAGGCACGCTCATCGTCACAGTCGCCGGCACCTACAACATCGGCTGGCAAGGCGACGACGGCGGCTACCTCGAATTCCTCACACCTCCCCAGGGCGCTCAGCCAGTCTTCACTCGCCTCATCGCCAATGCCATCGGCTCCGCCACCATCACCGCCGCCAGCAACGGCAACCCCAGCTCCCGCATCGAACTCAACACCGGCGGCGGCAACACCCGCACCTCCGGCGAGGTCTTCCTCGAACCCGGTGAATACCCCATCCGCGCCCAGTGGTTCGAAGGCTCAGGCGGCGCTTACTTCGAGGTCTTCGCCTCCCCATCCGTCGCCAATGCCCGCATCATCCGCATCATCGCCAACGGCGGCGCCACCTCCGCCACCGACACCGATGGCCTCCAACTCGTCAATCCTGACCTCAATGTCCTCAACTACGGTCTCGAGTCCAACACGTTCTCCCTCACTTTCTCCTCGATCCCCGGCGCTTCCTACCGCGT
>JAIXPK010000023.1 GCA_027486335.1 Verrucomicrobiaceae bacterium | reverse complement strand
TCGAAGTGGCGTTCGTCCATTTCGGGGACCTCGAGACGCTGGAGGAGGGCGTTGGAATTGAGATAGAGGTCGGCGTAGCGGGCGGAGAAGGCGGGGAGGCCGGCGGCGCGGTAGAGGAGAGAGGCGACCCGGTGTTCCTCGCCTTTGTCTTTGAAGAAGATGGCTTCGCGGGAGTCGAGCCGGGCGTAGCGAGGGAACTGGATTTTGTAGGAAGCGCGTGCGGGGTCGCGGCGGTAGCGGCTGCCGTGGTGGCGCATGCGGACATCGATGACGATGCCGTCGCGGATGAGGACGGCGGGTTCGGTGGCGGTCCATGAGGCGCGGGGGAGGCCTGGGGGGTCCGGGTAGACGATGCGGCGTGGGGATTGGGAGATGTTGGTGGTGAGCCTTGATAGGGAGGCGGAGGAGATGAAGAGATCGTAGATCGGGCGCGGGCTGCTGCGGACTGGGGAGACGAAGCAGGCGTGGAAGGGGAACGGGTCGTCGGTGCGCGGGGAGATGGGGGTGGGCGTGGGAGGGGAGGGGGAGAGGATGCGATAGCGGATGATGGAGCGGGAGGCCTGGCCGGGGAGGATGGCGCGCCAGAGCCCCGGTTCGGCGGGGACTGGGGCCATGGGGAGGGACGAGCGGGTTTCGGAGGAGAGATTGATGTCGTCGCGGAAGAACTCGACGGATGGTGGCGAAGTTAGGGTCGAGGAGAAGCGGGCGTCGATGCGGATGGGTTCTGCGGCGCGGATGAGGATGGAGTTAGTGGAGTGCTGGACGGCGGAGACGGAGGTGGCGATGAGGATGGGTGAGGGGAGGGAGATGGAGTTAGGGCGTCCGGGGGAGGGGCCGGCGGGGAGCGGGGAGGCGATCCAGTTTGCGGGGTCGTTGGCGGGGGAGGAGAAGGCGATGCGTTCGAGGGAACGGCCGCGGTACTGGAGGAGGGATTCGTCGAGGCCGGTCCAGTCGGATTCAGCGCCGAGGGCGTGGGCGGAGACGGGCCATGGAGGGGAGCTGGAGTAGGAGACGGCGTCGATGGTGTTGCCGGAGATGGATTCGAGGCGGATGGAGTCGCCGGAGTTGGAGAGTTGGCCGGACCATGGGCCAAGGACTGAGTTGGGGGCGAGGGCGTAGGCGGGGAGGGCGGCGAGGCGGTCGGGTTGGCTAGCGATGACGGTGAAGCCGCCTGGGGGGATGGAGGCGGAGGGGGGGAAGTCGAAGCGGATGCCGCCGCGGAGTTTCCAGCCGGCGAGGGAGACGGGGGCGGGGCCGGAGTTGTGGAGTTCGATGAATTCGTGGACGTCGTCGGAGAGGTCGAGGACGGGGTCGCCTGCTGGGGTGAAGGCGGGGCGCTCGACTGGGTGGTACATGATTTCGCTGATGACGACGTCTGCGGGGAGCGGGGCGGCGAGGGCGAGAGCGGCGAAGGTCAGGGCGAAGGAGAGCGGGCGCATGGAGGCGGGAGTTGGGGTGTGCAAAAGAAACCCCACTGCCCAGCGTGGGGCAGTGGGGGCGAGAGAGGAGAGGGATCGTGTCAGCGGGTGAGGCGGAAGAAATCCGGGGAATCGGAGGCAGGAGTGGTGAAGCCGCTGGTGGCGGAAGGGAGGAAGTCCCATGGGCCTGCGGAGAGATTACGGGAGCGTTCGAGGATGCCGGTGGGGTCGGACCATTCGAGTTTGATAGAACCGTCCGGGTTGCGGGAGATGGTGAGGTTGGCTGGGGGGACGTCTGGTTCGAAGGTGAAGGAACCAGCGGCGTAGCGGTTAGCGGGACCGCCGTCGGCGGTGTCGGCCATTGCGGTGGCGTCGACGCTGTAGTAGCTGCGGCCGACGAAGGAGAGACAGCCGCCCGAGAAGGTGGTTAGGCCGAGGGGAGTGCTGCCGGCGTTGCCGTTGGGTTCGATGCCACCGTAGCCGCTGGCGACGATCATGCCTTTGAAGCCTGCGGGGAGGGCGAGGGGAGAGGCGAGTGGGAGGAAGCGGGAGCCGTCGATGAGATTGCCGTCGTTGCCGGGTTCGAAGGTGGCGGAGGCGAGGACCTTGTAGGCGTCGCGGTCGTAGAGACGGACGGAGATGGGTTGCTGGATGCCGTCGCCTGCGCTGTCGAAGGCACCGAGACTGGTGATGATGACTGGGCGTTCGACATCGAAGGCCATGCCGAGGGCGCCGCCGAAGTCCTGGTTGCCGGGGGTGCCTGCGGGGACGGAGTAGGCGACGCCGCCGGCGCGAGGGGCTGGGGTGGCGCTGACGATATTGGAGACGAGACTGGATTGTCCGGCGGCGGCGACGGCGGTCACCGAGTAGAATTGCTCTATGCCGTTAGGGAGGGCGGAGTCGACGAAGGACGGGGAGGGAGATTCGGAGATGGGTTGGAACGGACCGTCGATGGTGGAGCTGACGGAGATGATGTATTTAGCGGCTGGGAGCGGTTGGGTGACGGCCGGCCATGAGAGGCGGACCGCGTGGTTTTCGGGTCGGGCGGCGATGGTCGGGGTGCCGGGGACGACTGGTGCGGTGATTTCGAAGACGAAAGTGCCTGCGGCGTACTGGGCGGGGAGAGTGTCAGGGGTTTCCGGGAAGGCGCCGGGGACGATGGGGAAGTTGAAGCGGGAGTTGCCGGTGAAGACGAGCGAGCCGCGGCCGGGGTTGGTGGTCCATGCTATGTTAGAAGGGATGGCGAAGGAGTTTTTGAGCCGTTCCATGGCGTTGTAGCCTTCGGCGACGATGACCCCGCGGAAGCCGAGGGGGAGATTGACGGGGGTGTCTAGCGGTTTGAAGCGCATGCCGCCGATGGGTTCGCCGTCTTCGCGGGCTGGGGTGCCGGGGTCGTCGGGAGGGAAGGTTCGGGAGGCGACGACTTCCTGGGTATCGCGGTTGTAGATGCGGACGGAGATTTCGGTGAAGAGCCCGTCTGAGTTGTCGTCGAAGCAGCCGAGTTGGCGGACGATGATGGGGTTGGAGACGTCGAAGTCCATGCCGAGGGAGCCGCTGAAGTCCTGAGTGCCGGCGATGCCCCATGGGGTGTCGTAGGCGATGTAGCGGTCCGGGCCGAGGTTGAAGGGACGTGCGCAGACGACGGGGGATTCGAGGCCGACCTGGCCACCGGAGGCGACGCCGATGATTTTGTAGCAATAGAGCGTGCCGTTGGTGAGGTTGATGTTGCGGAAGGACGTGGTAGTGACTTCAGCGATCTGGGTGAAGTCGCCGCCTGGGGAATCGCTGCGGAGGATGCGGTAGGTAGCGGCGGGGAGGGGAGCGGTGACGGCGGGCCATGAGAGGTCGACGGCGGCGTCGGAGGGGACGGCGGCAGGGGCTGGGGCGGCGGGCTTCTCCGGTGGGGTGGTGCGGAAGACGAAGGTGCCTGCGGCGTAGCGAGTGGCGGGGCCTCCGTCCGGGCTTTCGGGGAAGGCGCCGGGGACTGGGGGGAAGTTGTAGCGGGCGGTGCCGACGAAGGCGATGGAGTTGCCGCCGTTGTCGGTGGTCCACGGGTTGGGCTGGCGGTTTCCGTTGCGTTCGCCGGGGCCGTAGCCTTCGCCGACGATGGTGCCGCGGAAGCCGGTGGGCAGAGAGATGACGGAGTTGAGGGGTTTGAAGCGGGAGCCGCCGACGAGCGTGCCTTCGTCGCCTGGGGAGAAGGTGGCGGAGGCGAGGACTTCCTGGGTATCGCGGTTGTAGAGGCGGACGGCGATGGGGCGCTGCATGCCGTCGGAGTTGTCGTCGAAGCAGCCGAGTTGGGTGATTTCGATGCGGTTGGCGACATCGAAGTCCATGCCGAGGGCACCGTCGAAGGCCTGATTGCCGGCGGTACCGGCAGGGACGACGTAGGCGGTGTGGGTGGATTGGGCGGAGACTGGGGAGACGGCTCCGGCAAGGGCGGCGATCCAGAGACGTGGGGAGGGGGGACGTTTCATGGGTGAGGTTTATAGGGGATTGGGCGAGGGGCGGTCTAGAAGAAACTGGGGCGGTTGGTGGCGGGGTATGGGGGAGTTGGGCGGCTCGGTGGATGGGGGAATCTGAGAGCGCTGGGGTGGGATCGTGGCATGATTGCGCTGGGCGTTGGCAGGCACCATGGGCGAGTGCCGCTGCGGTTACGGCCCCGCCAACATCATCTGCAGGAGTTACGGCTACCCGGCGGCGGCTCCGGGCGAACTTTGAATGGAAACGAATCCAGAACGCATTGGCTGTCGGCCGTCGGAGGCGGGCCTCCGCCAGGGCCCACGCCTCCGATGGCCTGAGTCCAAGCGCGATCGTTAGTCTGGACAATGTCTCGGTTGTTGGTCGGCGCTCACCGGATTCGATGAACGCGATTGCCTGACGGTTTAGTCCGGAGCGGGCGGCGACTTCGCCTAGAGACAGGGCGGCGGACTCGCGTGCTTTCCGCAGCACTGCGCGAAGGGCGTCGGAAAGTTGCGAAGCAAAATGGATGTCTGACGGCAAGCGGTGACTATAAAAGATTGTGCTGTCGCCGCCACGCTACATGTGTAGCGCCTCGCGATGCTTGACTGGAATCATTAACATTAGATTGCGGCGCGTACCAAGCCTGTGCGCCTTCGTGGTTCAATGCAGCGTTTTAATGAAAATTCTTAACACTCGGTGGTGCTCTCACTTAATCAGTCCCACTTCGAATCGCCACGTAAAGGAAACCCGAGTAGTCTTTCTGAGGAATGGAATCCCGAGAGTGAACCAAGACTGGCGCTCTGCCGGGCAAATCCGAGGGTTAGAGGCGCGAGGGAATTAAAAATCTGTGACTGAAAGGATCGCCGCTTCATAAGTGTGAAAATCATGTGAGGGAAGGAGCCTATGGAGTGGAGTGCGAGAGACATTGGCTGCGGGCGACATTCGATTGCATCCAAAATCCGCTGTCGATACAAAAATAAAGTTGCGTTGTTAAAGCGAATTGCTACAGCTAGAGCCGATTCCGGTTGGCCGAAAAGGTGAGTGCCCTGAGGGCCTCCAATACTGCAGAAATGACTTCATTATAACCTCATGGAAACGTCTTCTTCCTCCAGTTCCTTCCCGTATGGAACCACTCCGATTTGCTGCTGCTGCTGTGATTGTTATGACGGACAGGCGGGTGACAAGGCTCTGCTGAACGGGTGTGACCGTCCTTTTGACGGGGTCATCAGCCCTTCGGTTGGCGGAGTCGGGGGTGGCGGATTGGGAGTCCCTTTCAGCACTGAGGCGTCGTATGGAAATGTTCCGAGTGGTACCGTTGATTCCGGGATCACCGGCCCAAGCATGGGGCCCGGATGGCAGAGTCACGATCTGTCTGGATTGACATTTCCAGCCTCCGGAAGCGAGATCTATTTCCGTGAGGGACCAAACCAGTTGGAAGTGTTCGCCCCGGGCAGTGCGCCGAATACCTGGCGCGGTGCTTATTACGTCCGCAGCACCATTGTCAAGTCCGGGTCGGTTTATACAATGACGTTGAAGGACGGCTCGAAGCGGACATTTGCCCTCGATGGAAGGGTCACCGGGATCATCGGAGCTGGCGGACAGACGCTGGCAGTCACCTACACAGGTTCGGGTGCCGCTGCGCGCGTCGACACTGTTTCTGGCGGTAGTGGTACGCCTTCAGTGCTGTACAAATATGAATACGACAGCGGAGGGCGAGTGTCCTCCATCACGCTTTCGGTCAACGTAGCGGCTGTCCGGAGGACAGAGTATTCGTATTGGCCGTCCGGGTTGCTCAAGAAGGCGGAGACACAGGAGAAGCGTGGCGCAGACTGGTTGGCGACGGATGCCACGTTCTTCCGGTATCACGGAGGCAACACTGGGCTGCTTCAATACATCCTGGGCGATGAGGCCCTGCACCGCATGGCCAGTATGGGGTTTGATCCTGCGACAGCGAGCGATGATGACATCAAGCCCTACGCTGACAGCCGATACACCTACGATAGCAATGGCCGCGTTCGTACCGTGGCTACTCAGGGAGGGATGAATTTGTGGACACTGGAGTATGATACCAGCGGCTTCAGTGGGACGACACCGGGTGAATGGACCAGTAAGACCACCATCACCTTGTGGAGCAGCACTGTCCCTGAAACTGTGTATTCAGTAGAGACGGTCTATTTTAACCGTGGCGGCAGCGTCCTGCTGAAGAAGGTTGAAGCGCTGAACGCAGTGGGAACGCCGGAGATCCTTTATCCGGTATGCCAGGTATTCGACTCCAAGGGACGTGTGGTGCGAAGCGTTTCGGCGGCGGCGATTCAGGCCGTGGACGAAAGCTCGGCCACTTTGTTCACCTTGCGCAGTGATGTGGGACTCATTCACGGTTTCAGCTATGCAGACGATCAGGGCGGCGGCATCGCCGATGAGTGGGTCCAGAAGGGCAGTGGCGGCGTTCCGATTCTACAGCGGCGGCATACGTACAAAGCGCAACCGGTGTCATCTCCTGCCATCTGGCTTCCCGACAAGGTCATCGTTTTCCTCAATGAGGAAGGCACGGTCACTTCGGAAACATCCTTCGGCTACACGTTCCACACAGGCACGCTCCAGATCCTGGAGCGCATTACGACGCTGCCTGCCGTTCCGACTACGGAGAATGGAACCGGAGTCGCTTCCACGACGCGGGAAGAGTTCGACCTCAACGGCTTCCGAACCAGCAGCACGGATGAGAACGGGGTGGTGACGAAATATGAGCCGGATGCTGCCACCGGGGGAGTGAAGCGCATGACGGTCGACCCAACCGGTCTCAACCTTGTCACCGACTACGTGCTGGATGACGAAGGCAGGACCACTCTAGAGAAGGGACCGCAGCATGAAATCGACCTTGCGGGGACTCCGACGCCCATCCGCACCGCAGTGTGGACCTACTACCGTGATCCTGAGCATCTGCGTATCACCTTTCCCGGATACATCATTCCGGGAGCTACGGAGGATTTGGACACCTGCCACTGCGTGGGTCCGGTCAAGGTTGAGCACGGTTTCGTCCTTCCCGCGACTCCGGACGGCACCTCGTTCAGTGCAACGACCGAGAGTCCATGGGAATTGACAAGGCTTCCTCAGCCCGAAGATGTCTATCCCCAGTCCGGATGGACTCGCTGGCAGTCGCGTCAGTTCGCCAAGGGTGGCCGCCTAATCGGGGAGCGGCTCTACCATATCATCCCGGTCAGCGGCGAGGGCATGGTGAATACGAACTACGCTCAGACGGGCTACCAATACGATGCTGCGGGGCGTGTGGGATGTGTCATTACGCCCGGCGGCACGATGCAGTGGACTGATTTCAACGCCCTTGGGTGGGTCATGAACCGCTTGACCGGAACTTTCTTTGAGAATAGGAAGGTGACTGTGGCCAACGTATATGACGAGCATTCCGTGCTCAAAGGGGACGGCCTTCTGACGAAGACCACCGCTCCGGTAGACGACAACGCGGCCAACGACCGGATCACGGTGTTGACATATGACTGGCGGCAACGGCAGGAAACCACTGCCACGGATGTGGTTCTCGAAGGGTCGAGCACCCCGGTGAAGCTCATTGTCGCCAACACCTACGACAACCGGAGTCTCGTCACGGACGTGAAGGAATACCGGTCGAGTGTTTCCACCGGAAACCTTCTCGGTTGGTCTAAGGTCAAGTTCGATGTCCTTGGCAGACCGTTTCGGAGCATTCGCCATGAGGTCGATGCGGCGACCGGGGTGGTCGGGAATTCCCTCAAAGACAATACTTGGTACGATCCCGCGGGCCGCGTGCTCGTGCGGTGGCCTGCTG
>JAIXPK010000097.1 GCA_027486335.1 Verrucomicrobiaceae bacterium | reverse complement strand
CGTCGAATGGGTCATTGAACGCCAGCCCGTCACCACCGGCAAAGTCAGCGGCATCGTCAACGACGCCAACCTCTGAGCTACCGAAACCATGAACACCCCCAGATACCCCCTCGAACTCTTCCTGCGCATTATCACCGTCAGCCTCGAAACCAACCGCCCCGTCTCCTCCCTCCCACCCCTCGACATCCCCTGACCGGAATCACCAGAACCCGTACATCCACTCAGGGCAATGCTCCCGACGCAGACCCCAAGCGCGGTCTCCCTGATTCTCAGAACAAGCCCCGGGAACGCCGACGTCCCCGTCGGCCTTCTCCCCACAATCCTCATGAAATCCGATTTTCTCCCCATCACCCGACTGCGATTGAAGCGGTTCCGAAGCCTTTTGTGGGCGGACACCCCTCTGACCAATCCCCTTTTCATCGTCGGCAAGAATGGCGCCGGTAAAAGCAATTTCCTCAAGGCCCTCGAATTCCTGTCCACATGTGTGTCCATGCCCCTGGAATCGGCCTTTCAACTGCACGGAGGACTGGACACCATGCGCTTCCGCACCAGCGGGCGCAGCCGACCCGGCAACTTCGGAATGCGCGCCGACTTCAGGCTCCCGTCGGGCGCGGAGGGCTGGTACGCCTTCGAAATCAAGGCAATGTCCGGTTACAAGTTTGAAGTCGTCAAAGAGCAGTGCTCCGCAGGACCCCACTCCTTCACCCGCTCCGGCAGTGACATCACGCTATCCGTCCCCGGCATCACGCCGGGTGTCACCAGTGACTCTCTCCTGCTTCCCTTGCTCGGAGGAACTCCCGAATTCAAACCCGTTAAAGACCTCCTTGGAGACATCGCCGTCTTTTCCCTGGAGCCTCGCATCATCCAGGAAATGCAGGACCCCGACGCCGGACTGAGCTTGAAATCAGACGGCAGCAATCTCTCCAGCGTGCTCCAGAACATGCGAGAGCCCGCTCTCCATCGTCTCTGCCAGCTCCTCGGCTCTGTCGTCCCCGGTGTGTCGGAAGTCACTCCTCTCAAACATGGCAAAAAACTAACGCTCCGCTTCAAGCAATCGTGGAGCGGTGAAACCGACCACCAGGAAGAATGCAGCCACGAGGCCTTCGCCATGTCCGATGGCACCATGCGCGTCCTGGGCATTCTGACCGCCTTCCTTCAGAATGAACGTCCCAAGGTCATCGCTCTCGAAGAACCCGAATCAACTATCCACCCGGAAGCCCTCGCCGCACTCCTGGATCTCATTCGCGGCTTCTCCAGCTCATGCCAGATCATCGTCACCACCCACAGCCCTGACCTTTTGGACTGCAAGTGGATCGAGCCCGATAACATCCGCGTCGCCGCGTGGAGCAAAGGGGTCACCCAGATTCTCCCTCTGAGTCCCTCTTCCGCAGCCACCCTCAAGCAGCACCTCATGGGAGCCGGAGAAATGATGCGGACAGAAGGCCTGCAACCCGCAGACTTGTTCGAAAACATCAATCCAGAACAAGGCGAGCTCTTCTCCAGACTGCCATGATCAAGCCCATCGTCGAAGGTCACGGTGAAGTGGAAGCCCTCCCGCTGCTGCTCCGAAGGATCGCGGGCGAGTACTTTGGCTTCTGGGATGTGCCGCTTTTGCGCCCCGGGAGATATCCCTCTGGCCGTCTCCTTCAAAAAATCAAGCATGGAACGTCGCACACATGGGTCCCCGGCCCCGATTTCCAGAAGGCAGGCAACCACGCACGCAATGAGGGCGCCACCTGCATCCTCGCGCTTCTGGATCTCGATGACGACTGCCCGAAAGCAGTGCACGATGACGTCTTTCCGTCTCTCGCCGACACCACCGGAATCGCACCCTCCTACCTCGTCTTAGCCAAGTGTGAATTCGAGGCATGGTTCCTCGCGTCGGCAGAAACTCTCGAAGACAACATCCTCCCCTATCCCGACCCCCCGGAAGACGTTCGCGGCGCAAAACAGGCACTGGAAAAGCACCTCCAATTGCAGTTTCCCTACGACGAAAGGACCGACCAGCCGCGCTACTGCAGCAAGATGAACCTATCCACCGTCCACGATCGATCTCGATCGTTCCGCAAGCTCGTCAGTGACCTTTACAAGTTGCTCCTCTACTGCGGATCCCCACCCGCTCAGTGACCCGTCGCTGAAAACGCATGACTCCAAGGCATTGCCCTGACCGCCTTCGATTCCGAACTCCCCGCCCCGCCCATCCGTACCCATCCGTACCCATTCGTGAAATTCGTGGTTCTCAAGGCCTCTCCCCACCAGCTGTCACCCACTTTCACTATTTCCAATTTTCAATTTCCCCCTCCATGAAACTCCTCACCATCACCGCCTTCTTCGCACTAGCCGCAACCTCCCACGCCGCCGAAAAAGTCGCAGTGAAGGCAACCAGCGGCCGGTTCAGAATCACCCAGGAGTATCATGAGGATCAGGAAGGTTACGGAGAATTCCTCGAAACCGTGCGCTTCGCCGACACTATGCTGTCACCCGTTCGCTTGTCAGGCTTGTCATGGCCCGGACACTACGATATCTCGCCAGACGAAAACTGGCTTCTCCGCACTCAGAAAACCGGATCCGGGGCCTCAATGGCCATGCTCTACCGCATCGAAGCAAACGGCCGAGTATCCGAAGTCATGGGCTTCGACGATCTGCTTTGGAAAGTGTTCGATACGACCTCCCCCTACAAGAAGAAAGACCTCTACCACAACCACGTCTCCGAGGCCGCGTGGACGGACGACGGCACCACTCTGAAATTCGTCTTGAAAGGCACCGAAGCGTCCGCGCCCGGCGATGACATCGTGTGCCACCTCACCTACGACTTGAAGACCAACAAGGCTCTCCCGAAACCAGCCAGCAGCAAGCCAGACACCAAAGCCCCGCCGGCTGCCCAGCCCGACTCCAAATCCCCGCCGTGACCGCAGCTCCTGCCTGCTTTCGAAGCCCGCACCTCCGGTCATATTCCGCACGGGCCCTCGCCGTCGCAGATTCCGTTAGCGTCCCACGGTACCGGGCCAAGGCCATGGCATGGGTCGCCCGCTTCACCAACGCCGATGCAGTCCCCATTCCCGAACACGCCCCCTCCGTACACGCCCCCCGGGACAACTGAGCTCCCGCTCGCCCCTCTCCTCAAAAGCCCTCTCCGAACAAGCCCTCTCCGAACAAGCCAGCCGAAGGCTCTGGACTGCTGGGAGAATCACAGCTCTCACGGCGCACGACGTGCGCCAACCAGCCCTCCCAACTCGCCCCTCCCAACGAGCACCCCCGCCCGATCCATTCGTGCCCATTCGTGAAATTCGTGGTTTCCCCCCCTCTCCCAAAACGCCCCCTCCCAACTGGCATCCCCACCCGTGCCCATCCGCGAAATCCGTGGCCCACCCGCGCCTTCGCTTGAGATCACTCTCCAAACGCACCCACCTTCACGTTTCTCAGTTCTCACTTCTCACTTCTCACTTCCCCCCCCTCTCCCCCCACGCCCCCTTTTACTATTCACTATTTTCAATTTTCAATTTCCACCCTCATGCCCTCTCCCCTCCCCGACGCCGGCTGGCACCTCGAGAACTCCTACGCCTCCCTCCCCCGCATCTTCCACGAACCCTCCCAACCCGAACCCGTCCGCCGCCCCGCCATCCCCGTCTTCAACCACGCCCTCGCCTCCTCCCTGGGCCTCAATCCCGACATCCTCGACTCACCTGAAGGTGCCGCCATCTTCGCAGGCAACGCCCTCCCCCCCGGCTCCCGGCCGCTCGCCCAGGCCTACGCCGGCCACCAATTCGGCCACTTCACCTTCCTCGGCGACGGCCGCGCCATCCTCTTGGGCGAACAAATCGACCCCACCGGCCGCCGCTGGGACGTCCAGCTCAAAGGCTCCGGCCCTACCCGATTCTCCCGCCGCGGCGACGGCCGCGCCGCCCTCGGCCCCATGCTCCGCGAATTCCTCATCAGCGAAGCCATGCACGCCCTCGGCATCCCCACCACCCGCTCTCTCGCCGTCACCACCACCGCCGAATCCGTCCGCCGCGAATCCCTCCT
>JAIXPK010000114.1 GCA_027486335.1 Verrucomicrobiaceae bacterium | reverse complement strand
GTCGCCGCCATCACCGCCTTCAATATCGCCCAGTTCGCCGCCATGGTCACCAAAATGCACAGCATCCGCGAAGGCGACGGCACGCTCCTCGACAACTGCATCATGATGTGGGGCTCCGGCCTCGAAGACGGCAACACCCACGGCCGCGAAAACCTCCCCTTCATCGTCGCCGGTAAAGGCGGCGGCGCCCTCCACACCGGCCGCTTCCTCCCAAACATCAAAGGCAATCAGGGCGATCTCCTCTCCACTCTCCTCGCCTGCGCCGGCGTCCCCCTCGACCGCCCCATCGGCATCTCCACTAGACAGATCACCGAAATCATGCGCGCCTGACCCACACCCTCACCGCCACCCGTGCCCCGGGAACTTCTTCATCACCACAGCCCGCTGCTTCGGCCACTCGCGCGCCAGATAACCAACCCATTCTTCAGTCACCGCTAACCGCTTCCCATCCGGCGTGCAAAGAACCAATCGCACCGGCAGCCGCCCTTCGCACACCACCGGATGCTCCTTCAGCCCGAAACACTCGGTGAGCTTCACCTGAACCTCCGGCACGCCCCCGACATAGGAAACCTTCACCGTCCGGCCCTCCACCCAAGGAATGGTTAGCGGCAGCAGTTCATCAAGCCACGCCGCCTGTCCAGGCTCCATCTGCGCCTGAAACGCCGCCAGCAGCGGCACCGCCTGCGCGTCCTTCGCCAGCCACTTCCCACGAAACGCCCGCGCCAGACTCATCTCCTCCGCATCCTCCCCAAACGGCCCCATCTCCAGCTCGGGCACCACCGCATGCACCAGATTCACCCGCGCCACAAACTGCTGCACCCGGTGATCCATCTGCGGCAATTCCAATAACTTCGCCCGCACCGCCGCCGCCAGACACCGCCCGCTCGCCTCAGGATCAAGCTCCCGCTGCATCGCCTTCCGCTCAATCACCAGATCCCGGAATCGAACCAGCCTCACCGCCGCCACCCGCTTGTTCACCACATCGTAAACATGCTCCACCTCCGTCCGCAGATGCTGCGGAAACATCTCACTCACCCAACCGGGCTCCACCGCCGTCGCCAGACTCAGCAATGTCATCCGCGCCCCGCCACGCCCCGCCGCCTCACGCATCCCCGCCACCACCAGAT
Organism: Verrucomicrobiaceae bacterium; assembly: GCA_027486335.1. Taxonomy (GTDB): domain Bacteria; phylum Verrucomicrobiota; class Verrucomicrobiia; order Verrucomicrobiales; family V1-33; genus V1-33. The sequence continues at coordinate 16,298 of JAIXPK010000114.1, read as the reverse complement.
ACTCCGCCTCCCGCACCACACTTTCCCTCACCAGTTGCCCCGCCCGACCCTCCGTCAGCTCGCACTCCGCTTTCCCGGCCCCGCACCGTCTCGCCAGTTGATCAATAAACCCGGCCATCACACAACGCCGCAACGCCTCACTCCCTCCCCCACTCCCACCCGCACCTAACTTCTGCCCGCGCGCCGCATCAAGGATCTGCCGCCACGTCTGCTCCACATCCCGCGCCACCTGCCCGTTGATCCCCAGCCGCCGGCACTGCTCCCACCCGAACCCCCCAGCCTTCGCCAGCTCCCACGCCCGCATCAGGGTGAAAAAATCCGAATCCACATCGTCCTCCATCTGCTCCCGCACCGCCGCCGCCCCATCATCATCCCGCTCCACACGCATCAGCAAGTCCCGCCCGCTCACCAGCGCCGCACACAACGCCGCCTCACTCACACACCCGCGCCTCCCAGCCTCCACCAGCATCCGCGAATACCTCGGATGCATCGGCAACCGCAGCATCTGCCGCCCTTCCTCCGTCAACCCCCCATCCGCCAGCGCCCCCAGCATCTCCAGCAACCGCTCCGCACGCTCCACCGCCACCACATCCGGGCGATCCAGCCAGTCAAAACCACTCGCATCCCGAATCCCTAGCGAATGCAGCAGCAGCACCACTTCCGCAAGGTCACTCCGCTGAATCTCCGGCGTATTCCGCTCGTCCCGCATCCCATGCCCCACCTGCGTCCATAACCGATGACATGTCCCCGGAGCCGTCCGCCCCGCCCGACCCTTCCGCTGATCCGCACTCGCCCGACTGATCGGCTCCAGCATCAATGTCCCGATCCCCCTCTCCCCGTCATACCGCGCCACCCTCGCCGTCCCGCTGTCCACCACATGCCGGATCCCCTCAATCGTCACGCTCGTCTCCGCCACGTTCGTCGCCACAATCACTTTCCGCCGTCCGCTCGGCGCAAACACTCTATCCTGTTCCTGCGGCTCCAGCTCGCCATGCAGCGGCAGGACATCCACCGGCTCTCCTAACCGCATCCGCCGCAATTCTTCCAGCGTCCCCTGAATCTCCCCTCGCCCCGGCATGAACACCAGTATGTCCCCCTCCGCCCGCGAATCCACTATCCTCCCCACCATCTCCGCCGCCTGCAACGTCATCGGTCTCGCATCCGGCATCTTCAGATACCTAACCTCCACAGGATAACTCTGCCCCTCCGACACCAGCACCGGACACCCGCCCAGATACGCCGCCACCGGCTCCGCATCCAGCGTCGCCGACATCACCACCAAACCCAGATCCCGCCGCCGTTCCTCCTGCAATCGCTTCACCAGCGCCAGCGCCACATCACTCAGCAGGTTCCGCTCGTGAAACTCATCAAACACCACCGCCCCAACCCGCCTCAGCTCCGGATCATCCTGAATCCATCTCAAAAACACCCCCTCCGTCACAAAACAGATCCGCGTCAGCTCCCCACTCCGATCATCAAACCTAACCTGATACCCCACTTCCTCTCCCACCCGCACCCCGCGCTCCCACGCCACCCGCACCGCCACCGACCGCGCCGCAATCCGCCGCGGCTGCAGCACCACCACCATCCGTCCACCCCCCACCCCAGCATCCAACAGCATCTGCGGCACCTGCGTCGTCTTCCCCGAACCCGTCGGAGCCACCAGCACCACCCGCCCTCCCTCCGCCACCATTCGCAGCATCTCACCATGAATCTTCCAAACAGGTAGCTCGGCAGCAGCACTCATAATCATCAATATCCCCCCACGCTATGGCCCGTTCCCCCTCGCGCCACTCCAAACCCACCCCTCGCCCCCATTTCCCACTCCCCTTGCCCACCCCACAGTCCCAGCCACATCATCCCCGCATGCCCGCCCAGCCCAAACTCTCCGCCTCAGATCGCGACACCCTCCTCGCCACGCTCGCCACTCGCTTCGCCCAGCACCAGGAACGCCACCCAGACGTCCCATGGGCCGCCGTCCTCGCCCACCTCAACGCCGACCCCGCCAAACTCCTCTCCCTCCACCTCATGGAATCCTCCGGCGGCCAACCCGACGTCGTCTCCCTCCTCCCCTCATCCTCCACCATCACCTTCGTCGACTGCTCCCCGGAATCCCCCAAAGGCCGCACCTCCCTCGCCTATGACCGCGCCGGTCTCGAATCCCGCAAGGAACACCGACCCGTCTCCAGCGCCATCGACACCGCCACCTCCATGGGCGTCACCCTCCTCGACGAATCCGAATACCTCGCCCTCCAGTCCTTCGGCCACTTCGACCTCAAGACCTCCAGCTGGATCCTCACTCCTCCAGACTTCCGCTCCCTCGGCGGCGCTCTCTTCGGCGACCGCCGCTGCAACCGCGTCTTCATCTACCAGAACGGCGCTCAATCCTACTACAGCTCCCGCGGCTTCCGTGCTAAACTCTCCCTCTAATCCATCCAACCTAATCCATCCAACCTTCCCATGACCACTCCTCGCATCCTCGTCTTCGGCGGCAGTCTCCGCCGCGATTCCTTCAACCAGAAACTCGCCGCCGTCGCCGCCGCAGGTGCCTCCGCCGCAGGCGCAGAGGTCACCGTCATCTCCCTCCGCGACTTCCCCCTCCCCGTCTTCGATTCCGACCTCGAATCCGCTAGCGGCATGCCCGAATCCGCCCGCGCCCTCAAACAACTCTTCCTCTCCCACCACGGGCTCATCATCGCCTCCCCCGAATACAACAGCAGCGTCACCGCCGCCCTCAAAAACGCCATCGACTGGGTCTCCCGCGCCGAATCCGACTCCGAACCTCCCGTCGCCGCCTTCTCCGGCAAATCCGCTATCCTCTGCGCCACTTCCCCCGGCGCGCTCGGCGGGCTCCGCGGCCTCGTCCACCTCCGCTCCATCCTCGGCAATATCGGCGTCACCGTCCTCCCTGACCAAATCGCCGTCGGCAAAGCCCACGAAGCCTTCTCCCCGGACGGCTCCATGACTGACCCTAACATGGCCGCCCGCGTCCAGTCCCTCGGATCCCAACTCGCCTCCCATCTCGCCAAACTCCTCGCCTGACTCCCCACACCAACCCCATGCCCTTCCTCCGCTCGCTGCTAGTCCTCTCCCTCTCTCTCACCCTCCATCTCCCCGCCGCCGAGCCCGAGGTCATCGACCTCTGGCCCGCCCGCTCCATGCCCGGCAAACCAGCCGCCGCACCCGAGTCCGAAGTCCCCCGCAACGACGGCTTCCACCGCATCACCAACGTCAGCCAACCCACCCTCACATTCTTCCCCGCCCCGCTCTCACATCAGAAACCCGCCCCCGCCGTCATCGTCTGCCCCGGCGGCGCCTATAAATACGTCGTCACCGACAAGGAAGGCTCCGAAATCGCCGCATGGCTCAACCGCCACGGCTTCTCCGCCCTCGTCCTCAAATACCGCGTCCCTGACAACCGCAACGGTGCCCTCATGGACCTCCAGCGCGCCATCAGCCTCACCCGCTCCCGCGCCGCCTCATGGCACCTCATCCCTGACAAACTCGGCGTCATCGGCTTCTCCGCAGGCGGCCACCTCTCCGCCCGCGCCTCCTCCAACTTCGATTCCCGATCCTACCCCGCCTCCGACCCCATCGACCGCATCAGCTGCCGCCCGGACTTCGCCATCCTCGTCTACCCAGCCTACCTCGCCGCCCCAGACGGCCGCACCTCCCCAGACCTCAACCTCTCCGCCGCCATCCCCCCAACCCTCTTCGTCCACACCGAAGACGACTCCGCCCACATCGCCGGCACCAAAGCCTATCAGAAAGCCCTCGACGCCGCACGCATCCCCAACCATTTCCTCCTCTACCCCACCGGCGGCCACGGCTACGCCCTCCACGCCCCAGCCCCCGCCAACGCATGGCCAGACGCCGCCATCTCATGGCTCAAATCCCGCTAACCTCTCACTGCCATTCCCCCGCACACCTCATTTTCCCAGGAATGACCTGATCACAAGACCAACGAAAAACCCTCCAAATACCGACCCTATCGTGATGAATGCCGCCACAAAAGCACGGGGAAAGCTGTAAGCCCAGCCATCCCAATAGCTCTTGAGCATGACTTCGTCATAAACCGCCAGCCCAACCTGCGCAAAAGGCACTATACAGAGAAACGGAACAGGAACTTCCTCAAATTCAATGACGGCGTGCGCAGCCATCGCACAAAACGCGACGCTCAAATTGAAGACATACCAGTTCCGATTGACCCCCAACCATTCACACAAGGATTTCATAGGCATTCAGAAAGTCCGATCCTCCCCACGCAGCCGTCGCCCACGCACCCAGTCAATCCGGCCAATCCGGTCACACCCAACGCCCTGACTCCCCACCCAGACCCACTTCCGGCCGGCCAACACGCCATCGTTATCGAGCTTCTCAATCATGTCGAACTTCAGGACTCCCGGAACCTAGCATCCCTCCTCCCCAATGTCAATCCCGCCCTTCCCCCTCCCTACCCGCATTCCCCTGCCATCCATTCCCTTGCCCCTCTCTCTCCCCACCAGCATTCCCCTGCCACCCGCATTCCCCTGCATCTCCCTCTCCCCACAAGCATTCCCCTGCCACCCATTCCCCGGCCCCTCCCTCTCCCCACCTGCATTCCCCTGCCATCCATTCCCTTGCCCCACAAAAAAACGCTCCGGACCCGCACTGGATCCGGAGCGTCCTCATCATTCCCTAGCCGCTTCCCTCAAGCCAGATCAAACCGATCCAGCTCCATCACCTTCACCCACGCCGCGACAAAATCCCGCAGGAACTTCCCGCCCGCATCCGCCGTCGCATACACCTCCGCTAGCGCCCGCAGCTGCGAATGCGACCCGAAGATCAGATCCACCCGCGTCGCCGTCCACTTCAGCGAACCCGTCTTCCGGTCCCGCCCCTCGAACGCCTCGGCCTCCGGCGTCACCGGCTGCCACTCCGTCCCCATGTCTAGCAGGTTCGTGAAGTAGTCATTCGTCAGCGTCCCCGGCCGGCTCGTGAACACGCCGTGCGGCGACTGACCCGCATTCACATCCAGCACCCGCAATCCCCCGATCAGCACCGTCATCTCCGGTGCCGTCAGCGTCAGCAGTTGCGCCCGGTCCACCAGCAGCGATTCCGCAGGCACCGTAAACCGGCCCTTCAGGTAATTCCGGAAACCATCCGCCACCGGCTCCAGCACCCCGAACGACGCCACGTCCGTCTCCTCCTGCGACGCATCCGTCCGGCCCGGCCGGAACGGCACCGTCACCTCATGACCGCCTAGCTTCGCGCCCAGCTCGATCGCCGCACCGCCCGCCAGCACAATCAGATCCGCCAGCGATACCTTCCGCCCACCCGGTGCTTCCGCATTGAATGCCGCCTGCACGCCTTCCAGCGCCGCCAGCACCCGACCCAGTTGCCCCGGCTCGTTCACCGCCCAGAACTTCTGCGGCGCCAGCCGGATCCGCGCCCCATTCGCTCCCCCGCGCTTGTCCGATCCCCGGAACGTCGACGCCGACGCCCACGCCGTCGCCACCAACTCGGAAACCGTCAGGCCCGTCCCCAGAATCCGCTCCTTCAGCACCGCCGCATCCGACTCATTGATCAGCGGATGATCCACCGCCGGCACTGGATCCTGCCAGATCAGAACCTCAGCAGGCACCTCCGGCCCGTGATAACGCGCCCGCGGCCCCATGTCACGGTGCGTCAGCTTGAACCACGCCCGCGCAAACGCGTCCGCAAATTCCGCCGGATTCGCAAGGAACCGCCGCGAAATCTTCTCGTACGCAGGGTCATACCTCAACGCGATATCCGTCGTCAGCATCGACGGCGCAATCCGCTTCGACGCATCATGCGCATGCGGCACCGTTCCCGCACCCGCACCATCCTTCGGCCGCCACTGATGCGCTCCCGCAGGACTCTTCGTCAGTTCCCATTCATAACCAAACAGGTTCTCGAAATAATTGTTACTCCACTGCGTCGGCGTCGTCGTCCACGTCACCTCCAGCCCGCTCCCGATCGCATCCCCGCCCTTCCCCGTCCCGAACGCGCTCCGCCAACCCAGCCCCTGTTCCTCAATCCCCGCCGCCTCCGGATCAGGCCCCACCAGCGCCGCATCACCTGCCCCATGCGTCTTCCCGAACGAATGCCCGCCCGCAATCAGCGCCACCGTCTCCTCATCATTCATCGCCATCCGCGCAAACGTCTCGCGAATGTCCCGCGCCGACGCCACCGGATCAGGATTCCCGTTAGGCCCCTCCGGATTCACATAAATCAATCCCATCTGCACCGCCGCCAGCGGATTCTCCAGCTGCCGGTCACCCGTATAACGCTTGTCATCCAGCCACGTCCGCTCGTTGCCCCAGTAAATATCCTCCTCCGGCTCCCAGATGTCCGCCCGCCCGCCCGCAAAACCGAACGTCTTGAACCCCATCGTCTCCAGCGCCACATTCCCCGTCAGAATCATCAGATCCGCCCACGAAATCTTCCGCCCGTACTTCTGCTTGATCGGCCACAGCAACCGCCGCGCCTTGTCCAGATTCACATTGTCCGGCCAGCTGTTCAGCGGCGCAAACCGCTGGCTCCCATTCCCACCACCCCCACGACCATCCCCAGTCCGGTACGTCCCCGCACTGTGCCACGCCATCCGGATGAACAACGGCCCGTAATGCCCGAAGTCCGCCGGCCACCAGTCCTGCGAATCCGTCATCAGCGCCCGCAAATCCGCCTTCAATCCCTCGTAATCCAACGTCTTGAACTCCTCCACATAATCAAATTCCTCTCCCATCGGATCCGACAGCGCCGACCGCTGGTGCAGCACCTTCAAATCAAGCTGGTTCGGCCACCAATCGCGGTTCGTCGTGCCGCGCGTCGCGCCATGCAGAAAAGGACATTTTGATTCAGTGCTCATAATCGGGAGGGATTGTTGCTTAAATGCTTCCGGGGGGAAGTTTCGGTACCATCTTCAGTACCCACCCCACTTACGCCCCTCACCCCATCCCAGTCCGCTCGGTTTCCACCAAATCCCCTACTCAATCACGGCGCATCCTTCCCACCATCACCCCCGCCCCACTGAAACACTTCCTCCCGCATCGCAAATAATGCCTTCAGCATGACCTCACCCGGCACCCCCTCCCCGCCAGCAGCCTGCCCGCAATGCGGCGCTCCCCTGCCCGCACACGGCTTCGCCGGCCTATGCCCCCGCTGCGTCTCCGCCTCGCTCGATTCCCTCTGGTCAGAAGACCAGCCACCCGAACCAGCACCCCCGCCCGCCTTCCGCGACTGGCAAATCCTCGGCCCGCTCGGCACCGGCGGCCAGGGCATCGTCTGGCGCGCCGTCCGCCTCCACGACGACCTCCCTGGCGCACTCAAGGTCTTCCGCTCCTCCCCCGAAAATCTCCTCGAAGCCGCCGCACGCTCCGAATCCGAAGCCGCCGCCCTCCGCTCTCTCACCCACCCCTGCATCGTCACCGTCCTCGACAGCGGCCCCGCCTCAGACGGCCGCTTCTGCATCGTCACCGAACTAGTCGAAGGCTGCGACCTCCACCACCTCCTCAAAGCCGGCCCGCTCCCCGCCCCCCGCGCCCTCCACATCGCCTCCTGTCTCCTCAGCGCCCTCTCCCACGCCCACCGCCACGGCATCATCCACCGCGATGTCAAACCCGCTAACGTCTTCACAGGCCCGAACCACACCGTCAAACTCGGCGACTTCTCCCTCGCCATCTCTAACAACACCCCCGTCACCATCACCCGCGACGGCACCGCCTTCGGAACACCCTACTACCTCGCCCCGGAATCCCTCCTCGGAAAACCAGCCACCCCAGCCGCCGACCTCTACGCCATCGGTGTCCTCCTCTACGAAATGCTCACCGGAGCCCCGCCTGCCGGTCGCTTCGCAAGGCTCTCCACCAAATGCCATCTCCCCCGCGAAGCCGACACGCTCGTCGAGCAACTCCTCGCAGAAGACCCCGCGCGCCGCCCTCCCTCCGCTGACGCCGCCAGCGCCATGCTGGATCGTCTCCAATCCGCCATCACAAACTCCGAATCCCGCGCCCGCCGCCGCTCCCGCTCCATCCTCGCCATCACCGCCGCCACAGGTGCCCTCCTCGCCGCTGGCACAGGATACCTCATCCCCAAACCCTCACCACCACCTCCGCCCCCGCCACCCCTCAATCACCTCGGCTTCCCCAATCCCCTCGCCGCCACTTCCTCCTCACCTTTCCTCAACAGTCTCGGCATGTCCTTCGTCCCCGTCCGCGGTCTGCCTTCCCTCCTCTTCTCCCGCTTCGAAACCCGCATGGACGACTGGATCGCCTTCTCTAACGCCACCAGCGGACCCGCAGGCCTCATCTGGCAGGAAATCTCCGGAGCCTCAGGCACCATCCGCGCCCCGCTCTTCACCGTCTCACTTGCCGGCTGGTCAGAATCAAAGGGTCCCGACCCATGGCCAGACCCCGGCTTCTCCCCACCCGCAAACGCCCCGGCATGGGGCATCAACTGCCAGATGGCCCGCCGCTTCTGCTCATGGCTGACATGGCGCGAACAACAGGAAGGCCGTCTCTCCCGCGACCAGTTCTACCGTCTCCCCTCCGACGCAGAATGGAGCACCGCCGCCGGTCTCCCCGCAGAACCAGCCGCCTCCCCAGGCGACCGCCACATGGCTCTCCCACCACACGAACCCCGCTACCCATGGGGCCCCGACTGGCCTCCTCCGCCTGACTTCGCTAACTACGCCGGCCGCGAAGCCCGCGATCCCTCATGGCCCACCCTCTGGCTCAGCCTCAAACTCCGCAAAGACAACTTCCCGCGCCTCGCCCCAGTCGGCTCCTTCCCCCCAAATGCCAACGGCCTCCACGACCTCTGGGGCAATGTCTGGGAATGGTGCGACGACCGCATCAGCCCGCTCTCCGGCGAATACGTCCAGCGCGGCGGCTCATGGGTCGACGGCGGCTACGATGTCCAGCTGCGCCGCGACTTCCGCCAGCGCTTCAATCAGGGCTACCGCAGCACCATGACCGGCTTCCGCTGCGTCCTCGTCATCGGTCGCTAGCCGCTCCCCGCCACCTCACGGAATCACCAACCGGTAAAACCTCCTGCCCGGCACATTGGCAGGATTGTCGATGAACATCTGCTCCCCGCCCGTCGACGTGAACACCCCGCGGCTCGTCCACGCCCCACCCGGATCCCCCGCACTCTGCACTTCATACATCGACCCCGCAGGCAGCGTGAACCTCAACCGGTATCCTCCCGCCGAAGACCTCGGCTCAACCCCTACCACCGGCAACGCCGGCCGCACCCCCACCCTCACCCACACCCGGAACGATACCTCCGTCACCTTCATAGGAACGCCGTTGTCCGCCACCCGCACCGTCACCGGAAACACCGCCGCCGGCTGCCCCACCCCAGGCGTCCATTGCAACTCCCCGCTCAACCTCCCGATCACCATCCCCGCAGGCGCACCTCCCGCCAGCGTGTACTCTAGCACCTGCTCCGGCAGATCCACATCCCTCCCCCGGACCCTCACTCGCAGCGGCTCCCCAGGCCGCAACACCACATCCTCAATGAGCCCCACCGTCGGAGCCTTGTTACTCTTCACCACATTCACCCGGAAATACACCGTCGCCACCTGCCCCGCATTATCAGATACCCGGCAGCTGAATGCATACGGCCCCGGCAGATCCGCCTCGCTCGTCACCCACCGGAATACCCCCGCCCCATCCACCGTCGGCAGATTCGTAATCGCCGGATTCTCCTCCACCACAAACCCCACAAGGTAACTCAGCACCTGCGCCGGAACATCCGCATCCGTCGCCCGAATCGCCAGCGTGAACACCTCCCCTTCATTCACCGTGTACTCCGACGCCACCGGCTCAATCACCGGCCGCCGGTTCGTCTCACTAACCTCAATCGCGAAACTCCCCGTCCCCGATAGCGCCGGAACCCCGTCGTCCGTCACCCTCACCGTCGCCACCACCGTCGTCCCGCCCAGCGTCTCCGCAGGCGTGAACGAGATCACCCCGCTCACCGCATCGATCACCATCCCCTCAGGCACCGGTGCCACCAGCTCATATCGCAGCACCTGTCTCGGCACGTCACTGTCCCCCGTCCCGCTCTGCGGCTCGATCCTCACCGTCTCACCTTCGTCAACTCCACCTTCCACAAGGTAATCCGCAAACGGCGCCTCGTTCGTGTCCCTCACCTCAATCACAGCCTCTGCTACCACCGATTGCGGCGGCGACCCATTGTCCGTCGCCCGTACCGCCACCCGCAGCACCGTGCCTCCCTGCAACTCGTTAGTCGTCACCCGCAGCAGTCCCGTCCGCGCATCCAGCACCGCCCCGCCTAACGCCGGAGCCACCAGCGCATAAGTCATCGTCTGCGCAGGATCCGGATCACTCGCCACACACGACACTTCCGCCACCTTCCCCTCATCCACCCGCACCACCGCCGGGTTTGGAAACACCGGTGGCTGCCCGGACGGCACCGCATTCGTCCCCGTAAACTTCAGCACGAAATCATTGCCCGTCCCGCCCCCATACCTAGCCGTGAAATCCAGATTCGCCACACTCCACTGCCCGCCATTCACCACCCCCGCAAACAATCCGCTGATCGCATCGCTCCCATTGTTATCGATCAACCGGAAATCCGCCCCGGCCACCGGCGCGATCGACTGCCCAAACTCCAGCACCGCCCCGTCCACCACCACCGTGCCCGCCACTTTCACCCGCCCGAACACCGGCGCCGCCGCACTCCCGCCAATCGCATTCAGAAACCGCGATCCAGTCAGCATCTGAAGGTTCCCCGTGCTCAATTCCCCACCGCCGTCCCCCGGCGCAATCCCGCCACCGCTCTCCACCGTCACCGCCGGAATCACCCCCGTTCCTCCCAGCACCGCTCCCGGCCGCACCGTCACCCCACCCGCCGTCACCGTCCCGTTCAACATCAGGGTCCCGCCCGCCACAATCACATTTCCCCCGGAACTAACACTCCCTCCCAGCCTCTGCACCCCAGCCCCTCCCTTCACCAGCATACCGCCTCCCGTCACCGCCCCGCCATACGTCCCGCTCCCGTCATCCAACCCGATCGCCAGCCCCCCGGCCGGCACCCGCACCATCCCCGCTCCCGTCAGCGTCCCTAGCACATCAATCCGCGGCGCAGCCACCGCACTCATGTCCAGCTCCCCGCCCGCACCCATCAGCACCGCCATGCCCCCATCCATGTTCCCATGCCCCACCACCCGCACCAGCGCCGCCGCGCGCTCCCCGATCCTCAGATCCCCACCCCCGAATACCGGCACCCCCGTCGGCTTCTCAATGTTCACCTCTCCTTCCTCCACCGCCAGCACCCCGCTGAACGTCCCTGCATTCGCACCGCCCAGCCGCAACCATCCCGCTCCCGTCTTCACCACCGTCCCCGTCCCCCGCAACGACCCCGTGTGCACCAGCACATTCCCCGCAGCTCCCGTTCCTAACTCCTCCCGCACTTCCAGATCCCCCGTCAGGGTCACCAGCGATCCAATCCCCTGTACCCGCACCCGGTCCGCTTCAATCACCTCACCCGCCGACGCATTCCAGCGCCCCGATCCCGTGAACCTCAGCAATCCCATCGGCAGCGCCGCCCTCTGCCGCACCGTCGTCCCCGCCCGCACCGTCACACTGCTCATCCGATCCAGCACATCGCTCAACTCGATCGTCACCGCCGCCCCCGGCACCCCTAGCAGCAGCTCCGTTCCCTCCGCCGGTCTCGTTTCCTGGGCCCACCGCATCGTCCTCAGCCGGATATCTGTCGCACCCTCGAAAAAATTGCCATCATGCGCCGCCGCCACCGCCGACGCCGCCCACCGCAACGACGACGTCTCCCGCGCCTCCGCCGTCGCCGCATCAAACACCAGCGTCCCCGTCCCGCTGATCCGGCTCCGCAGCACCACATCCCCCACCACCTCAATCCGACTCGTCCCGCTCACCGAAATCCCCAGCCCCGCGCCCGCCTTCAGCGCCACGCCTTCCTCAATCCGCAATGTCCCGCTCTCCAGCACAATGTCAGGCACCACCGTCTGCGTGCCGAGATCATTGTGCCCCGTCACCAGCACCCCTCCCCCACGCACCGTGAACCGCGGCGGATACACCTTTCCTTCCCGACGCGCCACCTTCTCCGTGTCGTCCAGCACTAACACCGGCCCATCCACCACCACCTCGTCCACCCCTAACTCCCCGCCTGGCTGCCCGGCGATCGCGTCATTGATCGGCGCGATCGCCACCGTCCCTTTGCCCGTAAACATCGCCGGCCGCCCACTCTCGATCGATATATCCACCGTCACCCTCGCTCCCGCCTCCACATGAATCCCCTGCCCTTCCGCAAAATTCATCTCGAACGCCCGCGCATTGTTTGTCATCAGCGAATCCGTCCCCGCCATTCCCCGGATCCCGCCAACCGAGAACGCCGACGCATCCAGCACCAGCTGACCACCGTGCAGCTCCACCAGCGGCAACTGTGACGTCACATAACCCGCTCCCGTGATCCCCCACGTCCGCACCCACCCGTCTGAGAACACTTTCACCACCGCATCCTCCCGCAGCGCCCGGCCGCCCTCCAGCATCAGCACCGACTCCCGCCCGCTCCCGCCCACCACAAACTCTCCCCCGCACACCGGTTCCGCCACCGTAGCCGGCGAATCCACCGTCACCTCACAACCATCCACCACCCAGCGCAACCCCGCCGCCGCTCCCGCCACCGGCGGCGTCCGCACCACCACCTCGCCACTCTCATCCTCACTCCGCAAGGTCACCGTTCCAGTCCCCTCCGGCCGCTCCACCGTCAGCCTCGCATCCTCCAGATCCACCACCACATCCCGCCCGTTCATCACCAGCCCGCCTAACCGCAGATTCCCCTGCACCATCATCTCCCGCACGCCCGAGCCGCCCAATCGGATCGCCGGGAGCACCACCTCACCTCCGCCAGATTTCGTCAGCTTCCCCGTCAGCGTGATCTCCCGCCCCGTCACCGTCACGCTCCCACCCACCGTCATCCCAGCCACCTCCAGTCCACTCAAATCGTTCTCCGTCGTGAATGGCCCGCTGCCTGCCACCTCATCCTTCACCACAACCTCATCCCCGTTCACCGGCACCACCGCCGGAACCCAGTTCGCAGCCGTGCTCCACCGCCCGTTGCCCCCGCCCCCCGTCCACTCGCGCACCGCCCCGCGCGCCTCAGCGCAGGCAATTGTCAGCATCATCAGTATGGTTCGTTTCATAGCATTATCCTCAGTTGATTCAGTTGACTCAGTTGCCCCCATTCCGCGCCTTCGTGCTCAACCTCACAAACACACGGCCCTCTGTCAGCACCCCGTTCAATTGATGCGTCGCCCGATTCGGCTGCAGCAACGGCGACCCAGGTGCCGCCACCAGCATCCCGCTGTTAGAGAACGCCCGGGTCTCCATCAGCTCCCCACCGCGCAACTCCGCCGCCACCGACCATCCCTCCAGATCCGCACTAGCTTCCAGCCACGCCGGCACATCCACCGCATCGCGATTCAATCGGATCGTCACCCCCAGCTTCACCTCCCCCTCAGCCTTTCTCGCCGCCATCACCGCCAGCAGATCTCCAACCCCGTCCGCAACCTTCGGGTTCGTCAGCGCCAGATACTCCAGCGCATTCCCCCGCCCGTCCCCGTCGGGGTCCGCCTCCGCTCCGCTCACCAGCGGATCCCGCCGCTCCGCCGCCGTAAACCGAGTCCCCCGCCACTCGATGAACGGCCAGTCCGTCGCCAGCGGATTCCCATACCTCACCACCCGGTGAAACCCAGCATCCGCCACAAACAGGTTCGCGTTGAAATTCAGCGCCAGCCCACTCACCACCCCAACCGTCCCCGCTCCCGCCGCACTCCCCGCACCAGAACTCGTAAAGTTAGGCGCACCCAGCACCTGCACCGCCGCCGGCCGGTTCGCCGTCAGCCCACCAATGTCCGCATACCGCAGCACCCGCCCGTTCCCCTGATCCGCCACCCACAGATTCCCCACCGGATCACACACGATCGCTCCCGGCGCATTCAACCCTCGCGCGTTCCGCCCGCCCGCATTCGCCGCCATCCCCAGAAAATCCGCCTGCCCCAGCACCCGCTCCGGCCGCACCGCTCCACCGTCCCCTCCCGCATCCAGCGCCCCCACCCCGTACACCAGCACCCGGTGATGCCCCGTGTCCGCCACCACTAACCCCCCGTCCGGCATAAATGCCACGCCCCCCGGCGCTTCCAACCCGTAATAACGCTCCACCATCACCCCGATCGTCGCCACCGTCCGCACCGTCCCTTCCCCGAAGTCCCCATCCATCACCACCACTTCGTTATTCATCGGAAACACCACCGCAAACCGCCCCGAATCCACCGCCGCCGCCACCGCCCCAGGCGTATTCGCCGCCCCTCCATTCATCACCACCGCCCGCCCTCTCATCCCACTCTTGAACGGCGGGCGGAAAACCATCACCCGGTTGTTCCCAGCATCACTCACCAACAGCTCCCCCCCCGCCCGCAGCGCCACCCCCACCGGCCCGCTCAACACATCGGGACCAGCACTCCCCAGACCTCCATTCGGCGCCGTCCGCAGAAAATCCTCCTGCCCGATCACCACGTCCGCAGGCTGCGCATTCGAAAAACTCGACGCATTGTTCCAAACCAGCACCCGGTGATTCCCGCTGTCCGCCACAAACACCTGCCCAGTCACCCAACTCACCGCAATCCCTCCCGGCGCATGCAGCGACGCCGCACTAACCAGCCCCACCCCGCTCGCCGCCGGCACCACCACCGGCCCCAATCCGACCGCATTCGGCTCGCTCCAGCCAAATCCACCCTGTCCCAGCACCCGGTCCGCGATCACATCCTGACTGATCTGCGCAACTACCGGCAGCGCCACCGCCTCACTCGTCTCCGCTCCCCCTGCCACCCCAGGCGTCCGCACCGTCACCATCACCGTCCCCACCCCAGCCGTATCCTCCGCCGCCAGCGTCGCCACCACTCGCCCGCCATGAATCCACTCCGTCGGCCTAGCCACTCCATTCACCTGCACCACCGACGAGGTCACAAAATTCCCCCCGTTCACCACCAGCTGCCCAGCCCCCGCATTCACCGTCTGCACCTCAGGCACCAATCCCCCAATCACCGGTCGCCTCAACTCCCCAGGCGTGTCATACACCACCACCCGGTCAGAATCCAGATCCGCCACATACACATCCCCTTCCCCATCCACCGCCAATCCACTCGTTCGCGACAACACCCCAGCAGCCGACGGAACCGGGGACGCCCGCGACACAAAATCCACCTGCCCCATCAGCAGCGTCGCCGCCATCCCCGTCACAAACGGCGGCTCGTACCCCACCACCCGCCGGTTGTCCTTATCCGCACACCACAGCCGCCCCTGCCCATCCATCTCCAGAGCGTGCACAGAATCAAACCCATCCGCTCCCGTCGCCCCTCCGCGATTCGCCGCCCCAAACTCGAAACCCGCCTGCCCTAGCACCAAGTCCGCGACCGCCCCGGTCCCGGGCGTCGGAAACCTCAACACCCGGTTGTAACCGTCCGCCACCCACACCTCCCCTCCCTTACCCACGGCCACATCCCACGGAAAGTACGACACTCCCGCACTCGGTCCCGCGGGAAAGGTCCCGCTGCTCATGTCCGGCTGCCCGATCACAAGGTCCGCACTCCTCCGCCCCGTCAGCGCCGGCGCAGGAAACCGCAACACCCGGTTGTTCTCCGTATCTGCCACCCAAAGATTCCCAGCCGCATCGCACGCAATCCCCCACGGCGCATCCAACCGGTCCGCTCCCCTTCCGGATTCAGTGCACCCAAAATCAGGCTGCCCAATCACCATCGCCGCCACCATCCCCGTGCTGAACGGCGGCCGGAACACCATCACCCGGTGATCATCTACACACGCCACATACAGGTTCCCCGCAGGATCCACCGCAAGGTCACTCGGCATATTCAAACGCCGCCCGTCCAGCACCGGCAGTTCACTCGCTTCAAAATCCCCCTGCCCAAGCACCAGATCCGCCGCCGCACCGTCACTGAACGCCGCCGCATCCGGCCACGACAACACCCGGTGCCCGCCCGTCGCCACAAAAATCCGCCGCGTCCGCCCATCCACCACCACCGCTCTCGGAAAATCAAACCGCGACGCACTGTACCCACCCCTCTCCTGCGCCGTCATGCTCGGCTGCCCCAGCACCCGATCGGCCAACGCATCAAACGGAGCCGCCCCAACCAGCTGCCGCGCAGCCAGCACCAACAGAAATACAAATCGTTTCATCTCCCCCTCATTCCCGATCCTCCCCAGCTTGTTTCACCC
>JAIXPK010000369.1 GCA_027486335.1 Verrucomicrobiaceae bacterium | reverse complement strand
TGGACGCGTTTTATGCGTCGGTCGAGCAGCGTGACCGGCCGGAGTGGCGCGGGAGGCCTGTGATTGTGGGGGGGATGCCGGAGAGTCGCGGGGTGGTGTGTGCGGCGAGTTACGAGGCGAGGCGGTTTGGGGTGAGGTCGGCGATGCCGAGTGTGACGGCTGGGCGGTTGTGTCCGGAGGGGGTGTTTGTGCGGCCGAGGATGGATGTGTATCGGGCGGAGAGTGAGGCGATCATGGAGCTGGTGCGCGGGTTTGCCGGGGAGGCGGTGGAGCAGGTGTCGGTGGATGAGGCGTATCTGGAGGTGACGGAGCAGGTGGGTGGTGAGGGTGGGCACGATGAGATGATTCGGAGGGCGGTGCCGATGGCGGAGGCGATCAAGGCGGCGGTGAGGCGGGAGCGTGGGTTGGCGGCGACGATTGGGGTGGGGCCGAACAAGCTGACGGCGAAGATTGCGTCATCGAGTTTCAAGCCTGACGGGTTGACGGTGGTGCTGGAGAGCGGGAAGGCGGCGTTTTTGCGGCCATTGCCTGCGGGGGCGATTCATGGGGTGGGGAAGGTGACGGAGGCGGCGCTGGCGCGGGCTGGGCTGGTGACGGTGGGGGACATTCAGGATTGTCAGGATGATCTGCGGGCGTATGTGGGGTCGTGGTGGCCGGAGTTGCGGCGGATGGCGTTTGGTGAGGATGACCGGCCATTGGATTTTTCCGATGACATCCGGAGTGTGAGCAGTGAGAACACGTTTGCGCGGGACACGGCGGACCGGGCGGTGCTGCGCGGGTGTTTAAAGGAGCAGGCGGAGGAGATCGCGGGGAGACTGCAGCGGCACCGATTGGCGGCGGTGACGGTTCAGGTGAAGGTGAGGTACAGTGATTTCACGACGTTGACGCGGCAGGTGAGCATGGAGGAAGCGCTGGAGGATGCGGCGTCGATATACCGGTTGTCGTGCTGGCTGCTAGGGAGGCATCGGCTAGTGGCGCGGCCGTTGCGATTGATTGGGGTGGGGGTGACGGGATTGAGGGCGGTGACGATGCGGCAGCTGGTGTTGCCGTTCATGGAGACGCGGCGGTGAGGAGGGCGGAGGCGTCGAGATAGGATAGGCCGGAGACGAGGATGTCTTTGGAGCGGCCGGAGGTGCCGCGGCGGATGGTGATGGCGGCTCGGGGAACCCCGAGGAGACGGCTGAGGAAGCGGATGAGGGCGTCGTTGGCTTTGCCGTCGACGGGAGGTGCGGCGATGCGGATGCGCCATGTGGAGCGGTCTTCCATGAGACCGGCGACGGCGTCTTTGGAAGCGCCTGGGGAGACCTTGACGGAGAGGATGCAGTCAGCGGTCCCTGACATTATGCAATTCGAGGAGAGTGGTGGAGGCGAGTTTGGTGAAGTCCGGGCCATCGCCGGAGATGGGGATATCGAGCCAGAACATGCCGGCCTCGCCGACGGCGAAGTGGGTATCGCGGACGGAGGGGCGCATGGTGGCGGCGGCTTCGGGGGAGACCCCGATGGAGATGCGGCCGGAGTGGGAGACGATCACTTTGGGTTCAGGCGGCGGCTGGTTGTTGCGCATGTCCTGGAAGGCCGGGGTTTGGAGGATGCGTTCGTATTTAGCGTTGACCTTGATACGGAGCATGGTGCCGCATTCGATGACGGTGCCGGTGGTGTCGATTTCGTAGCCGCCGGTGGTGGATGAGCCTCCGGAGGTGAAGAGGACAGCGCCGCCGGTGACGGCGGGTTGGGCGAAGCGTTGTTCGCCGGTGATGATTTCGAGGGCGTGGAGGATCGGGAGGGATTGGAGGACTCCGGATTTGGGGGTGAGGTTGGCTTTGGCGGCGATGCCTTCGACGCGGTTGGTGGAGCCGGAGAGGGTGACGGAGCCGTCGCAGACGACCGGTAGGGAATCGGAGAGGGGTTTGGGGAGGAAGGCGCTGAGGGGGACGGCGGCGAGGGTGGCTTCGGCGGCGATTTCGGGGTATTCGCCGAAACTGACTGACCCTGTGAATGTGCCGGTGCCGCCTGAGGGGATGGAGAAGTCCGCTTTGGAGATGACGGCGCGGTCTTTGGCGATGGTGAGGGAGCATTCGCCGATGCGGAGCCCGTCGAGCCAGCCCTGGCCGAAGTCGCCGCCGCGGGCGAGGACATCGAAGCCATTGGCGGAGCGCTGGGCGATGATGACGGAGTGGGTGAGGTGGCCGGCGGTGGCTGGGCCGGTGCCCCATGTGAGGTTGAGATTGCCGGTGGAGAAGCGGTCGAAGGAGAGCTGGCGGAAGTCGGGGGAGACCCCGAGGCCTGCGGAGAGGAGCGGGGAGTTAGGGGGGGAGAGCAGGGCGGTTTTTTTAGGAGCGATGACTGGGATGGAGGAAGCGGTGCCGGAGCGGAGGTGGGTAGTGAGGGCGAAGGCGGAGATATTGCGGAGGTGCCATGCCTTGCCGAAGAGGGATTTGAAGCTGGTGGAGGTGGTGATTTTTTCCGCTTTGAGCCTTGAGAAAGGGGCATTGGGGCCGCCGTCGCCGGAGATTTCCTGAATGCGGAGTTCGCCATCGAGGTCCATGGCGATGCTTTTGGATTTGATTTTGGGGCTATCGAGCCAGAGGGAGATCTGGGATTCAAGTTCCTTGCCGAAGGATGGGCTGCGGAGGTGTTTGCGGAGGAGGAAACCGTAGATGCCGAGTGGGAGGATGACGAGGACGGCGAGTCGGATGAGCCATCTGAGGACGGGGTTTCCGCCGTGGCCGGGGAGGAACATGGAAGTCTGGGAGCGTTTCAGAAATTCCTTCTGAGCGGCCCATTCGTTCATGACCTGGTTGTAGCTCTTGTCTTTGAGATCGCGTTTCATGAAAGTGGACTGGGGCCCGGCGAGGTGGAGACGGGATGGAGGGTACATAGAGTCCGGCGGGAGGAGATTCCAGAGAAAAGGGAGGTGATGGGGTGGTAGGGGAGCGAACAAATTCTTTACAAGGAGAGCCCAGGCAAAAGGCTGGAGAGCCGTTATGCTTTCGGTATGCAAACTTTCCCCCGACTGCTTTGGTGGCTGCTGGTATTACTGGTGCCGATGATGAATTGCCGAGCTGCTGAGATTTCCGAACGCCGCAAAGGAGCTGAGAAGGCGATGGAGGAGGGGAATTGGGCGGAGGCGCTGGCGGTGTGGCGGGAGATTTTGCCGATGGGTGAGAATCGGGGGGCGGCGGTGGCGGGGGATCTGGTGAAGGCGGTGCAATGTCTGGAGCAATTGAACCGGCGTGTGGAGACGGACGGGCTGGTGGAGAAGACGGTGGGGGAGCACGGGGAGGATTGGGAGCTGCTGCGGGCGGCGGCGGTGTATTATGAGGGAGCGGAGGATTGGGGGGTGATGTTGAGCGGGGAGTTCCGGCGCGGGCAGTATGAGGGCGGGGTGCGGGTGAGCTGTGAGGCGCGGGACTGGGTGAGAAGCGTGCAGTTGTTTGAGAAGGCGATGCGGTTGATGGAGGGAGTTGGAGCGGACGCGGGGACGAAGGCTGAGTTTTACGGTGGGTTTGCGGGGATGCTGCTGCGGCCGGAGGGCTGGCGGCTGCAGAGTCTGACGGATCTGACGAAGCTGCCGGATTATGAAGAGGACGGGGCGGTGCATTTCGGGCGTCGCGGGATGGGATGGGGTGGTGGTGGTGATGACGAGCGGGGAGCGCCTGTGGATGAGAAGGGTGAGCCGGTGCTGCACCGGGTGCCGGAGAGTTGGGAGAAGGCGGCGACGGACGGGGAGCGGTTCCGGTGGCTGCTGGCGCAGATGGCGAAGCAGAGCCCGGGTGCGGCGGTGAGGGCGGACGAGGTATTCATGACGTTTCTGGTTGGGGAGTTTGATGTGACGACGATGGCGTCGTACTGGCGTGCGCCGGAGGACGAGGAAGGACGGCAGGAGGGGATCCTGAGTTTGCACACGTTGAAGGAGCACGAGACCGTGGCGCGCCTGGCGACGGGGGTGAAGCGGTTCACGTTGCCGGAGGAGTTCAGTTATGTGGGATTGGCGGGTCGGATTTTCCGGAATGAGGCTGACCGCGGGCACGCGGTGCAGGTGGTGGAGACGTATGCGTCGATGTTCCGGAACCGGCGGCAGCATGAGAAGGCGGCGGCGGTTTACCGGGAGGCGCTGGAGCGGTTAGGGAAGGATGCGGGAGATGATCTGAAACAGATTTGGCAGCGCCAACTGGATCAGATTGTGAAGCCGTGGGGGAGATTTGACGGGTCGAGCGTGCAGGTGCCGGGAGTGGGGGCGAAGTTGGGTTATGTGTTCCGGAACGGGAGCAAAGCGGTGATGACGGCGCGGCGGGTGAAGTTCCGGGAGTTGCTGGCGGAGACGAAGGAATGGCTGAAGGGGAATCCTGAGAGTCTGGACTGGGAGTGGACTGACATCGGGAGCATTGGTTATCGGATTGCGCAGAAGAACATGGAGAAGTATCTGGGGGAGGAAGTGGCGAAGTGGGAGTTAGGGTTGGAGGCGCGGGCGGGGCATTGGGATCGCCGGATGGATGTGACGACCCCGTTGCAGACGGCGGGGGCGTATTTTGTGGAGGCGGCGCTGGAGGGCGGGAACAAGACTGGGTGCATTGTGTGGATCACGGACACGGCGCTGGTTTCGAAGCAGGGGACGGATGAGCAGCAGTATTACGTGACCGATGCGGCGACGGGAGCGCCGGTGGCGAAGGCGAATCTGGAGTTTTTCGGGTATCGGGCGGAAGGCGTGGCGAACCGGCGGAATGTCGGGAAGCGGCAGGTGAATGTGGTGACGCGGAATTTTGCGGAGTTCACGGATGAGCAGGGGCAGTGGTTTGGGGATGCGAAGCGATTGGAGCCGAATTTTCAGTGGCTGGTGACGGCGACGACGCCTGGGGGGAGGTTTGCGCACCTTGGGTTTCAGGGTGTGTGGATGGCTGGGAAGGATCATCAGGAATGGGATCAGCGGAAGATTCATCTGATGACGGACCGGCCGGTGTACCGACCTGGACAGGAAGTGCAGTGGAAGGCGTGGGCGAGGCTGGCGCGGTATGATGCGCCGGAGGACAAGTCGGAGTATGCGGGGGACAAGTTTACGGTGAGGATTTTGAATCCGAAGGGGGAGAAAGTGGTGGAGAAGGAGCTGACGGCGGATGCGTTCGGGGGGCTGGCGGATGCTTTGAAGCTGGAGGCTGGTGCGGTGTTAGGGGTGTATCGGTTTCAGTTCGAGCATCCGGCTGGATTTCAGCAGAACGGGACGTTCCGAGT
Organism: Verrucomicrobiaceae bacterium; assembly: GCA_027486335.1. GTDB lineage: Bacteria > Verrucomicrobiota > Verrucomicrobiia > Verrucomicrobiales > V1-33 > V1-33. The sequence goes on along the minus strand of JAIXPK010000369.1, from coordinate 2,349 downwards.
GGAGGAGTACAAGAAGCCGGAGTTCGAGGTGAAGGTGAGTGCGCCGGAGGGTCCGGTGCAGTTGGGTGAGAAGGTGACGGCGACGGTGGAGGCGGATTATTTCTTTGGAGCGCCGGTGGCGGTGGCGAAGGTGAAGTACAAAGTGATGCGGAGTGCGCATACGGAGCGGTGGTTTCCGGTGCGGCCGTGGGACTGGTTTTACGGGTCGGGGTACTGGTGGTTTGGCTATGATTACGACTGGTATCCCGGGTTCCGGAATTGGGGTTGTCTGCCGCCGGTGTGGTCGTGGTGGCCGCAGCGGAATGACCCGCCGGAGCTGGTGATGGAGAGCGAGGGGGCGATTGGTGCGGACGGGAAGCTGACGATTGAGATTGATACGGCGATCGCGAAGGAACTGCATGGTGACGAGGATCACCGGTATGAGATTTCTGTGGAGGTGACGGACGAGAGCCGGCGCACGATTCTGGGGAAAGGTGAGGTGTTAGTGGCGCGGCAGCCGTTTTCGGTGGTGGCGTGGACGGATCGCGGGCATTACGAAGTGGGGCAGGCGATTGAGGCTGGGGTGCGGGCGCTGACGCTGGATCAGAAAGGTGTGCAGGGGACGGGCCGGGTGGCGCTGCTGAAGATTGGTTATAACGAAAAGGGAGAGCCTGAGGAGAAGGAAGTGGCGGCGATGGATGTGGCGACGGGCGTGGACGGGATGGCGAAGGTGAAGTTCAGTGCGACGGCGGCTGGGCAGTACCGGATTGCGGCGAAGGTGAAGGATGGGAAGGGGCGGGAGCGGGAAGGTGGCGTGTTTTTTGTGGTGCGTGGCGGGGGAGAGGATGGGCGGGACTATCGGTTTGCGGCGCTGGAGATTGTGCCGGAGAAGGCGGAGTACGGGCCAGGTGAGGACGTGAAGCTGCTGATCAATGCGGAGCGTGCGGACAGCACGGTGTATCTGTTTGTGAGGCCGAGTACGGGGATTGCGCCGCGGCCGGTGATTCTGAAGCTGAAGGGGAAGAGCGGCGAGCAGATTGTCAGGATCGGGACTGGGGACATGCCGAATGTGTTTGTGGAGGCGTTTACGGTGCGGGATGGGAAAGTGCACACGGCGATGCGGGAGATAGCGGTGCCGCCGGCGAAGCGGGTGCTGACGATGGAGGTGCTGCCGGATGCGGAGCGGTACAAGCCGCGGGGGAAGGCCATTGTCAGGGTGAAGTTGAGTGACAGTGATGGCAAACCGTACCGCGGGTCGGCGGTGGTGACGGTGTATGACAAGGCGCTGGAGTATATTTCCGGGGGATCGAATGTGCCGAAGATTGCGGACTGGTTCTGGAAGTGGCGGCGGCAGCATCGGAGCGGATCGCTGTCGAATCTGGGGACGGCGTTTCCGTCGGTGAATCTGCCGCCTGATCAGGCTGGTTGGCAGCCGCTGGGGGTGTTTGGGGAGATGACGATTGATCTGGATGGTGATACGAGCGGGATTGCGGTCAAAACGAAGACGGCGATGCGGCGGACAGGATTGGGTGGCGGGTTTGGGCGAGGGAGGGGGATGAGTCGGGGAATGGGGATAGCGCCGGAGGGAATGGCTATGGAGGCGGCACCGATGGCGGCGATGGCGGGGGCACCGATGGCGACGGCGGCACCGATGGCGGACGCGCCGGGTGGACCGATGCCCGGAGGCGAGGGAGGAGCTGGTGAGGGTGGGACGGTGATGATCCGGAGTGAGTTTGCGGATAGTGCGTACTGGGCGCGTGCGGTGGAGACGGATGCGGAGGGTGTGGCGATGATCGAGGTGCCTTTGCCTGACAATCTGACGACCTGGAAGATCAAGACGTGGGCGATGGGTCACGGGACGAAGGTGGGCGAGGCGGAGGCGGAGATTATCACGAGCAAGGATTTGATCATCCGGCTGCAGGCACCGCGGTTTTTCACGGAGAAGGACGAAGTGACGCTGAGTGCGAACGTGCACAATTATCTGGCGGCGGAGAAGGCGGTGAAGGTTTCGCTGGAGCTGGACGGCGGGGCGGTTGAGGTGATGCCTGGGCAGGAAGTGGCGAAGACGGTGACGATCGGGGCTGGTGCGGAAGTGCGGGTGGACTGGCGGGTGCGGGCGATGCGTGAGGGGACGGCGGTGGTGCGGATGAAGGCGGTGACGGACAGTGACAGTGATGCGATGCAGCTAGCGTTTCCGGTGCAGGTGCATGGGATGCTGAAGACGGAGAGTTGGAGTGCGGCGATCCGGCCGGATGGGAAGGAAGCGAAGATCGGGATGACGGTGCCAGCGGAGCGGCGGCCGGAGCAATCGCGGCTGGAGATTCGTTATTCGCCGAGTCTGGCGACGGCGCTGGTGGATGCGCTGCCGTA
>JAIXPK010000509.1 GCA_027486335.1 Verrucomicrobiaceae bacterium | reverse complement strand
GCGAGGGCGGTGTCGTAGTCGACGATGCCTTCTTTGCAGGCGTCGACGAGGGCGTTGAGGAAGGCGCGGTTGGTGGGTTCGTCGCCGCGTTTGATGTGATCGGCGATGGAGGGGACGTCCATGGCGCGGATCCAGTCGCGGACGGCTCCGTTGACTTCGAGGTGTTCGCAGATGAGGGCGACGCCGGTGCCGTCGGCGCGCGGGAGGAGGCGCTGGCTGAGGACGCCGATCATCTGATGGGAGAGGAGGGAGAGCATGACGGCGCGGTCTTCCGGGGGGACGAGATTGGAGAGCCGGTCGAGGGATTCGGTGACGTTGGGGCTGTGGAGAGTGGAGATGACGAGGTGGCCAGTTTCTGCGGCCTGGAGGCAGGTGACGGCGGAGTCGCCGTCGCGGATTTCGCCGAGGAAGATGACGTCGGGGGCCTGGCGGAGGGCTTTCTGGAGGCCTGAGGCGTAGGTGGCGGTGTCGAGGCCGACTTCGCGCTGGGTGAAGAAGGCGAGGCGGTCGGTGAAGAGGTATTCGATGGGGTCTTCGATGGTGACGATGTGGCCCTGGCGCGAGGAGGCGAGGAGGTCGAGACAACTTGCGACGGTGGTGCTTTTGCCGCAGCCGGTGGGGCCGGTGACGAGGATGAGTCCGGCGCGGCGGTTGAGCCAGCCGGAGATGAGGTCGAGGGGGAGGCCTAGGGAGTCGAGGGTGGAGACGTTGGTGCGGATCTGGCGGAGGACAGCGCCGAGGCGGCCCATGCGGCGGTGGAGGTTGACGCGGAAGCGGGTGCCGTCAGCTGCGAACCACGCGGCGTCGCGGTCGAGGACGGTGGCTGGGTCTGCGCCGCAGACCTTGCAGAGAGCATCCATGTCGGCGGTGGAGACGGCGGGTTCCTCGGGTTCGTGGAATGATCCGTTGACCTTGAGGCGAGCGCGGAGGCCTTCAGCGAGGTAGAGATCCGACGCGCCCCAGTGGCGGGCGAGGGCGGCGAGCGATTCCATGAGCGGCGTGGCCATATGGCCGGACGGAAGCGGGTTTCGGGGGTGGTGGCAAACTCAAAAGCGGTTGAGCCTGCGGGTTTGGTAGCGGGGCGTGAGGTTCCGAAGAGGTTGAGGTTGGCGGGCCGGGGAGAATAGGAGGACGAGGCTAAGAGGACGGACATCTAGTGTCCTCTCGGTCGTGGACCACCGGAGCATCCGGCATCGCCCCTTTCGACCGCCTACCCATCCGCACCAGCAGGAATTCCCCCTTCCCGTTCTCCGTTCCCGCCCATTCACTCATTCTCCATGCACCATCCCCTCCTCCTCGCTGGTTTGCTTGCATCCCTCCTCACCGGTCCGATCGCGGCCTCTGATCCAACCGACGCGCCCCCCGAGGATGACAGCACGAACGCAGAGACTGATCAACTCAAGGCCAGCGGCTTTGTCCTGATTCCCGGTGGAACCTTTCAGATGGGAGACTCCTTCGGGCAGGGCATGGCGAGAGAGCGACCGATTCGCGACGTGACGGTGTCGTCATTCTTCCTCAAATCCACGGAAACCACCAAAGCCGAATGGGACGAGGTGTATGCGTGGGCATTGACCCATGGCTACAAGTTTGAAAACGTCGGCGAAGGCAAGGCTGGAGATCATCCCGTGCATTCGGTCAACTGGTACGATGTGCTGAAATGGTGCAATGCTCGCAGCGAGAAAGAAGGTCTTGTTCCGTGCTATTTCTGTGATGCGGCCCGGAAGTCGGTGTATCGAAGCGGGCGCACCGACCTGACCAATCACGAGGTTCGCTGGACGGCCAATGGGTACCGATTGCCAACCGAGGCAGAGTGGGAAATAGCCGCCCGCGGCGGACTGAAAGGCAAGCGATTCCCGTGGGGCGACACCATCACCCACTCGCAGGCAAATTACCTCAGCATGGCACGCGTGGCTTTCGACATCAGCCCCACCCGGAACTACCACCCTAGCTATGCATCGGGAAAGTCGCCCTTCACCGCACCAACGGGTAGTTTCGCCCCGAATGCCTATGGCCTTTGCGACATGGCAGGCAATCTCTGGGAGGTCTGCTGGGACCGGTTCAGCGAAACATCCTACCAGTCCGAAGAGCGGACAAACCCCAGAGGCCCATTGACCGGCAACTACCGGTCAGCGCGCGGCGGCGCATTTTTGGTTAGCGCATCCTTCTGCCGCGTTTCCTGCCGAAGCGAACACACCGCTGACAGCGCCAACCGGTTCACAGGTTTTCGTCAGGCCCGGCGACCGCCGACGAAGCCCGAAGAGATCTGATCCATAGCACGCAGAGGTCTTCGGCCATCCGCCCTATTCCGCCGATTCCGCCCAAAGGCAAGGCACCCATGCCGGCACCATAACGCGCGTCTTCCTGCTTCAATTCCCTCCAGCCTCCCGTTTCGCCGCATCCACGGACGCGACAGCTGGGTTCGCTGAGCCGAATGGCGGGAATGGCTTTTCTCTGCGCTCTGCTGGTCTTCGCCACGCTCACGCTATCCGCATGTTCCTACCGCCTCATGGGCATGGGGGCACATCGTGACGTGTTTAAACCTGACACGCCGAGGACAATGGTCATCGCCGCGCTCGGACCTCCAGCGAAGACGGTCAAAGCCGCGCAACTGCGGGTAGGATATTCCACGTACGGCTCCGCCGACGTTCACTACACAAAGAAGCTGATCCCGGAACCACCAATGAAAATCTTTGGCCCGGCCGCACTCGCAGAGATGACTCTGGGCCTGAGCGAGCTGATTTGCGTGCCTGTGATCGCGACCCGCTTCCTGCCGAAAGGCACTCGTGAAGTGACGACCTATTACTCCTCCGAAGAAAAACTCGAGTTCTGGTGGGTCTCGCGCCCCGGGAAAGGACCGGAAACCTCAGTGCCCGAGCCCGCAGTGCGCTAGCACATCACACCCCGAAGTGGTCCGCGCGCATGCCTGCCCGCCTCAATCCTTCTTCCGGAACACTTCCTTGAAGAAACGCTTCATGGCCGCCCACGATTCCTTGTCCGCCTTTTCCTGATAGGCCGATCCCGGCTTCGTGAACCCGTGGAGCGCCCCCTCGTAACTCACAAACTCCATCTTCGCCTGCGACTGCTTCATCTCTTCCTGAAACCCGGGAACTTCTTTGCCGACATTGGCATCCGCACCGCCATGGCACACCAGAATCCGCGCTTTGATCGCCCCCGGTGCCGCCGGCAGCGTCGTTCCCAGCCCTCCGTGAAAACTGACCACGCCGCGCACATCCGCACCGCTCCTCGCCAACTCCAGCACGCAGCTCCCGCCGAAACAATAACCAATCGCCCCCAATCGCGCCCCGTCCACTTCCTTGCGCGCCTTCAATTGCTCCAGGCCCGCAAGCACCCGCCGCCGCAGCAACGGCAGATCCTTCCGGTACTTGCCCGACTGCACTGCACATTCCTTCGGATCCGCCGGCCGCACGTCCTTGCCATAAATGTCCGCCGCGAACGCCACATACCCCAGCCCCGCCAGCATCTTCGCCCGCTCCTTCGTGTAATCCTGCAAGCCGGTCCAGTCGTGCACCACCAAAACCCCCGGCCTCGCCCCCTTCACACTGTCATCCCACGCCAGAAATCCCTCCAACGCCGTTTCCCCGTCCTTGTACGTCACAGACTCCGTCTGAATCGCAGCATGGAGCATCGTGGCAGTCAGCGAAAGAATCGTCAGCGCAAGTTTCATATTCACTCCCTAAACTCCCGATTCTCCGCCCTCAAGTGCCACCCTTTCCGCACCGACGGGAAATTCTTCCAATTTTCCCGTGGGTTTCTCACCCGGCAGACGTGTTCCTGCCGGAACCATTCCACTCACCATGAAACTCCTTCCTCCTCTCCTCTCTGTTCTCCTCACCGCCGCCAACCACGGCCTTGCTCAGCAACCAGACGTTACCCCGCCGCCGCCCGCTGCCGCCGATCCGCATTCCTCGGCACATGACGATCCCTTAGCAGATCCCCATGCCCCCCAAATCCCCCCCGGCACGCGCCTCGACAAGGTCATCTTCACGGAAGCCAATCTAGCCGAAGTCATTGATTATCTCGACAAAAGATCTCAGAACGAAGGCGGCCGCCCACTCAATGTCGTCATCCAGCCAGGCCTCGAATCCGTCACCATCCCCGCTCTTTCCCTCCGCAACGTCACCACCACCGAGGTGCTCCGCGTCGCCTCCACCATCCTCGGTCTCTCCGTCGAACCAGTGAAGGGCGACACCGACGACTCCGTCGCCGCATGGATCCTCAAACGCCCCTCGCCCGTCGATCCCGTGCCGCCCGCCAACGCCGACCCGAACGCCACATCCCAGCCCGATGCCACGCCCGGTTTCCAATCGCTCGCCTCCTCAGGCAGCCCACGCCAGACCCGCGTCTTCAGCATCGCCTCCCTCGTCCCTCGCCGCGCCCCTTCTCGTGAAGCCGCCGAAATCCGCGAGAAAGAAACATACCACCTCATCAACTCCCTCACAGAATTCGCCCAGCAACTCGATAAAGCCGCCGATATCCGCCACTTCTCTTCCCTCGACCTCATCGTCGTGAAAAGCACCGCTCTCCCGATCATCAGCGAAGCCATCGATGCCATGCGTAGCGATGCCGCCATCCGCTACCCCGCACCCGTCCCACCATCCACTACCCCGGATGGCGCCCCCGGACAACCCGCAGGCCACTAACCTTCCGGGCCAACCTATCCCCCCACCCCAGTGGAACGCGGCGACCTTTCCCTCACCGCACCGGCCCAGTCTGCCGCCGACTGCGCCGCACCGCACCCATTCCCTGACATCCCCGCCCTCTGCGCAGCCATCCGCCGCGGCGACGAATCCGCTGTCAGATCCCTCCACGCACTCTACCACAACCGACTCTCGCGCTACGCCCTCGTGATCACCCGCGGCAACGAAGCCATCGCGGCAGATGCCGTTCAGAACACGTTTCTCAAAGCCCTCCGCTACCTCCGCCCGGTGACCGACGAACAAGCTCTCTGGGCATGGCTTGCCAGAGCCTGCCGGTCTTCCGCCTCCGATGAATCCAGACGCACTCGACGCTACTCCGCCGTCCTCGCCAGACTCGCCGGTCTTTTCTCACCTCCAGATCCCACCCCTCCCGAAGACTCCGAATCCATCTGGCAGTCCGCACTCCAGCACGCCCTCGCCGACCTCCCGGATTCCGACCGCGCCCTCCTCGACGACCGCTACACCCATCGCCGTTCCCTCGCATCCATCGCCTCTGCCTCCGGATCCTCCGAACGCGCCATCGAAGGCCGCCTCGCTCGACTCCGCCACCATCTCCGCCAATCCATCCTCAGGAACCTCGCCTCCAGACCCCATGAATTCTGACGATCTCCTCGACAGCCTCACCGCTCCCACCTCGTCCGCAGACCACCTCGTCGCCACCGCCCGCCGTCTTGCCTACCGCCGCCAGACACTCCGCGAGGGCCTCGCCGCCGCCGCCATCCTCGCAATCACCACGGCTCTGATTTCCCAACTCGTCATCCCCACCTCCCGCCCCACGTCCCTTTCCGTAATTCAATCCGTCCCCACTCCTGCACCGCTCTCCCCCGACGAACTCCTCGACGCCTTCGGCGATCAACCCGTCGCCCTCGTCACCTACCCCGACGGCCGCCAGCAACTCCTCGCCATCCTCCGCTCGCCATCCCGCAGCTCTCCTCCACGTTGAGCCACCGCCACTGACAAGAGCGTTCGGTTGGCGAGGCCAGAAAGGTAGGCGAGACCGGGCATTCGATGCCGACGCGAGGGGTTCTTGAATCGGAGAGCTTCGTCTCGATTGGCGCTGCGGGACAAAAGGACGGACAGCTGCGGCTCTGAATGGCACCGAGGGATACGAGGATGGACCTCGTCGGCTGCTCGTGCATAAAGAGACGGGCCTCTGGGGGTGCGGAGCGCAAAGGGTCAGGCTTCTGAGGAGAGTGCGGGGGATTGGCTGCACACGGGCGATAGGTGGACAGACCTCTTCGGTGGCGTGCGGGAATGGGGGTTGACTGCCTTTGCGGGGTGCGGGGAGCGGTGCATGGTGGGGGATGACGCGGGGTGCCGGGACGAATCCTCATAATCCTTTTGAGCGGCTGCGGTTCGAGGAGGATCCGGAGGCGGTTGCGGAGATGCGTCGGGCGGACCCCGACTGGGAGCCGCCGTCGCCGAAGTCGGTGTTTTATGAAGACGACACGCAGTCGCTGATCACGCGGAACGACAGTCCGGATTTGAGTTTCGAGGCGAGTCTGAATCCCTACCGCGGCTGCGAGCACGGTTGCAGTTACTGCTATGCGCGGCGCTACCATGAGTATCTGGGGTTCAGTGCGGGACTTGATTTCGAGACGAAGATCATGGTGAAGACGAGGGCTGCGTCTCTGCTGCGGGCGGAGATGAGCCGTGCGTCGTGGCAGCCGCGGAAGCTGGCGCTGAGCGGGGTTACTGATTGCTATCAGCCGGTCGAGCGGCGGCTTGGCATCACGCGGGGCTGCCTTGAAGTGCTCGCCGAGTTCCGGAATCCGGTTGTTGTGATCACTAAGAACCACCTTGTGACGCGTGACGCGGATATGCTGGCTGAACTGGCGCGGCACCGCGCGGCGGCGGTGCTTGTCTCGATCACGTCGCTGGACCGCGAACTGGCCCGGACGCTTGAGCCGCGGGCGTCGGGTCCGGCGATGCGGCTTGATGCGATCCGGATTCTAGCGGAAGCGGGGGTGCCCTGTGGCGTTTCGGTGGCTCCGCTCATTCCGGGCCTCAATGATCACGAGATGCCGGCGATTCTTGAGGCTGCGCGCGGGGCGGGGGCGACTTTCGCGACATGGTCGATGGTGCGCCTCCCCGGGTCGGGTGCCGAGGTTTTCACGGAGTGGCTGGGGCGGCATGTCTCGCCCGTGAAGCAGGCGACCATTCTCGAGCGCATCCGCGAGGTTCACGGTGGCCGTCTCAACGACACGCGTCCGTTGGTGAGGATGCGGGGCGAAGGCCCACGCGCCGAGCAGACGGCCCTGCTGTTCCGTGCCGTGGTTCGTCGCCTGGGTTTTGCCGGCACGAGGCCGGAAGTCACCACAGAGGCGTTCCGTCGTCGGGAAGCGGGTCAGCTTGAGTTGGATCTGTGAGGGGGGAGGGTGCGGGGGCCGATGATGGGAGCGGGCTGGGGAAGGCCGGGATAGTCGCGGAGGTCATCCGGGGGCGATGCCTAAGTGGTTCCGCGGACTGAAGCGCCCGCGGTCAATCGTCGTCTTCTTCATCCTCCTCAGCCCTCTTGAGCCAGATGCGCGGATAGGCGGCTGCCATGATCTCGTCATCACCAAAGTCGTCGGTTGATGGGACCGGACCCGGATCGGTCAACTCGGGTTGTTCCATCTCATAGCCTTCAACAGGCAGGTCTATCAGCTCATCACCCGAGCCGGTGGCACGCTTCATCACGTCGTACGCATGACGGGTGAAGTCTTCGTCCTCCCCGTAACCGATTTCGGCCAGTGCGTCTGCGTCCGCGAGCACGCGGTAATAAGCGTCCTTGCCCATGGAGATGATCCACCCTCCGAAATCCTCAAATCCGTTGTCACTGCAGTCTCCGATGAGGGATGCTGCACCGAAGATGCGATTCGACTCGAGAATGCGCTTGTGTGCGATCGACATCCAAGTCTCGAAGGATTTCAGCTCCGGTATGGGCAGCAGGCTCAGTTGTTCCTCCAGCCATGTGCTTTCGATAGAGTCGCCACACCACTCATCGCGAGCCCGATTCGCGTTCACGAGATTCCAGAATTCGTTTTCCGTCATGAAATGATTGCCTGTTGGGGCTGGTTGGATTCGCAATTGCCAGATGGTGCCGCCAGATTCTGAGTGCACCACGCGGGCATTTGAATCGATAACGGATCGGAGCGCAGACGTCAAGAGTGCAGGGCCCCTGTGATTCCCATCAATTCCCAGGCTCCTGCAATTCCCCGGGACTTCCCCGGCGTCGGCGCGCAGCTTGCGCCGCCAGGGCTAGCGCCAGGGGCCTGTCCGCTGTCGCTTTGAGGGTGGATATGTGGACAGACCTCTTCGGCTCGCGGACCTCTTCGGCTCGCGCGCGCGGAGGGGAAATGGCAAGGGAATGGCTGGCAGGGGAATTGGAATGAGCAAAAGGACAGGGCTCTGAGGGGAGGTTTTCGACGCAGGGTAGACAGTAGGATGGACCTCGGCCGCTGCTTCGACGACGATTCGCCGGGGATAGATATGTGGACAGACCACTTCAGCTCCTGGAAGGCGGGATGGACCGCTTCGATTGGTGCGGGGCAGGATAATGGGACGGACCTCTTCGACTCTATGGGACGGCCCACTACGATTGGTGGCTGAAAGTCGCTGCGCGTTTGGCAAGCTGCCCTGAAGCCCGTTTCATCAGGTCGTTGGTCAAGGGGGCACCTGACGGAGCCACGACGCATGAACTTTAAAGAAGCGGGCTGGAGTTGCGTCCGCTGGAAATGCCATCTCGAGATTACCCTCCGTCCCGGGTGACCATCCGGGTGGATTCAATCGGCCTCCTGCGAAGGAGGGAAAGGCGGAGAGCGAAGGGCCGTAGCGGATCCCTACAGACATCCCGGCCGGACCGGCACATCGCAACGTGTAGGTGCGAGTGAGAGGATTCCACGATCCGTCCTGCGCCGTGAAGGGCCTCCACAATGCCTGGCCAACGCCAGGAAAGGTCTGGCCCCCGTAGCCGGAGAAGATCCTCACCGCATCGCCTTCGGGCTGAAGGGAGAGCGAAGCCCCCATGGGCACATTTTCCCAACGCCAGGCGCGCTCCGGCGTGAGATTGGGATTGAGTTCCGTGACTTGTATTTCACCTCCCCCTACGCCACCTAGCAATCCTTGAAATCCTAAAAACCCTCCGTTGGGGCGCGCTACCATGGACCATTCTCCGGAATACAATGAGCTCACGATGAAGGGCCCTGCCCTGCTGCCATCCCATCCGAGGCGTTGCGCCTGCCACATTCCCTGGTTGGGGCCGGTGCCCTGCACTCTTGAGACCCAAACCATGCCGCCATCATCCGCAGCGGCCTCGACGGCAAGCCCTCCGTGGGAGTTCCCCTGATCGAGCCATTCCGAGGTCATCCGGTAAGCTCCATCCATGAATTTTCCGGTGCGCAACCAGAGGCGGCCTGCTGGGCCTCCTCCATGTGAAGGGTCTTCCAACCACACGGCGATGCCGATTTGGGATCCTGAAGCGACAAGTTTGATCCCCCAGACGGAGGGTTGGGGACTGTTTGCAGGAAGGGGAAGAAATCCAATGCCAACGGGCTCCAGATTTCCTTCCGCCCGGAGAATCATCATATAACAATTTACCCCGCCAGTTCCAACGTCCGTGAGGATTGCCGCAGTGGGAGGCCGGTAGTTGACCAGTTGGCCCGCCTGAAGGGACCGGTGTTCGGGAACCGACGACAGGGAAATCGCGCCCGCAAGAGGGCCATTGACGGTTACTGCCCCGAGGGATTCAAACGTTGAACCATGGATCAGACGGGCCCCCTCGAGGATGCCATACCCATTGCGCCAAAGAATCGCATACTGGCCGATGCCGGTGGGCACCGCGGTGAAAGCTCCGACTCTCCTCCGGCGGTCCGGGTGGGGATCCACTGGTGCGGGGGAGGCGGGGAACCACCATGAGCGCCCTGACTTGGAGGCTACTACCAAGCCGCCGGCCATTTCGCCGCCCTCCTGGCTCCATGCGGCCAAATCGCCGACCGGAAGCGGACTGCCCCG
>JAIXPK010000328.1 GCA_027486335.1 Verrucomicrobiaceae bacterium | reverse complement strand
CGATCCAGATGCCGCTGGTGGTGGGATTGGCAGTTAGCCATGGAGCGATGGCTGATCCGTGGGAGGCGGCGGGGCCCAGGGTGGGGTCGAGGGATTCTTTGAAGACGGGGAGATTCGGCTGATCCGGAGAGAAGATGTGGAGGGAGGAGCGCCCGTTGCCGAGAGTCCAGAAGAAGTCATGAAGGGCGCTGGCGATGCCTGCTTCGGCGCCGGTTGTGCGAACGGGTGGTGGGACTGGGCGTGCGGTGAAGGGGTTGATGAGGCACCATGCGTTGAGTGGCGGGCTGCCGGCCCAGAGGAAGCCATTGTGGAAGGTGAGAGAGGCGACTTTTGTGATAGGGATGCGGACGTAGCCCGTGATGAGTTCGTCGATGGCATCCTTGACTGATCCGTCGAGGCTGATGACGTCGGATTTGCCTGGCCATGGAAGCGGATTGGGGCCGAAGGAGGTGCGGAGGAGACCGTCGCCATCGCGGTCGGTGACGCTAGGGCTGAGGTAATCGAATGGCGGTTTGAGGAAGGCTCCGGTGGGGTCGGATGATCCGTCGCTGCGGCAGCGGGTGCCGCCGAGAGCGAGACCGATGCGGGTGACGCTGCCCATTCTTGATCCATTGATGGTGACATTGTCGCCGGTGTTGGCGATCCAGCATTCGCCCCATGGGTCGACGGCGACTGCGGTGGGGAAAGGGGAGAAGCCATCGCGCCATGGGTAGGGAGCGACGGGGGAAGTGTGGACGGCCTTGGGGGCGGTTAGGTATTCGGCTGTGATGGCGGCCCGGGTGCCGGCAGGTGAGTGGATGCGGACGACGGATCCTTTCTGGGATTTGGTGATCCACACTTCCGGGAATGTGGGAGTCTGCCATGATTCTGCGGATTGGACTGTGAGGCTGCCGCTGACCGGGTCGCGGCTGAGGCCTGAGCCCATGATGCTATCGGAGAGCTGGGCTGGACCGCCCTCGTTGAAGGCGAAGGCAACGGGTGGCGGGGGGACCGTGGGCGGGATGGCGTTGATGGTGGCGTTCCAGAGCGCGAGGGTATCTGGATCCGTGCCTGGATCCGGGCGGAGCGAGCGAGCGAAGACGGACAGATCGCTTTCGGAATCGTAGCCATGATAGGGGTAGAGACCGATGCGTTCGGTGCCTGAAGAATCGGTAAGATAGCCGAAATTGTCGATTCGGTCCGGGGTGAGGTCAGGGAAGGCGGCGAGGAGGAGCGGCTTGAGAGGGACGGGGTCGAAGTTGTCAGCGAGTTGGTCGCCGGGGCCATCGAACCATGTATTGCTGGCGACGTGGTTGTTGCTGACGGCGATGAGGACGAGGCGTCGGGCGGAGGCCGGGGTGCGGGAGTCGGCGGCGAAGGCGAAGCCGGTGCGGGTGTGAAGGAAGTTTGCCGGGGCGTCCGGGAGTTCCTTGAATTCGTCCGGGGAGGGAGCGGTGAAGGGGGCGTCCCATGGTCCGGGGTCGAGGAGCCATGTGAAAGTAGCGGGGCGCGTCTGTGAGGATGGCTGGAAGACGAGGAGGAAGCGGAGACCGCTTTCGTCGAATGTGCGTTCGACGAAGATTTCGCCTGGCCGCAGGACGCCTTGGGGAGGAGGGGCCTGGGTGAGGTTGTGGAGATCGAAGGTGACGGTGTGCGAGCCGCGGCTGAGGAGGTAGCGGAGCGGGTTCTGGGGGTCGCGGCGGAGTGTGAGGACGGCTGGCCCGAGTGTGCCGCCTCCGACGATCTGGACCCGGTGCGGTTGGCCGCCGGACGAGATGTCTGCGAGTTCGCTATAAAAGAAAGGCAGACGGCCGTTGTCGCGGGTGCGGACGGAGAGATTGAGATTGCCGCGGAAGGTGCGCTGGCCGATGCGGATGGACCAGTAGAAGTAGTTTTCGGTAGGGTAGACCTGGACGCGGCTGGGGAGACTGCTGAAGACTGCATCGAAGACGCGGACGGGGTCATTGAGGTCGAAAGTGGCCGGCAGGGCGATGGATCGTGCGGTTGGGCCGTTGGCGGGATTGAGGACGTAGTCGTTGTTGAGGGTGATGGTGGCGTCGCTGAGGTTGCGAGGGGTGAAGAAGCGGCCTTGGAGCTGGCGGGCGGGTTGGAAGGGGGAGTTTTCGGTCGGGTGTTCGTCAGGCGGGGGGACGAGGAAGAACGAAGCGGCGGCGGCTCCCGGTCCGCTGCCGGCGACTGCGGCTGATTCGTCCATGCCGTCGGGTGCGGTCATGCGGAGGAAGTAGCGGCTGAGGCCTGAGGTTTCCGGAGGGAGGTCAGCGGTGAGCGAGTAGATGAGGTAGCGGTCTTCCCCGATGTCGGTGTCCTCGTCGACGGGTGCGGGGGTGAGGAAGGGAGTCTGAACCGTCTGCCAGCTGCCTGGCGAGAGGTCGGGCGACCATTCGAGGGCATAGACCCTGCCGCTGAGGCCAGCGAATTCGACGGTGACGGCAGGAGGATCCGAAGGAGTGAGGAGCCAGTTAGGGGAGAGGGAGAAGCCGCTGCGGTGGTCGAACGGGTGCATGCGGAGGAAGGCTTCGCGGGCATTGGTGATGCCCTCGCCGTCGGGATCGGCGTCTGGGAGCAGGTTTGACGGTGCGAGGCCGAGGAGGGCTGCGGAGGAACTAAGCCACGATTGATAGGAAGCGAAGCCGCATGAGTCGTAGAGTTGCCAGCATCCGTCCGCGAGTGTGGGGGGCGGGACCGGACTTGTGCCTGAAGGACCACCGCCCTCCTCGGCTTCCGCAACCGGTTGGAGGGCGACGGAAAGAGACAAGCCGGGGTAGAGCCATGTCAGGATATCGCATCCACTGGCGGTGCAGACGATCAAGGGGGAATCACCGACGGGGCGGCCGGAGATGACGGGGAGATGGGTGTAGCTTGAGCGCGGGTCGTGGATGCCGCTGGTGGCGGCCATGTGGCGGGAGTAGGTTAGGGCGGCTGGCGGGGGAGTGCCGATGTCGCCATCGGCCATGACGAGCGAGGCAGTGGTGAGGAGAGCTGCGACGACGGCGGAGGAGAAGCGATTCATGGCTGTGGATTCCGGGAGGGTGGCGGGAACCAGGTGAGCTGGTTCTGGAGGTCGAGGGAGAGCCATCGGGTGAAGTCCGGCGAACAGAGCAGTTCGGAGCAGGCTGGCTGGCGGCGGGATTCGAGGGTGACTGAGGCTGTTGTGAGGGAAGCGAAGACGAGGGTGTGGTCGTAGCTGGAGAGCATGAGGTGCTGGGGTCCTGCGAAGGTTAGGCGCGCGATGATTTCGCAGGGCTGGCGGAACGAGGAGAGTTCCTTGCCTGTCGCGGCGTCGAGCAGACCGGCGTAGAATCCTCCGGCCCATGCGATGGTGGTGCTGTCTGGCGCGACCGCGATGGAGACCGACTGGCGGAGTGACTGCTGCCAGCGGAGGGTGAGGGATGGGAGGGCGAGGCAGGCGAGTTTTCCGGCGGGGGCGTCGAGCAGGTAGCAATGAAGGCCGTCGGGGGCCATGGTGAGCGTGCTCCAGGGGGCGATGGCGAGGCGGACGGTGCCGACTGGTTCCGGGGTGCCGAAGCGGTGGGAGCGGATGGTGATGGCATTGGACGATCGGGCTTCTGTTGAGAGAAAGCCATCGGCGGTTAGGGCGACCGCCTGGGTGCCTGCGGGGAGTTCTGCGGAGGCATCTGCGTTGTGGGCTGGTGCGTCTGCGGGAATTCGGCAGCGGCGGACGGTCTGGCCCTGCTGGCAGAGGACGGTGGAGAAGGGACTGCCGCAGGCGATGGCGGCGGGGATGCCGGGCAGCGGGTATTTCAGGCTGGATCCGTCCGAGGTGTTGACTCGGACGATTTCCGGCTGCGGGATGCCATTGCGCAGACTGGTGGCGAAGAGGAACGAGAGGTCGGGAGGCGCGGCGAGCGGAGGGCCGACTGCCTCTGTCCTATCAGATGGCAGAGGGGAGACGGCGATGCGGCCGCCCTGATCGCCGCTGAAGAGGAGTGATCCATCCGGGCTGAAGGCGACGACGCGGATGGGGCGGGCGTGGCCCGGTTGGGCGTGGCAGCGGGAAGGTGCCTTGAGATTCCAGAGCCGGACAACGCGGTCGTCGCCGCCTGCGGCGAGCCACTGATCACCGCTGATGGCGAGGCTGCGGATGGTGCCGCTGCATTCGGTGAGGGTGAACTGGGATGGGCTGGCGGTGCTGATGACCTGGATCTGGGAGAGACCGGTGGGTGCGGAATGAGCGGCGGCGGCGAGCGAGCCTGACTGGCTGAGTGCGAGGGCGGAGAGGCTGTAGAGCGGGCGGGGGTCCGTCCATGTGACCACGGGCGGAGCGGCAAGTTTGATCAGCTTGAGACCGTCGGTGAAATCGCCTGTGAGCACGAGATTGGTGCCGTTGGAGGCCAGGAACGGAGCCCGGCCTGGCAGCGGGGTGGGATTGTCCTGAGCAGCGAACCAGAGAGCGGGAGGGGCGGCGGCGGTGCCGGGAGGCGACTGGAAAGAGACCACGGGGGTGGCGGCTGGATTGATGACTGACTGCATCCATGCGGTGGGGGACTGCGGGATTTTGACAGGTTCAGCGGGACTGCCGTTGCGGGGGATCCATTCCGCCGAGAGGGGCTGGCCGTTGCGGGCCACGAAGATTCTGGAGGCGTCCGGGGAGAACGAAAGATGGATAGGGGCGGTGAGGTGTGCGGTCCGGATCGTCTGGATGGGGTGTGCATCCGGTTTGGTGAGGTCGCGGCAGTTCCAGAGGTGAACGAGGGCGTCCTGACCGGCGGTGGCTAGCGTGCGCCCGTCCGGGGAGAAGGCTGCGGCGGTGATTTCTCCCTTATGGGCCTGTGTTAGGGAAAGGCCCTGGGGAGTGCAGCGGGACCAGAGCCATTTCCATTCCGGGGAAGCATCGGCGGTGACCGGGTCGAGCGTGCGGACATCGCTGAGGATGCGGCGGGCCTGGTCGAGGAAGCCTGCTTCGGTTTCGCGGAGGGCGGATTCGAGAGAGGCGCGCTGGAGATTGGCTAGGGCACTTGCTTTGGCGCGGTCGGTTTCGGCGGCAGCTGCGGCCTTGATGGAATTGGTGCGGTGGCGGTGGGTAGCGAAGCCCGTGGCGGCGAGGCAGGCCGCGGCTGCGGCGGCGGCGTGGAGGGGACGGCGGCGGATCCAGCGGGCGATGCGCAGGTGAGGCGGCGAGGGACGGGCGAGGATTGGCCGGAAGTTCAGCCAGTTTTCGAGGTCGTCGGCGAGAGCGGTGGCCGAAGCGTAGCGCCGGGCGGGCAGCTTTTCGAGGCACTTCAGGGTGATGACTTCGAGGTCGCGCGGGAGACCCCGGCGGAGCTGCCGGGGAGGGGTGGGGTCATCTTCTGCGCAGCGGCGGGCCAGTGCGGCGGGATCGTCGGCGGAGAACGGCAGCTGGCCGGTGAGTAATTGGTAGAGGATGACGCCGAGAGCGTAGACATCGCGGGCGGTGCTGGCTTCACCGAGGAAAGATTCCGGCGACATGTACGCCGGGGAACCGACCGATCGGCCGGTTAGGGTCAGGTGTTCGTCCTGTTCCATGAGGCGGGCGAGACCGAAGTCTGCGACGAGCGGCTGACCGTCAGCGGAAAGGAGGATATTGCCAGGCTTGAGGTCGCGGTGGAGGACGCCGTGCTGGTGGGCGTAATGGACGGCGCGGCTGACATCGGCCACGAGACGGGCGGACCATTGAAGCGGGGCGGCTGACTTGCCGACGTGCTGGCTAAGCGTGCCGCCGGGTACGTATTGCATGGCTAGCCATGGCTGACCATCCGATTCACCGGCTTCGTAGACTGCGACGATGCCAGGGTGGGTGAGGCGAGCGGCTGCTTCTGCCTCGAGTTTGAGCCGTTGGACTTCTTCTGTGCCTGCGAACCGTCCGCTGGAAACGAGTTTGAGGGCGACCTCGCGCTGGAGGCCAGGCTGCCATGCGCGGTAGACCACGCCCATGCCGCCGCGGCCGAGTTGATCGCGCAGGATGAATCCGGCGAATTGCTGCGGGTGGGTTTCAGCGGACTCGGTTTCTTCTTCTGCGGATTCGTCGGGAGCTTCGGAATCGAGCATCGCTAGCCAGTTTGCGGCGAGGCAGGAACGGCAGATGCCGACGGGGGCATCGGGCGGCAGCGGGGAAGCGCAATGCGGGCAGGCGGCTGGTGCGGCGGGGTGGTTAGAGTCGTGGTCCTGCATGGCTGCCGTGAGGTGATAGGAGGACTTGAGTTGAACACAAGGCGTCCGTG
This sequence comes from Verrucomicrobiaceae bacterium, assembly GCA_027486335.1. Classification (GTDB taxonomy): domain Bacteria; phylum Verrucomicrobiota; class Verrucomicrobiia; order Verrucomicrobiales; family V1-33; genus V1-33. Next base: position 8,122 of record JAIXPK010000328.1, on the reverse strand, counting down.
GTTCGGCGGGCTGTGCTAGCCTGCCTCAGCGAGGACCGTGAGCAGGTAGCGGAGTTCGCTGTCGATTTCCGCGGGATCGCTGACGGTGGCTGCGAGTTCATCGCGCAGAAGGTCCGCGAAGAGTTTGCGGAGACGGTAAATGGAAGCCTTGAGTGAAGCGGTGGAGACGCCGAGTTGGGCGGCCATGTCGGCCACTGGGACTGTGCCGCGGGCGTCTGTGAGATAGGTGCGGAGTTGGTCGAGCGGTTTATCCTTTTCGTGCCAGTGCGATGCGAGCCTTGCGAGGGCGCGGTCCATGACTGACGCAGCCCAATTGCGGTCGTAGACGACTTCCGGCGAATTGCCATCGTGATGTCCGGCGTCGAAGCGGGCGAGTGCGTCGGCTTCATCAATCACAATGGCCGGGGTGCCGCCGCCGCGTTTCTGCGAGTACGACCGGCGCCATGAACTCGCGATGAGCCGGCGGATGGCAACGAGAAGGAACGAGCGGAAGCGTCCGTTTTCCGGCGCCAGCGAGCCGAGGGTGCGGTCATTGGAGAGGAGACGGGAGAAGAAATCCTGGGTCAGATCGCAGGCGTCCTCGTGGCGGATGCCGGTGCTGCGGACGTAGGAATAAAGAGGATACCAGTAGGCGCGGCAGAGCGTCTCGAGCGCATGGAGAGATTCCGGGCTGCCATGGTCGGCGGCTTTGCGGATGATGCTCCAGTGCGTGGTGTGAAAGAGATGGGGATCGGACGCCACGGGAGGTGCGTGTATCAGAACGAGACGCGGGGCGGGAAACATTTTTTGGCGAATTCTGAGCCATCCGGCGGGCGACTGCGATCTCCCCTGTGAAGATGCGGTGTTACTGCCGCCTTCCTCAAGCCGAACCGAACTAAAAAGAACCACAAACGAAAGCAACGCCATGAAAACGAAATCCATCACCATCGCCCTGACCCTCGCTGCCGCCGCTGCTGCCGATGCGCAGGTCACCACGCATGCGAAGACGGTCCAGCGCTACGATGCGGCAACCAATGCCAACGTCGTCGATGTCAAGGTGCCGAGTCCTGCATTCTACACGGCTTTCGTCACGGCGGTGGCCAATGCGTGGAATGTTAACCGGGGTGGCGTTGTGAACTTCGATTCTCCGCAGACCTCGCCCTGGCCGTCACCGGCCGTCGGCACGAACATGGTGCTCGGCTACTACGGCATCTCCGGGAGTCAGACGATCAAGATCGGGGTGCCGCTGATTGGTGACATCAACTGGCACTCGACGGTCGTGCCGATTTCCGACAAGGGGGACATGATGAGCAAGACGATTGGCTCGATGTCGCTGGCGCTGTCGGCGAGCACCGGGCTGATTCGTCAGGCTGGTCTGACGGTCCTTCAGCAGGCGAATGTTCCGCAGAAGGTGACGGTGACCTTCATTCAGTCGGCTCCCGGTCTCCCGGTGACGTACACGTTCCTCATTCCGGCGGGAGTGGGCGTGCGCGACACCTTTGCGGGGGCCACGGCGCTGGCCGGCTGCGGGATCACGGCGGTGCGCATCTCGAGCGTCAATTCGCTAACGGGAGCGCCGGTGAGGGTGCACATCGATGACTTCGCCTTTTCGAATTGATCGGGGTTCAGGTGGGCCTGCACTGGGGGAGGCGAGGGCCGAACCTGGTGCAGGCCACTGGATTTTCTGCGGTATGCCGGGAGGGACCATTGCCATTGAGAACACATGAAGACGTTGTTTACGCATTTGCTCGCTGCGGTGGCGGGAGTGGCCGCGGGGACTCAGTGGGGGCAGGCGCCGGAGGAGAGTAGGGGGCTGGGGCAGGCCGTGGTGACTGCTCACTGCGTCGCGTCGGCTGATAGGCCGGGTGGGAATGTTAGGTCGATTTCCGGAGAGGAGGTGCGGGGTGCGCTGGATTTAATGGACCGTGGGGAGCGCAGAGAAGCGTGGCTGGCGTCGTTTGATGACGCGGGAGGCTGGGAATTGCGGGCCGACATGATGGTCGGCTGGGAGGAAGCGCAGGAACTGCTGGGAGCGGTGCGACCGGAACAGCGGGGACTTGCGGCGATGGAGCTGGCGGTTGGCCTGCTTCATGAATCTCCCGAGACAGCGATGGCGATGGCGGACCTCGCGGGTGACGAGGACGCGGTCGGTGACGCGCGGCGGGCCGTTAGTGTGGCGTGGGCGCAGCTGGATCCGCGGGCGGCGGCGGAATGGGTCGTTTCCGGGAACGTCGGAGGCGGTTGTCTGGCGGCAGTGGTCGGGACGTGGGCCGGCAATGACCTGGAGTCGGTTTCCGCGTGGATGGCCGGGCATGGTGCCGCGATTCCAGATGAGGCGAGGCTCGCCCTGATTGAGCCTCTCATCGAGGTCGAGCCAGACTCCGCGCGCGGATGGGCTGAGAGCCTCGCCGACGCGGAGATTCGGAGACTAACAATCGGTCGGATCGATGCCGGAAACTGATGTCTTTGTCGGATCGGTCTTCGGGAATCGAGAGATTGGCTGACGGTTCTGGGAACGAGGGGGAGAGGGGGAGGCAGGGAAGTGAGAAGTGAGAAGTGAGAATGGCTTGTTGGGAGAGGGGGAGGCAGGGAAGTGTGAAGTAGGAAGGGCTTGTGGGGAGGGTGAAGGAGGGGAATGGGGGGCGTTGGGATTAGGGCGTTGGTTCCTGACGGAGATGGGCGGTGGGTGGAGCGGAGGGAGAGAGGAGGATTGACATGAGGGGGAGGAATGATAGGTTCCGGGTGTTATGAGGATCATGATGAACGCCAAGCTTAGATTTCCTGCTCGATGGAAGGAAGTCTGTCCGGAAGGGGGAAGGAGGAAGGTGATGAAGATCAGGATTCGATTTGGTCTGGCGCTGATGCTTGCGGGGGCTTGCGTGTCATTTGGATGCCGCCGTGGATCGGGGGGGGCGTCGGGGGCGTCGGGGGCTGCGGAGGCGTCTCAAGGCACGAGGGGGCAAGAGGCGGAATCGTTGCAGACGATTCTGACCCCGGCGACGGTTGCGGGTGGGAGGCTGGCGGAGGTGCGCCTTGAGTCCATTTCAGTGCCGGCGGACGTTGCTGCCAAGGCGGGCATTGAGCCGGGCGACGAAGTGGGGGTGAGGACCCGGTGCAGCGATTGGCGCGAGTTGAGTGAAGCGCAGTGCAAGGCGTTGGGGTCTCCTCCAGAGAAGCAGGAGAGGGAGCGGACGATGGGAGTATGGGGATTTGAAGCGTACGTCCTCAGCATGCGTGATGGGAGCTTCTGGTATATCTCCTGCGACGGCGTCGACGGCGTCTTATTTGCGTCTCTTGTCCCGATTATCGGTGACAGCTACATAGTGAAAAAACGAGAAGATGATTGGATGGCCTTAACGTGGACCGGGCTCGGAGAATTGCTGGCGGAAGGATCGGGGGAGCGAGATGCGGGGAATTAGACGTGCTGAATGGTGAAGATAAGGTTGGGATGGATGAGGGGGACGGATTGGACAGGGTGAGGATTCAGGGGATGGTGTAGCGGAGGAGCCAGAAGTAGTCGGTGAGGGTGATTTCCGGTGAGGGGGTGATGGTGGACAGGGTGTGGCGCAGGTCGGATTCGGAGGGGAAGTTTTTGAGGATTTCGTGAGTGCTGCCGTCGTCGAGGCGGCGGAGTTGGTAGGCATCGCCGTCTGGGGAGGTGTGGGAGATGGGGGTGCTGCTGCCTGGGACGAAGCGGTTGTCGATGAAGATGACGGTGGCGCCGGGTTGGAGCTTTGCGTGGAGGCCGGAGAGGAAAGCGGGGAGGCGTTGGCGGGGGACATGGGACCACCAGAAGCCGGCGAAGGCGGCGGAGAATTTGCGGTCGAAGGCGGGGAGGTCGTAGGAGTCGGCCTGGGAGAACTCGACGTTGGCTGAGGGCCAGTCTTTGGCGCGGGCGATGGCGAGGACCTCTGGGCTGAGGTCGCATGCGGTGACGGAGAGGGCGGCGGGGGCGAAGGCGGCGGTCCAGTATCCGGTGCCGCAGGAGACTTCGAGAACGCGGTGATTGCGGAGTTGGTCGCGGAGGAGAGAGCGGAGGGTGGCGAGGTCGGATTGGCGTTCGGGTTTGGTGTAGATGCGTTCGTATTCGGCGGCTCGTTGTTGATAGTAGGCGAGGAGGTCGGAGGACATGGGGAAGTGAGAAGTGAGAAGTGAGAATGGCCTGTTGGTAGAGGGTTGGTTCGGAGGGGGCTGTTCGGAGGTGCTAGGATGCGGTGGGGGACGGTGGAGGAGGGGCGGGAGGGTCGTCTGGCGAGGCGGTGGTGATGGCGAGGAGGAGCGGGCAGGCACCGAGGCAGGCAATGACCGAGCCTTCATTGCCGTACCAGACTCCGGAAGCGACATCGATGAGGAGCAGGGTGAACCACAGTGCTATGAAGGCGGCTCGAATTCCCTGGGCGGTGCCAGTTGGTTTTGTGAGGATGAGGTCGGAGTCGAACGAGTGCCGACGCATGAGGATGGCGGCGAGGCCTCCGGTGAGGACAGAGCAGGCGATGGTGGCAGCCGTTTCCGCGGAGATGGGAATGGCGATGGAGTCGCCCCATGTCGGGAAGTCGAACCGTTCCTGGCGGAGCGTGTAGTACCTTGTGATGAATGGGATTTTCAGGGCCCAGAGGGCGATCCATGCGATGGCGACGAAGACGGTTCGCGAGCGGCCTTCAAAGTGGCGGTAGAGGGAAGTGACGGCGTTGGCGAGGGCGACGCCGATGGCGAGGGCGATGAAGCCTCTGCCGAGGTCGGTGAATCGCTTGTGGTTTGTTTCGAAGCGCTGGAGTTGGGAATGCCATTGGCTGAAGCGCTGTTCCCGTGGGAGGTCTGCGAGTTCGAGGGAGAGACGGCCGGGGGCTTCGGGATCGGTGTAGACCGGTTGGGAGGAACCGAGGCACAAGAGAATGGTGCCGAGGGTGAGGAAGGCGAGGGTGAATTTGAAGAAGTGGGGCATGGCCGGGTGGATGCCGGAGGGCAGCACTCGGGATATGATAGAAGAGCCGGGGGTTTTGTTCAAAAATTGATCGGATGGGGCGGCGGGGAGGTGGGGAAGTGAGAAGTGAGAAGTGGGAATGGCTCGTTGGGAGAGGGCTGGTTCGGAGGGGGGGGCTGGCAGGCGCACTCCGTGCGCAGAGAGAGCTGTGATTGCTCACAGCAGTCCAGAGCCTGCGGCTGGCTTGTTCGGAGGGTTGTCGTGTCGCGCCCTTTCAGGGCTCGGTGTGTTATGTTGTGGTTTACTTGGGGCGATGCCCCAGGCTGGTATGGGTTGCGCCGTTGGCGCGGAGGAAGGGGGCTGGTAGGGTGAGGGCGAGTACGGAGCCTCGCGTGCCCGGGCTTGTTCGGAGAGGGGGCTTGTTGGGAGGGGCTTGTAGGCGCACTCCGCGCGCAGAGAGAGCTGTAATTCTGACAGCAGTCCAGAGCCTGTGGCTGCGTGTTCGGAGGGGGCGTGTTAGGGGTTGGTGAGGAGGGATCTGCAGGCGGCGGAGTATTTTTCTGCGGATGGGAGGTCGTTGGCTTGTTCTGCGAGGAGGATGAGGCGGCGTGCGAGGGCGATGGCTGGTTTGCGGTCGGAGTTGGTGCGGGCGGTTTCGAAGAGGGAGCCGAAGAACTGGATGGCGCGGGCGAGACTGGCTGGGTTGGAGGACATGAGGTTGAGCCATTGGCCGGAGAGGGCGTCCTGGAGGTCGGGTCGGGCGGAGGTGGCGGACAGGGAGGCTTCGACGAGGGAGAGAACGGCGGCGCGTTCGGGGTCGGAGAGTGGAGTGGCGGTGGAGGCGTCTGGGGATTTGAGGGCGGCGACGGCTTGTGGGCCGGCCTTGAGGAGGGCGGCGGCGTGACGGGAGAGGAGATCGTCGAGGGCGCGTGGGGCGGTGTTGTGCTGTGCGGCGGGGTTGCCCTTGGCGATGGCGGTGGCGACGGCGGCGACGAAGCGCGTGCGGGCGGGGGCGTCTTTGAGGTCGAGGTGGGATTCGACAGGTTGGAGGAGATCGATGAGTGGGAGCGGGTGGTTAGGGAGGGCGGCGAGGAGTTGCCGGGTGAGGTTCTGGTAGAAGGCGAGCGGTGCGCTGGAGTCGGTGGCGGTTCTGGTGAGGAGCTGCCATGCGCCGGCGTTGAGGGGTTGGGCGGCGGTGGCGGCGGAGGCGAAGTTGAGCGCGTTAGGGCCTGCGAGTGGGACGGACCATGCGGCTTGTTCGCTGCGGAGGAAGGCGGCCGGGTTCTGATGGGCGGCTTCGGCGAGGAGGATGTAGGCGGCGCGTTGGCCCCATGGGATGTGGATGCCGCCGTGTTCGGAGGAACCTTGCCAGCCCTCGATGTCGTTGCCGGTGCGCCATGAGGTAGGGGTGTCTTTCCAGAGGAAGGCGCAGTGGCCGGGTTGGCCGACGGGCATGGCGGGGACGCCGAAGGCCTGAGCGGCGGCGGTGCCGAATTTGGAGATGGCTCCGCAGACCCCGCCGACCTCGTGCATGAGTTTGAGGGTGACGGGTTGGTGTTCGTAGTATTCGGGGCCGTTCTGGACGGAGACCCCTTTACTGTTTTCGAGGCGATAGGGGACCATGCCGCAGGCGTCGCCGATGCGTGCCTGGGATTTGTTTTTGGGGTCCATGGCATTGAGGACCCATGCGAGTTCCTCGTCGCGGGCCCATGAATTGACGACGTAGCGGAGTTCCCAGACGGCGGCCTTGTCGAAGGAAGGGGCGAGGATGTGGCTGGCGTGGGCGTCGCGGAAGTACTGGAAGCGTTTGAGGGGATCGATGTCGCCGCCGTCGGCGAGGGATTTGACCGGGGAGGTGTGGGCGAGGGCGGTGGCGGCGGCGACGCGCATCCAGAGACCGTCGCGGGAATCCGGGTGGGCGTTGAAGAGGTCGCGCCAGATGGCGAGGCCGCGGGAGGTGATTTCGCGGTCGAGCGGGCCGCTGGCGAGGTAGGCGTGGAGGGCTTCGTTGTTAGCGGTGAGCCATGCGAGGAAGGCGGTGCCGTCCTTGTCGGCGACGGCCTTGCAGTGGTCGGGCCCGGTGACGGCGATGAGACGCCACTGGGCGAGGGCTAGGGAACCGGCTGGGGTGGAAGTGATAGGGGCCGGGTCTTTGATGTCCGGTTTGGAGAAGGCGGTGCGGAGGAGCGAGGCGAGCCAGTCGGACCATGGGGACCATGCGCCTTCCTTGATGGCGGCGGCGGCGGTGGAGCGGAGGGTGTCGGGGGAGAGATCGGAGAGTGGTGCGGTGGGGAAGTCGACGGCGCGGAGGGGGGCGGCGGCGAGGGAGAGGAGAGAAGCGACCGTGAGGACGAGGGCGGGGAGGCGGGAATCAGAGACCATAAACGGAGATGCGGCTGAGGTGGAGGAATTGAGGTTGGTCGGAGGAGAGACCGATTCTGACGAAGGAGGCGCGGATGCCGGAGGCGGGGGTGTTAGCGAGAGGGATGTCCCAGACGGGCTCGGCTGGGCCGGAGGCCTTCCAGACCTCAGTCCATGATTTGCCGTCGGTGGAGAGCCATGCGGTGAGACCGGCGGCACGGGCGGCGTTGCCGTCCTTACGATTGACGATGCGGAGGGCGGTGATGGTGGCGGGTTGCGGGAGTTTGAGGATGACCCACGGGGATTTTTCGGAGCGGGTGTGGAAGGCGCAGTCGGTTTCCGGGCCGCGGACGAGATCGAGGTGGGTTTCCGGGGTGTCGTATTCGCTAGTGCTGCTGATGCGGACGGAGGCTTTGGCGGAGATGAGGTTGCCCTTGGGAGCAGGGTCGGCCGTGGCGGTGGCGAGAAGGAGGAGGAAGACGAACGGTTTCACGGGTGGGAGGATGTGGTGAAAGGTGGGCAGGTCACAATGGGAAAGGCGAGGGGGGGGAGAGACGAGGGCGGGAGGAATGGGTCACTTTGCTTGTTGGGAGAGGTCACAGGCAAGATGCCTGTGTCACTTTGCTTGGTCGGAGAGGTCACAGGCGGGATGCTTGGGTCACTTTGCTTGGTCGGAGAGGTCACAGGCAAGATGCCTGTGTCACTTTGGGGCCGAGACAAGGCCGGGACGGCCTTGCTACGGTGGCTTGTGGGGAGGGTGGCTGGGGTGAAGACAAGGCCGGGACGGCCTTGCTACGGTGGCTTGTGGGGAGGGTGGCTGGGGTGAAGACAAGGCCGGGACGGCCTTGCTACGGTGGCTTG
>JAIXPK010000484.1 GCA_027486335.1 Verrucomicrobiaceae bacterium | reverse complement strand
GGCAAGGGAATAGGGCTGAGCAAAAGGACAGGCCTCTTCGGTGCGCTCGGCGTGCGGAGCGGGGCCGGATGATGGGACGGACCTCTTCGCTCGCGTGAAGGGGAAATGGCAGGGGAATGGCTGGCAAGGGAACAGGGCTGAGCAAAAGGGCAGGCCTCTTCGGTGCGCTCGTTGCGCGGAGCGGGGCCGGATGATGGGACGGACCTCTTCGCCTCGAGTGAAGGGGAAATGGCAGGGGAATGGCTGGCAAGGGAACAGGGCTGAGCAAAAGGGCAGGCCTCTTCGGTGCGCTCGGTGTGCGGAGCGGGGCCGGATGATGGGACGGACCTCTTCGGCTCGAGTGAAGGGGAAATGGGAGGGGAATGGCTGGCAAGGGAATAGGGCTGAGCAAAAGGGCAGGCCTCTTCGGTGAGCTAAAGGGCAGGCCTCTTCGGTGAGCTCGTTGCGCGGAGCGGGGCCGGATAATGGGACGGACCACTTCGGCTCTATTGGACAAGGCTCTTGGGGTGCGGTTCGGGACAGACCACTTCGGAGGTGCTGGCGGGAGAGGTCACAGGCAGGATGCGCGTGGCACTTTGGATAAGCGAACAGGGCTCTTGGGGTGCGGTCGCAGCCTCGCCCCAACGGAACTGACACCACCGCTCGCCTGACGCCAATTTTCAGCCACCCCTTTCGGCTCGCTCGCGCTCTTCCTGCTTTCGCTTCAGTTCCCAGGGTGTGGTCAGCACGGGTGGCGGCCCCTTGACGTCGCTGACATAGTCGTCGAATTCAAGACTGTCGAAGAATCGCTCGAAACTCGGTGCCTGGAAGAACTTTCGGCCCTCGGTCGTCACAAACCAAATCTGGCCGAACCGGCTTCCCTCGCAATAAATGACGAAGCGGTTGCTGCCGTCATCCTCCGCGATCGGCACCGTCGTCTTGGGACCATGACCGGAGAGGCAATAACCACGATAAGACTCCACAAGACACGGGTTTGTTTCGATTTCTCTTTCTCCCGCCTTTCGTCCAGTGAACCCATAAAACCTTCTCACCTTCGTTGTGCTCTCATCACCATCTTCGACTACACTCGCAATGGTGTTGACCGGCACGCCGCCATTGCAGGACAGGAGAAAGCTCCGGTAATCCTCCGGCAGCCTGAGCTTTCCCCCGAGTTGCAGCTCCAGATCGGCGATTCGAGCATCGGACAACTCTCCGTTCGTTGATTTCATCCGGTTCTTCCAGATCATGAGATTCTTGAGTTCAGTAACCGTCCAATTTATCCGCCATTTCGGCCAACTTGGCAATCCGCCCTTTGAACAGCCGATCGTTATCATGAAGTTCTCGGAGCCCTTCAGTTATCTGGCCACTGATCATAGGCGCACAAAGAGACAGGCTTCTTCGGTGCGTGGGGTTGTACTACGGGAGATCATCGAAACAGGGCGGCTGGTAGTGGTTGTCATGACGCGGCTTGTTCTGCTTCTTGGTTTAGTTCCTGGCCGAAGGGCACGTTGTAGATATCGACCTGTTCCTCGGTCAGTCCAGCTTCATTCAGGAAACGATCGAAGGTCGGTCTGTCGTTCAGGTATCTGATCAGCCAAGCCACCTCCTCCACGCCCATTCCCATTGATGCTATAAAAATGGTCTTACCAACGGAGTTGAATGCTGGAGCAAGCGACCTCAGCTTGTTCGCGATCGGGTCGAGCAAAGAGCGGTCGGAACCATCCGCCAATAAGTAATGCTCGATCTCGTCTACTGCCTTCGAGCCGACTTCGGTCGCTTCATCGTAATCCGGCAACCCAATGACGGAATCAGGAGAGTAGAATCGCACCGCCATGAATTCAGGATCACTGACCGCTCCTAGATTGCGCTCCGCGCAATCGGCCGCAAGCGAATCAATAAGAGATGAATACATCGCGATTGCTCGATCGAACGGATGCTGCTCGGCATGGACTGCCGCTGCGACTTCACGCTGACAGGGCGGTATCTTGACGCACTGTGCGCAAAGTCCGCCGTTGGTCTGGGCGGTCATCGGTAGGATCATGCTATCGCAAATCCCGCACTTTACTCTTGAGGCTACGGTCACGGTATTTTCAGCAGAACGTCAGAGCGCACGCACCGTGCGCCAATGAAAGGAGGAAGAAGTGAAATTGAAGAGCTTGTTCACGGATGCTGTGGCGCGGCTTGTTCGCCTTCCTGGGTGTCAGATCGGGGCTATCAGCGAACCAAAGAGTCGGAGCAAATGATTCACGCTGTCCTCGTGAGGGCACGCATGCGGAACTTGAGTGCCATGAGTTCTGAGAGTGGGACAACCAGATTCAGGTTCTGGGCACCCTGCTTGTAGCTTGAGACCATGCCCACCACCTCGCCCCACTGATTCAGAACCGGGCCACCGCTCGAACCTGGGGAAATCGGTGCGGTGATCTGCATGCGCGGGGTGCCGTCAAAACGGTAGCCGCTCACAATACCTGAGCTGAGGGTAAACTCATCACCCAATGGGTGCCCCAAAGTAAAAATCGCCTCACCAATCGCCGGAGACTCCTCTGCTAAAGGTAGAGGCTTGATGTCGAGGCTAACCGAAAAGGCCGCCATGTCTGCCCTTCCGTCACGGCCGTAAGCTTCTCCTATGGGAGAGACGACAGCAGAGTGGGAAGTCACGGTGGCCGCCGCTGCATCGAGTCGGAACTGGGAAATATCGCTCATCTCGGTGACATGGTCTGCTGTCGCTACGAAGCATGTATCCTTTCCCTCGTGGAAAAATCGATCCAAGCAGAAGCCGGCACCCAAGGAGTTGTTGGCATGGATGCGGATGACCACCACGGATTTCACGCATTGTTGGAAGATCGCTGAGCCATCAAGCTTCGCCCCCCGAGCGGAAGGTCTCGGCGAAACCCGCCCTAAAATGAATCCGCCAACCGTTCCGGCAGATACGAGCCCTAATCCACCGAGGAAACGACGCCGTACGAAGGCTCGGCTGAATCGATTCCTGGGAGGGTCGGACTCCTGAAGGACATCCGGTAAATCTTCTGAATACGGGCTGCTCATTTCTGTGTGCATCGATGATGGAATGGGCGATGGAAGATTAAAGATAGGGTGTACATCCGGGTGGCAGAAGCAGATTTCGGATTCTTGGCGAACGTTTCGGATCAGGCGACGGCGAGCGGGAAACGTTGCTGATACGACAGATGCCATACGATCCGTTGCCTGCATCATGTATTGTGAGGATTGATGGTTTGGTGTGTGACGACCGCATGGTTACTAAACGTAGAAAGAGAGGACAATCAATGGATCAGCCCCATCCTCCGTCGCCCGCCAATTGATGAAACCACTGCACTCAACAAGAGCGTTGAATGCGTCCTCATTCACCATCTTGAAATCAGATGCGTTGTCGATGTGGAGGGAGACTAGCCCTTCAGAGTAGCAATGATCGCTCATGCAGTCATTCCATGCGTCCATGTTTCGGCCGTAGTAACCAGGGAAGTCGAATTCGGTCGCAAAGAAGTCATGGAAGGCTTCCCAGCTATTGAGTCTGCGTCCATCTACCCGGTGCTTCTTCATTGTTTCTGAGCCGAACAGTTTATGATTTCACTATATCTGGTGGAATATCCATGTGCAAACGGGGCGTTCGGCCGGGTGTCTTTTTCTTCCAACTGCCTGAAATTCAATGGATATGACTGACTTTCGCTGACGATATCCGAACCGACGCGATTGGCAACAACTTCCCATGGGTGGACAGTGGGACAGACATCTTCGGTGGTGCTGGCGGGAGAGGTCACAGGCAGGCTGCCCGTGCCACTTTGAGAAGGCGCTGGCGGGGGGGGCACAGGCAGGATGCCCGTGCGACTTTGGATGAGAGGACCGGGCTCTTGGGAGGGGATTTTCGGGGCGGACCGGAATGGCGCTAAGGTAGGGCGGTCAGGGATGAAAGGGTATGCGGCGTTCCTTCAGAACGCCGGGGTCGGGCGGGGGGGTGCCCAGAGCGTTGCTCTGGGCTGGTATGCGGTGTCCCTTTGGGACACAGGTCGGCGCAAAGATGAGGGGCGGACAATGGGACAGACATCTTCGGTGGTGCTGGCCGGAGAGGTCACAGGCAGGATGCCCGTTCCACTTTGGATAAGAGGACAGGGCTCTTCGGTGTGCTCACGGGACGCCACGATTGCAAACCGCGACGACATTCCGGGTTCGCTGGAGCGCATGGTTAGTCCACAAGGTCATCTCTTGCTCAATGTGTAATAACCGGAATCCCAATCTCGGATGAGCATGTCTGCTCCCCAGAGGTAAATCAAACCGAACACCTCGCTAGGCTGGACCAGCGCCCCGTTCTTGTCCTCGCTATAGAAGTGCATGTATCTGTCCAGTGTGACGCCCTTGTGCTTGAGACTCCATGTGCCAGCACCCGTGGCCTTCGTGCCGGACGGCAAGCTCACCTCCTGTGAAAAAGTGCCGTCGGCGCGCAAGACCAAGGTCTCCGCTGCACCGTTGAGCGTTCCAGAGTAAGTGCCGACGACCTGCACCCTCGATGGTGCGCGCTCGCAGCCAGCAGTAAACAAAATGACTGCGAGGCAAACTGCGGAATAGAGGCGGTAGTGCATGACGGCGTGCGGGTGTGGACTAACGTCTAGCGCATCCACGGCGGGAAAGGAAGCTCGAATTCAAACTGGAGCGTTACCCGCCGTTGGATGTAGCGTATTGTTCTCCGTTTGATTCTATGAAGTGTTGCTGAATGAATTGGATGGCGTCCTCGCAAGGATTGTCTGCCCATGCCCCGATCTCCGTGTGTAAATTCTCGGCTGCCAAAACGATCACCTCAATGTCAGGATCGAGTTGGATGCTGAAGGGGTGACCAATCTCACAGATTGCAAATGAGTCGTCAGTCTGATGCTGCTCGGATCGATAGAACCGCAATTGAGTGAACGCTTTGGGAAACTGATCCCGAATCATCTCGTAAAGCTGGTATCCGAATCCTGAGTATCGGCTGCTCACCTCTTCCATCGTCTCTTCCGCAAAACTCCAATCACGGCTAAACATCGCTCCGGGTGTGATACTCATTTTTTCAGGAGACAGTTTATTATTTCACCATATCTGGTGGAATATCCATCTGCAAACGGGGCGTTCGGCCGGGTGTCTTTTTCTTCCAACTGCCTGAAATTCAATGGATATGACTGACTTTCGCTGAAAATATCCGAACCGACACGATTGGCAACAACTTCCCATGGGTGGACAGTGGGGCAGAACTCTTCGGTGGTGCTGGCGGGAGAGGTCGCAGGCAGGATGTCCGTGCCACTTTGGATAAGAGGACAGGGCTCTGGGGTGTGAAGGGGTCAGGGCGGGGGGATGGGGTGGCCGTATTTATCGCATTCGGTGCCGCAGGGGCAGGACCAGCCGCCCCAGAGCATCTGGCGGCGGTTGGCGGGTTTGCGGAAGCGTGGGGCTGGGGTGCCGCAGCTGGGGCAGGCGACGGGCTGGGGGTTGATGCCCCATTTGCCGGATTTGGGCCAGAAACGGCGGACGAGTCGGGCGGCGGCCCAACCGGTGACGGCGGCGAAGAGGATCCCGATGATGGGTTCGGGCGCCATGCCGGAAGGCGAGAGGTGGGGTGGGTCAGCTTTCGAGGGAGGCGAGGTAAGCGGCCTCGGGCATGAGTGCGTCGGTGTCGGCTGGGGAGTCGGGCTGGATGGTGAAGAGCCAGCCGTTGCCGTAGGGGTCGGAGTTGACGAGACTGGAGTCGGCGGCGACGGCGTCGTTGATGGCGGTGATGGTGCCGGCGACTGGGGCGTAGATATCGGAGGCGGCTTTGACGGATTCGATGACGGCGATGGCTTCTTTGGCGGCGACCTTGCGGCCGACCTTGGGGAGTTCGATGTAGACGACGTCGCCGAGTTCTTTCTGGGCGTGGTCGGAGATGCCGACGGTGGCGTCAGCGGTGCCGGAGAGGATCCACTCGTGGGAAGCGGCGAAGCGGGCGTTGGCTGGGGCTGGCATGGGGATGGGCTGGAGAAGGGTTGGGATGAGGAAGAGGGATTGAGGTGGATTCAATCGGAGGGCGGCTTGCGGTAAAAGGGTTTTTTGACGGATTCGGCGGGCCATTTTCTGCCGCGGATTTCGATTTCGAGCTGGGTGCCTGGGGTGGCGAGGGCTGGCGGGAGGTAGGCCATGGCGATGCCTGCGGAGAGGCTTGGGGAGATGCCGCCGCTGGAGAGTTCGCCGACGGGG
>JAIXPK010000172.1 GCA_027486335.1 Verrucomicrobiaceae bacterium | reverse complement strand
TCCACCATGTAGGCATTCAGATACTCCTCGGCAATCGCCCCGCCCTCGAAGTTGATCATGTTATTCCTCACAAACCCGGTCGCAATCACCTGCTCCCGCGCCGCCTTCGGCATCAGATCCCCTGACAACTGCTCCCTCACAAACTGATCGAACGGCTGATTCCGGTTGAACGCCCGGATCACCCAGTCCCGCCAGATCCACATCTCCCGTCCACTGTCCAGGTGATACCCGTGCGTGTCCGCATACCGCGCCAGATCCAGCCAGTGCTGAGCCATCCGCTCGCCGTACGCCGCCGTCCCTAGCAACCGATCCACCGCCTTCTCATAAGCATCCCCCGACCCATCCGCCAGAAACGCATCCAGTTCCTCCACCGTCGGCGGCACGCCCGTCAGATCCAGCGTCACCCGCCGCAGCAATCGCTCCCGATCCGCCTCTCCCCTCGCCTTCCATCCTTCCCGCTCCAGCCGCGCCAGCACAAACGCATCCACCGCATTCCGCACCACCGCCCCATCCCCTAACACCGCACTCCCCGCCGCCACCTCCGGCACCGCCGCCCGCCGCGGCACCTCAAACGCCCAATGCTTCGCATACCCAGCCCCATTCGCGATCCACGACTGCAACACCGCCACTTCCTTCTCCGCCAGCGGCCGCTTCACCTTCGGCGGCGGCATCACTTCATCAGGATCCGTCGACACAATCCGCGCCTTCACTTCCTCCGCATCCCATCCCGGTTGGTCCAGCCGCAGCTTCGCCTCCCGCTTCTTCTCGTCCGGCCCGTGACAACTGTAACACTTGTCCGACAGCACCGGCCGCACGTCACGGTTGAAATCCGGGCCCGCAGCACGGGCACGCAGAACCACACCCGGCCCCATGGCAAGAATCAGCAGAACTCTCAGTCGCATGCGTCCCTATACGGTCCGCATCACCCCGATGTTTGCCCCAATTTTCTCCACCCTCAGGCCTTCAAGGTCCCGCGCACTTTCTCCAGCAGCGCCTTCGTCGCCTTGATCCCTTCCACCTCGCCAAGCTTGCTGCCCTCATACTCAATCCCGATGAACCCGTGCCACCCATGCTTTTTCACCACGATGTCCAGCATCTTGTGGTAATCCGTGTGCGTCTCCTCCCCGGCCTCGTTGAAATCGTGGCTCTTCGCGCTCACGCCCTTCGCATACGGCATCAACTCGTCCACACCCTTGTAACGGTCGTACTCCGCATTCCCATCCAGCCGGAAATTCCCGAAATCAGGCAGCGTCCCGCAGTTCTTCAGCCCCACATCCTTCATCACCCCGGCCAGCCACCCGCCATCACTCGAAAGCTGCCCGTGATTCTCCACAATCACCCCGATCTGATACGGAGCCGCCACCTCACTCAGCCGCCGCAACCCATCCACCGCCCGCTTCGCCTGCTCTTCCCTCGTCCCCTTCCCAGCCGTGTGCGCATTCACACGAATGCTGTGGCACCCCAGCGCCTTCGCCGCCTCAATCCACTTCTTGTGATTGTCCACCGCCTTGCCCCGCGCCGCATCATCAGGATCCCCCAGATGCCCCTCGCCATCACACATGATCAGCACACTCGTCACCCCCTCACCCTCGCAGATCTTCTTCAATTCCGCCACGTACGCCGCATCAGTCGCCTTGTCCTTCCAGAACTGATTCACCCACTCCACCCCATCAATCCCGAAATCCTTCTTCGCCATCACCGGAAAATCCGTGTTCTTCATCTGCTTCGCAAACAACGCCTTGTGCAATGACCACTGCGCCAGCGAAATCTTGAACGCAGGCACCGCCTCCGCCGCCACCAGCCGGGAACTCAATGGCGCTGCCACTACACCGGCTGCCATCGTCAGAAAGGAACGTCGCGAGGTTTTCATATCAGATCAGTTGGAATGAATTTACACATCATCATCGCGGGATGCCGCCCCGCCGCCAACCATAATTTCTCCGCTTCCATGGATTCTCGCCCCGCAGGGATTTGAGCTTGCCAATTCCCAGCCGGATGCGCAACTCATCCCCGCGCAGACCCCCGCTCCCCAAGCCATGAAAAAGCTCTTCCCAGCCCTCTCCGCGCTCCTCTTCTCCTCCCCTCTCGCCATGAGCCAGGCCACCATCACCAAAGAACCCTTCGGCAATCTCAAAGACGGCCGCGCCGTCAGCCTCTACACCCTCGCCGCCAAAGACGGCGCTTCCGTCCGCATCACCAACTTCGGCGGCATCATCGTCAGCATCGATGTCCCCGACCGCGCCGGTAAACTCGACAGCGTCGTCCTCGGCAAGGACTCCCTCGCCGAATACGAAGCCGGCCACCCCTTCTTCGGCTGCCTCACCGGCCGCTACGCCAACCGCATCGCCAAAGGCAAATTCACCCTCGACGGCACCGCCCACTTCCTCGCCGTCAACAACGGCCCCAATAGCCTCCATGGCGGCAAAGAAGGCTTCGACAAAAAGCTCTGGTCCGTCAAATCCGCCATCCTCAAAGACGGCGCCCCCACCCTCGTCCTCACCTACTCCAGCCCGGACGGCGAAGAAAACTACCCCGGTAAACTCGACTGCGAGGTCACCTACTCCTTCAATGACCAGCACGAACTCTCCATCGTCTACTCCGCAGTCACCGACAGACCCACCGTCGTCAACCTGACTAACCACTCCTACTTCAACCTCGCAGGCCACGGCCAAGGCACCATCCTCGACCACATCCTCGAAATGCCCTGCGGTTCCTACACCGACACCGACGCCACCCTCATCCCCACAGGCGAGGTCCTCTCCGTCACCGGTACCCCGCTCGACTTCCTCAAACCCACCCGCATCGGCGACCGCATCGACAAAACCGACTTCCTCCCTCTCAAATACGGCGAGGGCTACGACCACAACTTCGTCATCAACGGCCCCAAAGGCGAACTCCGCACCGCCGCCAAGGTCAAAGACCCCGTCTCCGGCCGCACGCTCGAGTGCCTCACCACCGAACCCGCCGTCCAGCTCTACACCGCCAATCACCTCGAAAAAGAATACAAGGGCCGCGACGGGCGCACCTACACCCGCCGCGGCGCCTTCTGTCTCGAAACCCAGCACTTCCCGGACAGCCCCAACCACCCGTCCTTCCCCTCCACCATCCTCCGCCCGGGCGAGACCTACCAGCACACCTGCGTCTACCGCTTCGGTGTCGCCAAATGACCGCACCCCGCCCCCCGGCGCACCATCTCCATGCACGCTGACACCGCGCAGCGTCTCTCCGACGCCGAAGCACGCTTCGAAGCCGCACGCCGCCGCGTCGGCATCTGGTTAGGCCCGCTCGCCGCCGCCCTCCTCCTCGCCTTCCCCATCCCCGGGCTCTCCCCGGAAGCCCAGCGTCTCGCCGCCGTCCTCGCCCTCGCCGTCATCTTCTGGATCACAGAGGCCATCCCCATGGCCGCCACCGCCCTCCTCGCTCCAGCCCTCTGCATCCCCCTCGGCATCGCCGACGACAAGGCCATCCTCGCCCCCTTCGCCTCCCCCTCCATCTTCCTCTTCATCGGCAGCTTCTTCCTCGCAGAAGCCATGCGCCGCCACGGGCTCGACCAGCGCATGGCCCTCTGGCTTCTCACCAGACGCGGCGTCACCCGCTCCCCATTCACGCTCTTCGCCGCCCTCGGCGCCATGACCGCCATCCTCTCCATGTGGATGAGCAATGTCGCCACCACCGCCATGATGCTCCCAGTCGCCACCGGGGTCCTCAACGCCTGCCCAGGCCTCCGCGACAACCGTCGCCTCCAGTGCGACCTCGTCCTCCTCATCGCCTTCGCCGCCTCCGTCGGCGGTCTCGGCACCCCCGTCGGCACCCCGCCCAACATCATCGCCATGGGCTTCCCCACAAAACTCTCCGGCGACTCCATCACCTTCGTTGACTGGATGAAAATCGGCGTCCCCCTCGTCTTCGTCCTCACCGCCTTCCTCCTCTGGTGGCTCCGTCCCAAAGGCGTCGTCTTCACCGACCGCGCCGCCATGGACGCCGACCTCCTCGCACGCCGCTCCGCCCTCGGCCCCCTCACCCCCGGCCAACTCAACACCGCCTTCGTCTTCGCCCTCGCCGTCGCCCTCTGGATGTACCCAGGCCTCGTCGAACTCACCACCGGACAACGCATCCTCGGCGTCGACTG
>JAIXPK010000122.1 GCA_027486335.1 Verrucomicrobiaceae bacterium | reverse complement strand
TGGAGGCAGACGCGGCCCACGAGCCTTTCCTGCGGCAATTTGTCACTGGTCGTCAGTCGTCGCCAAATCTGTGGTCGGATGCATGGCTCGCCGCCCTCGCCGCCTCCAATGGGCTCCGGATCACTTCGTTCGATGCCGATTTCCGCTCGTTTCATCTGGCCAACCTTGAACACCTGAAGCCGTAAATCCCAACACCTCACCGACACCCCCCTATCTACAATCCAGGCCTCCCGCCCAGCGCCAACGGCGCAACCCATACCAGCCTGGGGCAACGCCCCAGGAACCCCCCAAAATCAATCCCCAAGCCCTGAAGGGGCGCCCTATCACACCACCTTCATTCCCGCCCCCCCCCACCCCCACCCCCACCCAAGCCAAGCCAAGCCAAGCCAACCAGATCCGTCTGATCCGTCAGATCCGTCCGCCCCCTCCATCCCATCCGCTCCCTCCCACCCTCACGAATCCCACGCCCCCAATTCCCGCACCCGCCGAGATCCCACCACCCTAGCCCCGACCCGCCCATCCTCACTCCCGTTCCCACCAGCCCTGAACAAGCCCCACCACGCCAGGCTGGCCTCCATCATTGCAAGCGCACCCAAAAGATCCACACCACAGAATCATCAACCCATCCGGCCGGCACTCACACCTGCGAACCACAGTCAGCGGAACAGCTTGCCGCCATGCTCACACGATGTTATGGACCCATGTATGAGCACAGCATCCCAGCACATTTGGGCTTTCGACATCGGTACCGGCTCCTTCGGGATCGCCGTCCGCAAGGGCCTGACGTTCAGGTACGTAGATTCGCTGCTCATCCCCGACGGATTCGCTTCCATTGACATGGCTCGCACCCGCCGCCGCATGTGGCGCACTCGGTTGGCCCACCACGCCCGGGAGGAATGGCTGCGCGACACGTTCCACCGCGCCGGTCTCTCCGCCGCAGTACTCACAGGGCGCAAGCCTGTCAAAACCAACAACACATGGCGTACCGAAAAAGGCGATTACCGCCTCGAGCGCGAGTTTCCCCCACAACCACTTAGCCGCACGAAAGACGGCGCGCCCTCCGATCCCGCAGGGGCTGAAACCTGCTACTGCGGGACTGTGCTCCGCATCCGGCTGCTCCAGGGACAATCGCTCCTGCCATGGCAAATCTTCAAAGCCCTTCACAACGCAATTCAGAAGCGCGGCTATGACCCCGATCTTCCCTGGAAATCCCAGGAACGCAGCAGCGCAAAGGACGCGAAAGATGAGGCCGCAGTGACCATGAACCGGGCCAACGAAGCTCAGGACAAGATCAAACGACTTCCACCTGAGTGCCAGTTCCCCTGCTACCTCGAAGCCCAACTCATGGGCTTGTGGAGCCCAGATACCCCGGAGAGAACGGCCATCCGCCAGAACCACGAAGCCGGATCCGCGAAGAACCTGATCTTCCTGCGCCAGTCTGTCGAAGCCGAAATCAGCGCCCTCATCGCCGCAGCCGTACAACAACTTCCCGCCCTCGCCCCTCACGCGGAAGACCTCCTCTATGGCCCGGCACATTCTGCCTACGCCTCCTACAAGAACCCTCAGGCGCAGGATCGTTTCAAGGAACGCACGGGCAAGGTCCTAACCCGTGGCAAAACCGACGACTGGCAGGGCTTGCTCGCTCAGAAGGTTCCCACCTTCGACAATCGAGCCGTCGATCGCTGCGCCCTCATCAACCGCTTCCACGCCGCCAAGTGCGAGCCGCGAAAACTCAAAGACGGCACCTTGGATCCGGAATCTCTGCTCCCCGCAGAAGTCACGTTCCTGATGAAACTGAAGAACTTCCGCTTTGCCCTCGCCGGCGGCCAGGATGCGGGATTCACCGTAGAGCAGATCCGGACAGTTTTCGAGGATCGGCAGCGCGAAGTCGCCGCAAAGCAGAACGCCGAGTACTTCAAGCTCACCAAGTCGCAGCTTCAAAAGATCATCGGGCGATTCGGCGGGGTGGCCCTGCTGCCCAACCACACGGAAGTGGAATCCCCACGCCTTTCGGGTCGCTCCCGATTCTCGAAGCCTGCGCTCAAGTTGGTGAAAAAGCTGATTCTCTCCGGCAAGTCACCCGCCGCGGCCCACGCCGACGCTCTCGCCGAACTCCATGGAAACGCCGATCCCCTTAAAGGCCTGATTCCCGGGGACCTCCAGTTCTTCCTCAATGTCCGATCGTCAGGCGGTCACGCCGCCACATGGGAGAACTTCTACCTGCCAGATGAATCGCTCTCGTTCGTCGAGAATGCCGGCCAGTCCACGGATGCGAAAATCCGGGCACTGATCGGACGTCAGAACAACCCCATCGTGCGCCATCGTCTCGAAACGCTCTGGAAACTACTCCGTGAGTTGCAGGATGCTCACGGCACGCCGGACCATGTCGCCATCGAATTCGTTCGCGAGGATTTCATGGGTAAGAACTCCAAGGCCAAAGCGGCGCTGGCACAATTTCAAAAGGATCGCCGCGAAGCCCGCGCCAAGGCTCGCAAAGAGGTTGGGTCCGGGCGGGATGCGCTGCGCTACCAGTTGATGAACGACCAAGGCGCGCAATGCATGTACTGCGAAACGAACATCGGCCTCGCAGATCTTCCAAACACCCACCTTGACCACATCGTGCCGGATGCACTCGGCGGCCCAGGTGCCTACTGGAATTTTGCCGTTTGCTGTGCGTCCTGCAATTCATCCAAAGCCCGACGCACTCCATGGCAGTGGTTCCACGAGGACCATCGTCCCGGCTGGGACAGCTTCGTGGAAAGGGTCCGCACCCGCACTTTTCATCTGCGACCCAAGAAGGTCCGTCTCCTCACTCAGCAGGACGCTCCTGACCAAGTCCAGCGCTACCAGACGCTTGCGGAGACGGCATGGATCGCACGCCTCGCGCAAATGCTGGTCTGTCTGTTCTTCGGTTGGCCCCGGAATTTCGCTGGCGGACCACGCAAGGTCGTCGTGCTCCCCGGCGGCCTCACAGCCCGCGTCCGCCGGAAGTATCAACTCAATTCCCTGCTCGGTCAGGACATCGCCGCTCTCGAACAGAAGCTGAACGATGAGGGTAGCGCCAAAACGGAGTCTGAGATCGATAAAAAGTGCCGCGCCGATAAACGCCACCACGCACTCGATGCGATGGTGCTCTCATTCCTGCCGCAGTGGACTTCCGATCCCACCAAGCAAGTCAGTGTGAGGCTGCCGGAAAACGTGAATCGAGAGACCATTCGCGTGGAACTGGAAAAAGTCGTTCCCACCAACCTTTGCTTCGAGAAACCCCGGCTGGAGGAAAGTTTCTACGGGTCGCGCCAGACGAAGGAATACAAGGGAGCGGTCGCCACCAAGCGCTTTGCCCTGAACGAACTCGGCTACACAGGCCAAAATCCAGTCTTCCAGAAGAAGACTCTGACAAAAGACGTCGCCAAAATCCTCGATCCAGCCATTCGCTCCGCGATTGAAAATTTTATCCGCGACAATGACCCGGATGCAGATGCATGGCAGCATTTCTGCAAAAACTTCCGGCAGCCCAGCAAGACGGGAAACGGTGCGCCCGTGAAGTTCGTTCGCCTCGTCGTAGCCGAAGACCTCACCGAGTTCGCTGACCTTTCCAAAGGCGACTCCCGCCCCTCCCTCCGCAAAGGCGAACGCCATCGCGGCTACTACCTCTACGCCGACTCAAAAGGCAAAGTCCGCGTCCGCCCAGTGTATGTCTTCCAGTCGCCCGGCAAGGTGCGACGGGATCTCCTCGCCCTGCAAGGCACAGACGTTTCGGACATCATCGGCTTCTTCCAGAGCGGGTGTGCCGTGGAACTCGACGGCGCCGTGGACCATCCAAAAACCCCGCTAAAGCCGGGGGTCTATAAGCTGAATTCGATTAAAGCGTCGGGCTTCGCGGTGATCACGTCGGCAACTGGCGTGACTTCAGAGCCAATCTCGGTCGCCAAACTCCTCACCGTCGGGTTTCACCGGGTTTAATGTGTTAGAATTGGTCACAACATTATCTTGAGATTCGAACCTGGTTAAGCCCAGCGAAAGCCGATCGTTATAGTCAGGCTCCGGATTTTCTTGAGCTGGTGTCTCCGCCCCAAGCAGCATGAAAGCTGGGCTAGGCCTCCATCCAGCCCTCGCCCCGATCCCTCCGCACTCGGAGGGCTGGAACATGAAGCGCTACATATTTCAGGACATTCAATGACAGTAATCAGTGCCCCATTGGGCTTTCCGCTTCCGATAAACCAGACCGATTTATTTTGGCAGGAATCTCCGCAGGTGTTATAATTGTCACAACCGAGCCCTGCCGCCGCTATGTCGTACCACGTCCTCCACGTCATCCAACACGGCGCGATTCTAGGCAAAGAGCGCGGATTTCTGACCTGCCGACCGCCGGTGGAAAGCGGACTTCCCGAGAAGCGGATGCCGCTGGAAGACATCCGGGCCGTGATCATTGCGGCACGCGGGGTGACGCTCACTTCCAATGCCATCGCGGCCCTCCTCGAGGCGGAAGCCATCGTTCTCCACTGCAATGAGAAGTACGAGCCATGTGGCATCACGGCACCACTGCCGCGCATCATCGACACCCGCACGTTCCTCAATCAGACGAGTCGTCCGGTTCGGCTGAACCAGTCCATCTGGAACCGTCTGCTCATCGGAAAGACGCAGAATCAGCAAAGCGTGCTCCGGCAGCATGAACAGTTCTCCGCCTACCTTGATCGCGCCCTCAAGACGAAGAAGATAGACGAGGGCAACTGCGCCCGGAAGTACTGGCAACTCTACTTTCCCTCCATCGGTTGGGGTGGCACCACGCGGGACCGTAAACTCGACACGCCGCCCAACCGCATGCTCAACTACGGCTACACTGTCCTCGCAACACTCTGTCACCGCGCGCTGCTCGTTCACGGGCTCAATCCCCTCCTCGGCGTCGGCCACCTGCCCCGCTATCGCTCCACACCGCTGGTCTACGATCTCATGGAGCCCTTCCGCCCGTTCGTCGACTGCATGTTGGCGGAGTTCATGACCGGAGAGGACATCACCGAAGAAAAATGGGCGCGCTTCATCGGCGGGCAATTGCGCGATCACCGCGTCTACCACGAACGCTTCTCCCTCAAGCTCATGGATGCCCTCGACAAGTCGGCCTCCACCCTCGCCCGCTGCTACGCGGACCTCAGCGTCGATCCGCTCTGGGTGCCCGCTCTTGCCGCCTGACAGATGCTCTCACTCGACAAACGATCTCCTTTCAAAATGGGCTGGCTCCTCGTCATGTTCGACCTCCCCGTGCTGACCAAGAAACAGCGCAAGACCGCTGCGGATTTCCGCAATAGCCTGCTCGACGACGGTTATTTCATGGTCCAGTACAGCGTTTACGCCCGCGCCTGCACAGACTTAGATCGTATGGACAAGCACCGCGCGAGGCTCAAGGAATGCGTCCCCGACGCCGGCAACGTCCGCATCCTTTTCCTGACCGACTCTCAGTGGACCAAAGGTGAATGCCTCACCGGCAAGGACTACGACGTCGGCAACAGACAATTGGAACTCGAACTCCCAGCCCAGTCGGAGTTCTGGTGAGAGAGAAAATGGAAGCCAACCGGACGTGCGAGGCAGTGGTCCGGTTGGCTTCCGATCAGTTAAGACTTCTGAATTTTTCCCGGCGAGGATGGATACAGATACGGTAAGTCTATGCCACTGAGGCACTCCTGTCAATCCAACTGTATCCACCCCCGCCGGGAGGGGAAGTCAAAACCAGTCGGCGGAGGTCGTGGCGTCCTATACGACTGTATCCACCCCCGCCGGGAGGGGAAGTCAAAACACAATTCAATGGAACCAATACCTGAAACGAACTGTATCCACCCCCGCCGGGAGGGGAAGTCAAAACGCTGACAACGTCACCGATGGTCTCGTGCTTACTGTATCCACCCCCGCCGGGAGGGGAAGTCAAAACCGTTCTCCATTGGTTGCGGCCTGTCTCGTAACTGTATCCACCCCCGCCGGGAGGGGAAGTCAAAACCGGGACTTGCAGCGGATCGGAGACGCCGGAACTGTATCCACCCCCGCCGGGAGGGGAAGTCAAAACCTGTTTGGCGGCAAACTCCAGCGCCTGCGCACTGTATCCACCCCCGCCGGGAGGGGAAGTCAAAACCACCTGCATGTCACTCTGTCCGGCAACGGTACTGTATCCACCCCCGCCGGGAGGGGAAGTCAAAACCTGCAAGCGGATCCGCTCCTCTTCCCTCTCACTGTATCCACCCCCGCCGGGAGGGGAAGTCAAAACCCCTGCCGCCTCTGCCTCCGGGTCCCTCTGACTGTATCCACCCCCGCCGGGAGGGGAAGTCAAAACAGAAACTCCATCCACTTCGGACATCCCTCCACTGTATCCACCCCCGCCGGGAGGGGAAGTCAAAACTCGGACGACGGCAATTCCGGGGTGGCTTTCACTGTATCCACCCCCGCCGGGAGGGGAAGTCAAAACCTTGCTGCCGATCTCCTTGTCATTGCGATCACTGTATCCACCCCCGCCGGGAGGGGAAGTCAAAACAGATTTTTGCGCCCGCTCCATCTTTACTAGACTGTATCCACCCCCGCCGGGAGGGGAAGTCAAAACTGCTTGTCAATCCACTCGAAAACCTCCGTTACTGTATCCACCCCCGCCGGGAGGGGAAGTCAAAACGGCGACAACGGAATCAGCGGGAACGCATGAACTGTATCCACCCCCGCCGGGAGGGGAAGTCAAAACCTCCATACGATACATTGTTTTGTCTATACGACTGTATCCACCCCCGCCGGGAGGGGAAGTCAAAACGTCATGTCAATGCAGACACGTTTGCACCGAACTGTATCCACCCCCGCCGGGAGGGGAAGTCAAAACAACGGCGGACGGGGCATCCGGCACCCGGGCACTGTATCCACCCCCGCCGGGAGGGGAAGTCAAAACTGCTGCCGCATCCGCCGCTTTTTGATCCGCACTGTATCCACCCCCGCCGGGAGGGGAAGTCAAAACATTCCGCCACCGCCTGCGGCCACGCCATCCACTGTATCCACCCCCGCCGGGAGGGGAAGTCAAAACCACCAGTCGCAACGGATTTTGTCGTCGTCGACTGTATCCACCCCCGCCGGGAGGGGAAGTCAAAACTGGGATGGGGCAAAGTGATCCCGCGCCCGCACTGTATCCACCCCCGCCGGGAGGGGAAGTCAAAACGCCGTGGATGACGGAGCGAAGGACGCAGAGACTGTATCCACCCCCGCCGGGAGGGGAAGTCAAAACACATGTTGGCAAGCCTCGGCAGCAGCGGGTACTGTATCCACCCCCGCCGGGAGGGGAAGTCAAAACACGCGCCTCTACGGCTGCCGCGATCTGCTCACTGTATCCACCCCCGCCGGGAGGGGAAGTCAAAACAAAAATTTTCCCAGCATGTCCATATATCCCACTGTATCCACCCCCGCCGGGAGGGGAAGTCAAAACATTGCCATGGTCAACGCATCAGGCCGTTTCACTGTATCCACCCCCGCCGGGAGGGGAAGTCAAAACCTTGTCGATCCACCAACGAAAACAACAACGACTGTATCCACCCCCGCCGGGAGGGGAAGTCAAAACGCCGACGAGGAGGACCTCGACGCCGATGTTACTGTATCCACCCCCGCCGGGAGGGGAAGTCAAAACCTGGATCTTCAGGTGCATCTTTTTGACGGCACTGTATCCACCCCCGCCGGGAGGGGAAGTCAAAACATCGAGATCTTTGTCGCCGGTCTTTGGATCACTGTATCCACCCCCGCCGGGAGGGGAAGTCAAAACCACCGCGTGCCCGACGATTGATCCGCGCGCACTGTATCCACCCCCGCCGGGAGGGGAAGTCAAAACGTTTCCCCATGAAAATCATTTTCGGCGCGCACTGTATCCACCCCCGCCGGGAGGGGAAGTCAAAACTTCCATCACCCCGGCCATGAAAAACGATTGACTGTATCCACCCCCGCCGGGAGGGGAAGTCAAAACGAGTGATGTCAGGGGCGTACAACCTCGCGAACTGTATCCACCCCCGCCGGGAGGGGAAGTCAAAACCGCGACGGCCAGAACAAGGTGCCGGTTGAAACTGTATCCACCCCCGCCGGGAGGGGAAGTCAAAACACGATGAAGAATTGCACGTCTTGCCCGCAGACTGTATCCACCCCCGCCGGGAGGGGAAGTCAAAACCTGCGCCCCCGGTTGGCGCTCCTCCGTTAGACTGTATCCACCCCCGCCGGGCATACGCGTCAACTTAAGCCAGCGAACTCATGATCTCGGAGAAGTTATGACGCTTTCGGCGCAGGTCGTAGCAGCAATGCCGGACCAGAGCCTCAACAAGATTCCGACGCTCCTC
>JAIXPK010000084.1 GCA_027486335.1 Verrucomicrobiaceae bacterium | reverse complement strand
TCCGCCGCACCCGACGCTCTCGTCGGCTCCTACTCCGGTCTCGCCTGCGAACTCTCCTCACAACTCGACGGCCGCTCCCTCAAACAAATCGCCGGCTACGGCTCCCTCCGCATCGACCCCGCACGCGCCGCCTCCACCCCATGAAGTCTTCCCCTCTAGCTCTTCTGGCCCTCATGGCCTCCCTCGCCGCCGCCGCACCCGTCGCCGCCGCCCTCTCGGTCTTCCCTGACAAAATGATCCTCGACGGCCCCGGCGCACGCCAATCCATCGTCGTCCAGCAGTCACCCGCCAAGGACGCCCCCGCCACCGACGTCACCACCTCCGCCGCCCTCTCCGCCGGCCCGGAAATTCGCATCGACGGCACGTCCCTCATCGCCGTCTCCTCTGGCACGTCCTCCATCACCATCTCCGTCGGCTCGGAATCCCTAACCATCCCCGTCGAAATCCGCAACGCACCTTCCCCTCGCCCCGTCTCCTTCCGCCTCGACGTCGAACCAGCCTTCATGCGCGCCGGCTGCAACTCAGGTTCCTGCCACGGCGCAGGCCGCGGCCAGGACGGTTTCCGGCTCTCCCTCTTCGGCTACGACCCCGCCGGCGACTACTTCCGCCTCACCCAGGAATACGTCGGCCGCCGTCTCGACCTCGCCTCCCCAGCCCAATCCCTCCTCCTCGAAAAAGCCACCGCCGCCGTCACTCACACCGGCGGCGAATGCTTCAAACCCGATAGCCCACTCTACCGCTCCATCTTCAATTGGATCGCCGCCGGTGCCCCCGACGACCCTCCGGACTCCCCCTCGGTCACCGGCATCCGCATGCTCCCGCCGCAACTCACCCTCAAAGCCTCCACCAACTCCCCGCCCTCCCACCGCACCATCGTCATGGCCGACTACTCGGACGGCTCAGTCCGCGATGTCACTTCCCTCGCCCTCTTCCTATCCAATAACGACGGCACCGCCTCCATCTCCAAAGAAGGCACCGTCACCGCCTCCGCCAGCGGCGGCGCATGGGTCTTCGGCCGTTTCGACAAGTTCACCGCCGGAGCCGAAATCATCGTCCTCCCCGAATCCAACGCCTTCGCATGGCCCGACGCCGTCATACCCCTCAACTTCATCGATGACGCGGTCTTCTCTCGTCTCCGCCAGCTCCAGATCCCTCCCTCCCTCCCCGCCTCCGACGCCGCCTTCCTCCGCAGAGCCCGCCTCGACCTCACCGGGCTCCCGCCCTCCCCCGAGGAACTCGCCGCCTTCTCCGCAGACCCCAATCCTGACAAACGCTCCGCCCTCGTCTCCCGTCTCCTCGAATCCCCGGAATTCACCGACCTCTGGACCATGAAATGGGCGGAAATCCTCCAGATCCGCGCCAACAATAACAACAACCTCGATTCCGGCCGCCCGCGCCGCGCCGCCCACAAATACTACCTCTGGCTCAAATCCCAGATCGCCGCCAACCGCCCGTTCAACGAAATCGTCCACGACCTCGTCCGCGCCGACGGCAGCAATCTCTCCAACCCGGCCGCCAACTTCTACACCACCGCCTTCGGCAACCCGCGCAAACCCATGGAACGCGCCGAAGACACCGCCCAGCTCTTCCTCGGCACCCGCATCCAGTGCGCCCAGTGCCACAACCACCCGTTCGACCGCTGGACCATGGATGACTACTACGGCTTCTCCGCCTTCTTCTCCGGGGTCTCCCAGAAACGCGGCGCAGCCCCCACCGAGGTCTTCATCTTCGCCCAGCCCGACCGCCACTCCGCCGAACACCCGGTCGATGGCCGCAAGGTCGAACCACGCTTCCTCGGCGGCCCCGAACCCACCCTCGAAAACCGCGACCCGCGTCTCCTCCTCGCCGACTGGCTCACCAGCCCTGACAACAAACCCTTCGCCCGCACCCTTGCCAACCGCGCATGGGCCCACTGCTTCGGCCGCGGCATCATCGAACCAGTCGACGATGGCCGCATCTCCAACCCGCCCAGCAACGAAGCCCTCCTCGCCGCCCTCGGCGACCGGCTCATCCAGTCCGGCTTCAATATCCGCGCCCTCCTCAAGGACATCACCTCCAGCCGCACCTATCAACTCTCCAGCTCCACCGTCCCAGCCAACGCCGCCGACGACCGCTGCTTCTCCCACGCCTTCGTCCGCAGGCTCCAGGCCGAGGTCCTCGCAGACTCCATCGCCGCAGTCACCGAGGTCCCCGCCTCCTTCTCCGGCCAACCCGCCGGCACCCGCGCCACCGGCATCTTCGACGGCGGCGCCGATCGCGACTACTTCCTCAAAACCTTCGGTGCCTCCCGCCGCGAAACCGTCTGCGCCTGCGAGGTCCGCACCGAACCCACCCTAACTCAGGCCCTCCACCTCATCAACGGCTCCACCACCGACTCCGCTCTCCTCCGCAGCCCAGTCCTCAACCGGCTCATCGAAACCAGCACGCCTAACGAGGAAGCCATCACCGCTCTCTTCCGCCGCGCCCTCTCCCGCGAACCCACCGGCTACGAACTCTCACGCTTCATGGAACGCGCCCGCGCCGTCGACCCCGCCAACCGCAAAGCCGCCCGCAACTTCCTCAGCGATGTCTTCTGGGCACTCCTCAATTCCACCGAATTCACCTTCAACCACTGACCCATGTCCGCGCGTCTCCTCTCCATCCTCGCCGCGGCCCTCGCTTCCCCAGCCCTCGCCGCCGATCCGCCCTCATACCAGGACGATATCCTCCCGGTCTTCCGCGACCACTGCAACGGCTGCCATAACCCTGACAAACTCAAGGCCGACCTCGACCTCACATCCTACGCCGCAACCATCAAAGGCGGCAGCAGCGGCCCCGCCATCAAGCCCGGCAGCCCCGACTCCAGTCTCCTCTACCGGGTCTCCGCTCACCTCGAAGAACCGGAGATGCCGCCCAAAAAGCCCAAGCTCCCCGACACCACTCTCGATCTCCTCAAAAACTGGATCGCCTCCGGTGCCCCCGAATCCAAAGGCGCTCCCGCCGCCAAACCCCGCGACGCCGCCCTCGCCATGGCCGCCGCCCCCACCCCGGCCTCCCCTTCCGGCCCGCCCCCGCTCCCCGAATCCCTCCTGCCTCCCCCGGACGCCGCCGTCCTAGCCGCCCCCGCCCCGGTCCTCGCCCTGGCCGCCAGCCCGCGCGCCCCCATCGTCGCCGTCTCCGCTCCCTCAGGCATCGCCATCTACAACACCTCCACGCTCTCGCTCTCAGGCTTCCTCCCCTTCCCGGAACGGCAGCCTAACGTCCTCCGCTTCTCCCGCGACGGCTCACTCCTCCTCGCCGCCGGCGGCCGCGCCGCCCACTCAGGCCACGCCGTCCTCTTCAATATCCGCAACGGTTCCCGCGTCGCCACCATCGACTCCACTTCCCCCGACGCCATCCTCGCCGCCGACCTCAGCCCTGACCTCTCCCTCATCGCCTGCGGCGGCTCGGACAAATCCGTCCGCATCTTCTCCTCAGCCAACGGCCAGCTCCGCCACACCATCCGCAAACACACCGACTGGGTCACCGCCGCCGCCTTCAGCCCCGATGGCTCCAAACTCGCCACCGGCGACCGCAACGGCGGTCTCCACCTCTGGGACCCGCTCACCGGCACCATCCTCTTCACTCTAGCCGAACACCAGGCACGCATCACTTCCCTCTCATGGCGTCCCGACAGTCTCGTCCTCGCGAGCGCCAGCGACGACGGTAAACTCATCCTCTGGGACACCTCGGAAGGCTGGGCCGCCAAATCCTTCGCCCCTCACGAAGGCACCAGGGAATCCAAAGGCCGGAAAACCTTCCTCCTCAAATCCCCAGGCGTCCTCAGCGTCGACTTCGCCCCCGACGGCAACCTCGTCACCTCCGGCCGCGACCGCTCCATCCGGCTCTTCAAAGCCGCCGCCCAGCCACTCGCCACCCAGAAGGACCTCCCCTCCCTCCCCACCGCCGCAGTCTTCCTCCACGACGGCAAATCCATCCTCTCTAGCGACTTCCTCGGCTCTCTCTCCATCTGGTCACACGACGAAAAACAACGCCGCTTCAACCCACCCGTCCTCCTCCGCTCCACAACCCCATAGCAACCAAAGTGGCACGGGCATCCTGCCTGTGACCCTCAATGCCAGTGACCAGGCACTCGCCCCGCCACCACAAAACCCTAACCCCTCGGCTTCCTCAGCCGCCCCGCCTCCCCGTCCGGCCACTCCGCCCCCTGCTCAATCCACCGCTCCAGTATCCGCTTCTCCTCCCCAGTCAGCCGGTTCCCCACCGGCGGCATCGCCTTCACCGGCGCATGCATCACACTCAGATTCCGGATGATGAGGCTCCCGCCGGGATTCCCCGGAATAATCCGCGGCCCATACGGCCCCGCCGTCATCGCCGTCGCCCTCGTCCGCAAATCCAGAAACCGCGGCATCTCCTTCCCATCATGACACGGTAGACAATTCGTCTCCAGCACCGGCTTCACATGCCGCCCGAAATCCACCCGCCCGCCCAGCGCCGCCGCCACCTCCCGATCACTCAACACCGACGGCCCCACCGGCGAGGTCTCCGCATCATCAGGCATCACCTGACGGCACCCAGCCACACTCGCCAGCACCATCACCACACTCACTCTCGCAATCGTTCGCATCGACATACCCTCTCTCTACCACCCATCCCGCCTCCTCGCCACCCGCGAATTCCACCCTCTTCCCCACCCCCGTCACTCCGCCGGATTCGTCCAGACCGCCCAGTACGCCTCTCCCTCCCGGCTCCCCGCATACTTGTCCACAATCCCCCCGAGATAGTGCTCGTCCATCCCCACCTCCAGCGCCATCCGATGCGGCTCCCCTGCCCGAAATCCCCGCAACGCCCCACCCACTCCCTTCACCTTCCGGTCTTCCGCCTCCACACGCGGCCGCCACGGATTGTAATGCCCTACATAAATCACCGCTCCAGGCTTCACCTCGCCCCGATGCACCGCCACCACCTCATACTTCAAAACCGCCGCATAATCATACAGATCCCGCTTCACAATCGCCCCCTCCGGCAACTCCACCAGCTTCGCCGTCACCTCCACCGTCCCACGCTTCCCTAACTCAGGATCCGCCATCACCGGCTTCTTTCCACAACCCGCCACACCCGCCGCCATCAGCACCAGCATCAGAAATTCGCGCGCACTCATCAGTCAACAAATCGCATCACGCGTCCCCCAGGGTCACCAGACCCAAGGCTCACGCTCACCCAACATCCCTGATTTCCAAACCCGCGCAACTCCCACCTACCCCAAATCAAAAATTCCCCGCACTCCACTTCCAACCATTCCCTTGAACCCTCGCACGCAACCCGCTAGCATCTAAGCCACCATGCCACGCCACATCCGCGATCTGCTCCGAGACCTGCGAAAGGCAGGCTTCGTTCTTGCCGATGGCGGCAAGGGCTCACACCGGAAGTTTGTCCACGGCACACACCGCACTCTCACCGCCATCATCCCCGGGAAGGATGGCGACGACGCCCTCCCTTACCTGGAAAAGCAGGTGGCGGAACTCGTCAAACGTGCAAAACTCCCCTGAGCATCCGACCTGCCCGCGCCACGATGAAGAAAAACCCCTCCGCGCCGTCGAACCCCGTCGACCTCTATCCGCAACAGGTCGCATGGTCCGCAGTCGATGGCGCTTTCATCGGCTTCTGCCCTGCCTTCTTCTGCGGCGGCGTCTGCCATGCCACAAACCCAGTCTCCGCCCTCCGCACACTTCGTCAGCTCATCGCAGGAGAAATTGAACGCTACCGCACGGAGGGCATCCCCCTTCCCCGGCCCGGCGGCCGCAGTGGCGTCACAGTCAAAGCACGCCCGCAGGCCTCCACCACCTCGGCTCGCAAACGCCAAGCGCTCCCAGCGTAGCCCCTCCCCTCGCCGACCCGCCTCCCCGGTCCTCACCGGGTGAATGGAATCTCGTAAAACGTCCAGCACGGCTCCCATCCCTTCGGCAGCACCAGCACCGGCCCCTGCTTCGCTCCCGGGTGCAGCTTCCTCAGCGCCGCACTGTCCCCGCCAACCACCGGCGCGTCCGCCACCCGCATCAGCCCCATCGGCGCACCCGCGTTCCCCGGATCCCCGTCCTCAACAGGATTCCCCGTGAATAACACATACTTCCCGTCCGGCGACACGTGCCCGCCATAAACGTGCCGCCCGTCCTCGGCATACACTAGCCGCGGTTCCTTCCCGTCCGCACCCGCCATCCACAACTGCGTCCATCCAATCTTCCCCAGCGCCACATCCGACGCATGCCGGTTCGAAAAAATCATCCGCCCGCCATCCGGAAACCAGTCCGGCGTGCAGTTGTCCGTCATGCTCACCGCATTCGTCTCCCCAGTCTTCACATTCATCCGCGCCACACTCCACCCTCCCCCGTACGCATTCGATACCCCGGATAACCACTTCCCATCCGGCGACCACGTCAGTTGCTGAAAAAACCCGCTCCGCTTCAGCACCCGACTCACCTTCCCAGTCCCCGCATCCACAAACGTCACGCCCTTCAGCGACAAACTCACCAGCTCCTTCCCGTCAGGACTCCAGCTCGCCCACGGCATTTCCCCCTCACCCCCCAGCACCCGCTCCCCACTCCCGTCACTCGACGCCACCACCGGAACGCCCTGCACCCCATAATCATTCCCGCTGATCGTCTCCCCCCGACCCAGCCGCCGGAACAACAGCCGCCGCCCGTCCCGCGAAAACAACGGGTACGCCTCATTCGCACCCGGCGTCTTCGTCAGATTCCTCACCCCAGTCCCGTCCGGCCGCATCACATGCAGATCCCAGTCCCCTCCCTCAGTCCGCGCCGAAAACACAATCCACCCCTTCCCTCTCACCTCCGCCGCCAACGCCCCCACCTCATCAGCCCCAACCCCACCCGCTCCCATCAGCATACCCGCCACAGCCACCGCGACAGCACGCCCATCACAACAGATTGCCCGCAACATCCACACCCATTCCCCCATCCCACCTCCCCTCGCAATGCCAACCTCATGACCCATGCAGCCATTTGTATTTGTGACATCTACATTCGGACGGTATAGATTAAAAATCCTCTCCCAACCCCTCTCACCAGGTACCGTTCTTGCTATTCCCCACTCAAACCCTTCATTCCCATGAAACATCCCCTGCTCCTCTCTCTCCCCAACCGCTTCCTCGGCACCATCCTCGCCTCCGCCGCCCTCCAACTCCCCGCCGCCACCGCCGGCACCCTCTTCTGGGACACCAACGGCCCAACCCCCGGCTCCGGCAACACCGGCGGCCCATGGGACTCCACCACCAACTGGTCGCCCTCCCCAGACGGCGACGTCGCCACCCTCGGCTGGCTCGCCGGCGAAAATGCCGTCTTCTCCGCAGGCACCGACGGCCTCACCGCCAAAACCGTCAATCTCTCCGGCACCATCGCCACTCCCTCCATCCTCCTCGAAGAAGCCGGAGCCGTCACCCTCGCCGGAGGCTCCATCGACATCACCGGCGGCTCCCAGTTCAACACCGCCGCCCTCGGCACCGCCACCGGCAACCAGCTCCTCTGGACCTCCGCCATCATCGGCAATGGCCCGCTCACCCTCGCCGCCCACGGCAGCACCAGCGACTCCGGCGACGGCAGCAACAGTCTCCTCGCCCTCACCGGCACCAGCTCCTTCACCGGCGACATCACCGTCACCTCCGGCGTCGTCCGCGCCAACTCCAGTCTCGGCCCGCTCTCCAATACCGTCATCCTCAACGGCGGCGGCATCGTCGACCCTAACCTCAATCTCAACTTCCCCTACCCCATCCGCGTCGACGCCGGCCAGACCGGCATCTACCGCACATGGGGCAGCGTCGCCACCGGTCGCGCCTCCGGTCCCATCCTCGGCGCAGGCACGCTCGTCCACACCGACGGCGGCACCCTCACGTTCTCCGGAGACGGCTCCAACTTCACCGGCACCATCAACAACGCCCGCGGCAGCGTCACCCTCACCACCCCCAACTGGAACGGCACGCGCTTCCTCAACGCCGACGGCACCGCCCTCAACTTCAACGCCCCAGGCACCACCACCATCGCCTCCTACGCCGGCGACCGCGATGTCTTCATCCCCGCAGGCAATCGCCTCAACGTCGCCTCCGGCAGCATCGCCGTCGTCAACGGCACCACCGTCAACGCCTTCGTCTTCCAGCCAGCCTCCGGCGGCGGCACCCTCACGTCTTCCTCCGGCACGCTCACCCTCGACTGGGATACGTCCTTCAATGTCCAGGCCACCCAGTCCATCAGCGTCCCCGTCGCCGACTTCAACGCTGCCACCCCTCTAACACTCATCAAGAACGGCCCCGGCGCCCTCTCCGCCTTCAATCAGGCCAACACCTACTCCGGCGGCACCATCATCAACGGCGGCCGCATCAACGCCCAGAACGCCTCCGCCTTCGGCCCAGGCAAGGTCTCCGTCAAAGCCGACCCAGTCTCCACCACCGGCGGCCAGGCATGGCTCAGTCTCGCCGGCGCCACCTTCCCTAACGCCTTCGAAATCGAAGGCACCGGCCCCACCGAAACCGCAGGCAATCTCGGAGCCATCCGCTTCGAAAACAACACCTCCGCCTCCGGCAGCGTCACCCTCACCGGCAATGCCCGTCTCGTCGCCTTCAGCGGAGCCTCCGGCACCATCTCCGGCCCGCTCTCCGGCTCCAGCGACCTCGAAATCAACTTCGCCAGCAACACGCAGGCCAACGGCACCGTCAGCCTCACCGGCCCCAAATCCGCCTTCACCGGCAAACTCATCGCCTCCCGCGGAACCCTCAACATCCCCTCCGGAACCGTCGGCGGCAGTCTCGTCGTCGACGACGCCGCCTCCTTCTCCGGCAAACCTTCCTTCGCAGGCAACGTCTCCTTCGGCACCGCCACCGGCGCCCGTCTCCTCTACGACGGTGCCACCGCCGGCAACCTCCACACCGCCGGCAATCTCTCCCTCACCGGGGTCACCACCGTCGTCACTTCCAATCTCAAACCCGGCGTCAATACCATCCTCTCCTACGACGGCACCCTCACCGGCGACGCCACCAACCTCACCCTCTCCGGCACTGTCCCCACCGCCCGACCCGGCACCGGCTTCGACTTCTCCCAGCCGGGCAAAATCAATCTCAACTTCGCCGCCGCCCCGCTCCTCTGGTCCGGCAACCAGAACAATCTCTGGGACAACGCCGCCCTCAACTGGCTCAACGGCCCCAACCCCGACGCCTTCTACGATCTCGACATCGTCTCCTTCGGCGAAAACGTCAGACCCAGCCTGATCACCAACCTCCCCTCCACCAACGACGACCTCGTCTTCACCGCCCTCACCACAGGAAACGCCGGCACCGCCATCACCATCGAATACCTCACCCCTCCCGCCTCTAACTCCCCACTCTCCGTCAGTGTCTCAGGCTCCGCCATCTCCGTCACCCTCGCGCTCGACGCCAACGGGCTCTTCATCTCCACCGCCGCCAATGTCAAAGCCGCCATCGAAAGCTCCCCAGCCGCCTCAGCCCTCGTCACCGCCGCCCTCGCCCCATCCAACGACGGCACCGGCCTCGTCGCCCCCTTCGGCCCTCTGAACCTCACGCCCTCCACCAGCATCTCCATCCCCACCGGTCTCGCCGTCGCCCCAAGCTCCGCCACGTTCGACTTCTCCTCCAGCGTCGGCTACCTCCTCTCCGGCCCCGGAACCCTCACCAATTCCCCCATCCTCAAAAAAGGCTCGGGCACTCTCACCATCGGACACCCTAACGACTACACCCAGTCCACCGCCGTCGTCACCGG
>JAIXPK010000324.1 GCA_027486335.1 Verrucomicrobiaceae bacterium | reverse complement strand
GTGCGCGAAATCCAAGTCGCCGCACGCATGGCCGGCCCAAGCCCGGAATTCAATCCGCGCCTCGCCGCCGCCATCGAAGCCGCTAAAAAACAAAGCGTCTACCGCGACACCATCGAACGCGCCATCGCCAAAGGCTCCGGCCAGGACGGCAAAGCCGACGCCATCGAAACCGTCATCTTCGAAGGCTTCACCCCTCACCGCGTCCCCGTTCTCGTCGAGTGCCTCACCGAAAACAATAACCGCACCGGCCCCGAAATCCGCGTCCTCTTCCGCGCCGGTTCCATGGGAGCCGTCGCATGGATGTTCGACTACGTCGGTCTCGTCGAAGCAAACGCCCCGGAAGGCACCGACCCAGAAAGCGCCGCCATCGAAGCCGGCGCCGATGACCTCGAAATCCTCTCCGCCGACGACCTCGAAGACCTCCCTCCCAACGCCGTCGCCGCTCGCTTCTTCACCCAACCCGCTGAACTCAATAACGTCACCAAGGCCCTCAAAGCCGCCGGTTGGTCCATCACCACCACCGAACTCAGCTACCGCCCCAAGGACTACCCCGAACTCACCGACGCCCAACGCGAGGAAGTCACCTCTTTCCTCCAGGCCCTCGACGACCACGGCGATGTCCACCGGATCCACGCCGCCATCCGCTGATCTCCCCGGTAGCAAGGCCGTCCCGGCCTTGTCACCGCACAAGCCCGGGAACGCCGAGGTCCCCCTCCGCCCCCTCCCAACCAGCCACCCGTAGCAATGCCGTCCCGGCCTTGTCACCCCCGCAGCAAAACACTACCACATGAAAATCGCCGTCCTCAGCGACGCCCACGACCACCTCGCCAACCTCCAGCGAGTCCTCACCGCTGTCCAGCAGGAAGGCGCTGAACACCTCTGCTTCCTCGGCGACTTCTGCGCACCCTTCACCCTCGCCGCCCTCGCCTCCGGCTTCCCCGGCCCCATCGACGCCGTCTTCGGCAACAACGACGGCGACGCCTTCCTCCTCTGCGGCGTCGCCTCCAAACACCCGAACGTCAAACTCCACGGCCACTTCGCAGAACTCGACATCGCCAACCGCCGCATCGCCCTCCACCACTACCCGGACGTCGCCCACTACATCGCCGCCTCGGAACACTTCGACGCCGTCTTCAGCGGCCACGACCACCAGCGCTACGCCCACCAGCTCGGCCGCACCATCTGGGCCAACCCAGGCGAAATCATGGGCCGCTTCGGTACCGTCTCCTTCGGCATCTACGACTCCACTGACAATTCCTTCCGCCACGTCGAACTCCCGCCCGACCCATGATCCTCTCCCGCGAGCTGGCTGAATCCGAAGAACTCGCCCGTCTCGCCCCATGGGCCCAGCTCAGCAGCACTTCGGTCGGCCGAGCCCACCCGGAACCACCTCACCCGTGGCGCACCCACTTCCAGCGCGACCGCGCCCGCATCATCCACTCCCGCGCCTTCCGCCGGCTCGAATCCAAAACCCAGGTCTTCCTCAACGGCTCCGGTGATCACCTTCGCACCCGCCTCACCCACACCATGGAGGTCGCCTCCATCACCCGCGCCATCGCCACCGCCCTCCGCCTCAACGCCGACCTCGCAGAAACCATCGCCCTCGCCCACGACCTCGGCCACCCTCCCGTCGGCCACGCCGGCGAAGAAATGCTCGCCTCCCTCATGAAGGACCACGGCGGCTTCGAACACAATTCCCAAAGCCTCCGCATCGTCTCCCTCATCGAATCCAAATTCCCCGACATCCCCGGCCTCAACCTCTCATGGGAAGTCCTCGAAGGGCTCCGTAAACACGACCGCGCACTCCACCGCCCAGGCTCCCACACCTCACCGCCCGAATCCTTCCCCCAACCTTCCCTCGAAGCCCAGATCGCTAACCTCGCCGACGAAATCGCCTACTCAAGCCACGACATCGAAGACGGGCTCGACCACGGGCTCATCTCCGTCCAGCAGCTCGACTCCCTCGAAATCTGGCAACTCGCCTCCCACAAGGTCCTCTCACAATTCCCCACCATCTCCGGCGAACTCGCCGTCCGCTACACCGTCCGCACCCTCATCGACTGGCAAGTCGAACAACTCGTCTCCCACACCGCCAGCCGCATCGCCGCAGCCAACCCAGCCTCCCCAGACGACGTCCGACGTCTCCCCGAACGCCTCGCCGCTTCCCCACCCGACGTCCGCCGCATGGCCGCCGACCTCCGCCGCTTCCTCTACGCCAATCTCTACCACCACCCCACCGTCGCCGCCCTCAACGCCCACGGCTGCTCCCTCATCCACCAGCTCTTCAACCACTTCCTAACCCACCCAGACCAGCTCGGCCCCGGCGCCACCTCCCGCATCCCCTCCCACGGCCTCCACCGCACCGTCTGCGACTACCTCTCAGGCTTCACCGACCGCTTCCTCGCCGACTCCGCTGCATCCCTCCCAACTCCCCCAAAAAGCCAGCCCCCGTCCCCCCGCGCCTTCGCGCAAGCCCCCTCTCCGTTCTAGCCTGCCTGCCCACCAGGAAGCGCCAACGGCGCCCCCTACCGTAGACCGGGGCAACGCCCCATATGCGTTAACCTAGTAATTATAGTCAGGGGCCGCAATCGCCCTGTGGCATGATGGCTCGCAGGCGCTTGATCTGCCGCCCGCGGACGCGCTTTGAGCTTCGGCTGCTTTGC